>NZ_JAFGYI010000060.1:0-24083 GCF_017490905.1 Pseudomonas sp. 32_A | reverse complement strand
TCCTATTTATCCGCATAAATATGAAAAATAGCGAAATGCTCAAACCCAAACGCAAGCGCCAGAAGCTGTCCGATGTGATCGTCGAATCGGTAAAGCGCTCGATCGTCACCGAAGCGCTGCACCCCGGCGACCGCCTGCCCACCGAGCGTGAGCTGATGGAGCATTTCGAGTGCTCCAAGGGTACCGCCCGCGAAGCGCTCAAGGCCCTGGAGGTCGAGGGCCTGGTCAGCACCCGCACCGGCCCGAGCGGTGGCGCCTACCTCAACGAAGTCGGCACCGAACCTGCCAGCCGCGCACTGCGCAACTACCTGCACTTCCAGCACCTGGACGGCGAACAGGTGTACCAGTTGCGTAAGGTCATCGAGGTGGAACTGGCGGTGTCGGTGATGGGCAAGCTGAGCGAAGCCGACTACGCCGCGCTGCAGGCCAACATCGACTTCTGCAGCGCACCGGAGGACAGCGAGGAAGGCCAGCGCGAACAGCGCCTGGCCGAGCTGGAGTTCCACACCCTGCTGGCCGACCGCTGCTCCAACCCGCTACTGCGTTTCATGGCGGTGTTCCTCAACGACCTGCTGCGTGACCTGGTGGTGCTGAAAAAAGCCTACCTGCCCAAGCGCCAGCAATTCGCCGCTGCCAACATCGCCTACCACAAGCAACTGCTCACCGCCCTGCGCGCCAGCGACGAGCCCGCCGTACGCCGGCTGATGCACGAACACATGTGCGACGCCGAACACCACATGACCGCGCTGGAAGGCGAGGTTGCCCGCAACTTCCTGCTGGAGTTCGAACACCACCACTGATCCGCCTGGAAAGAGGCCTGCACACAGGCCCGGCCGTACCCGCTTTGTCATTGCCACTCCTGCCTAATAACCACAACCAAGGAGTTACTCATGCAAAGACGTACCCTGCTCAAGGCAGGCCTTGCCCTGGGTGCCTTAGGTAGCCTCCCCCTGGGGGCGCACCGGGCATTCGCCGACCAACCGTTGACCTTCTATGGGCTCAAGTCGATGTCTGGCGCCTTCGCCAGCTACGGCAAGTACGCCGACATGGGCTCGCGCCTGGCTATCGCCGAACACCCGCAACTGCTCGGCCACCCGCTCAAGTACAAGGTCATCGACACCGAAGGCAACGCCGGCAAGGCGGTGCGCAAGGTGCAGGAAGCCATCGGCCAGGATGGCGCACGCTTCTTCCAGGGCTGCACGCTGTCGTCCTCGGCACTGGCGGTGTCGAAGGAAATCCACAAGGCCGGCGGTGTGTTCATGACCCCTGTCGGCGCCGATGAAATTACCGGCAAGGACTGCAATGCCTCGACCTTCCGCTGGTCGGTGCCCACCTACGGCGCCATCCGCGAAACGCTGGTGCCGATGAGCCGCCAACTCCCTCAGGCCAAGCGCTGGTACACCATCACCCCGCAGTACGTGTTCGGCGATGCCCTGCTGGACAATGCCCGCAAGGTGTTCGCCGAGCTCGGCGTGGAACACATCGGCAACAGCTACCACTCGCTGCAGGAGCAGGAGTTTTCCGGCTACCTGACCAACGCCATCGCCGCCAAGCCTGATGTGCTGGTGCTGCTCAACTTCGGCAGCCAGGCGTCCAACGCCCTGCGCCAGGCAGTGAACTTCGGCATCAAGGAGCGCATGAAAGTGCTGATGGTGTGGTCCGCCGGCCTCGACCAGTTCCAGGAGCTGGGCAGCGACGTGCTCGAAGGCGTGTACCTGGGCGCGCAGTACTGGCACCAGGTCGATACCCCATTGAACAAACAGCTGGTCGCAGCCACCCGCAAGGCCTATGGCATCAACCCCAACTACCCGCTGGCGGCCGACTACATCGGCACCAAGGTCATGCTCGAAGCCATCATCAAGGCCGGCAGCCTGGATGGCGCCGCGGTGTCCGCGGCGTTGCAGGGCATGCGCTTTCAGGGCCCCACCGGCGAAGAACTGATCCGCCCGGGCGACCACCAGGTGCTCAAGGACTACTACCTGCTGCGCGGCAAGCCCCAGGGGCAGATGCGCGACGAGGACGACCTGGCCGAAGTCATCAGCTCGGGCCGCTCGTTCGTCGAAGTCGACCACACCGGTTGCGCCCTGGCCTGAAGCCACGGCGTCAGTCACACACACTCGTACAGGCAGCCGCACCGCGCGCTGTCGAGGGCACGCTCATGCTCGATTTGTACCTGTTCCAACTGCTCAACGGCCTGGGCCTGGGGATGATCTACTTCCTCATCGCCGTGGGCCTGACGATCATTTTCGGCCTGCTCAACTTCGTCAACTTCGCCCACGGCGCGTTTTTCTTGCTGGGCGCCTACCTGTGCTACACCGCCGTGGCCATTACCGGTAATTTCTGGCTTGCCCTGCTGATCGCACCACTGGTGGTGGCGGCGCTGGCCTGGGCGGTCGAGCGCCTGCTGATCAAGCGCATCTACCACCTGCCGCACACTTTCCAGATCCTCGTCACCCTTGGTATCGCGCTGATCATCCAGGAAGCCTCGGTACTGATCTGGGGCCCGGTGGGCAAGAACATCGCGGTGCCACCGGAGCTGCGCGGGGTGCTGATCGTCGGCGACTTCATCTACCCCTACTACCGGCTGTTCCTGATCGGTTTCGCCGCGCTGATCGGCCTTGGCCTGTGGCTGCTGCTGGAGCGCACCCGCTTCGGCGCCCTGGTGCGGGCCGGCAGCGAAAGCACCGAAACCGTGTCGCTGCTGGGCACCAACATCTTCCGCCTGTTCTCCCTGACCTTCGCCCTGGGCGTGGGCCTGGCCGGCGTGGCGGGCGTGCTGTTCGCACCGCTGCGTGGCGCCCAGCCCTTCGTCGGCCCGGAAATCCTCGGCATCGCCTTCGTGGTGGTGGTGATCGGCGGCATGGGCTCGTTCGGCGGTGCACTGGTCGGCGGCCTGCTGGTGGGTGTGGTGCAAAGCATGATGACCAGCCTCTGGCCGCAAGGCGCCAGCCTGATGATCTACGGCGCCATGGCCGCAGTGATCCTGGTCCGTCCCTATGGCCTGTTCGGGAGAGCCTGAGATGAGCGAGAAAAACCCATTGCCGGTCGCCAAGGGCCGCGCCCCGGCCCTGCTGTTGCTGGTGGTCGCCAGCCTGGTGGCGCTGCCGCTGCTGCTGCCATCGGCCACCCTGGCCACCGAGATCCTGATCTTTGCCCTGGCGGCGCTGGCCTGCAACCTGCTGCTCGGCTACACCGGCCTGCTGTCGTTCGGCCAGGGCATCTTCTTTGGCGTGGGCGCCTATGGCGCGGCGCTGCTGATGATCCACCTGCAGTGGGGCATGTTCGCCGCGCTGCTTGGCGCCGCCGTGTTCGGTGCCTTCCTGGCGCTGCTGGTAGGTGCCCTGGCGATCCGCCGCACGGGTATCTACTTCGTCATGCTGACCCTGGCCTTCAGCCAGATGGCCTACTTCCTGGCCTACACCCTCAGCGGCTGGACCGGCGGTGACAACGGCCTGCTCGATGTGCCCCGGCCCAATATCGAAATCGCCGGCCATGTGCTGGTCGACCTGGCCGACCCAAGGCACTTTTATGTATTCGTCGCGGTGCTGTTCCTGCTGATCTTTGCCGGCGCCCTGCGGGTGATCCGCTCACCATTCGGCAGCACCCTGCTGGCCATCCGCGAAAACGAGACACGCGCCGCAGCCATCGGCTACGACACCCGTCACTTCAAGATCCTGGTGTTCATGCTGTCGGGTGCCATCACCGGTATTGCCGGGGCGCTGTACGCCATGCTGCTGCACTTTGCGCCGCTGTCGAACATCGACCTGATGATGAGCGAGAACATCCTGATCATGACCATCGTCGGTGGCACCGGCTCGCTGTTCGGCTCGCTGCTGGGGGCCGGCGCCATCGTGTTGCTGGGTGACGTGCTGTCGGAGCTGTGGCCGCGCTGGCTGATGCTGCTTGGGGTGATCCTGATCCTGGTGGTGGTGTTCATGCGTGGCGGCCTGTGGGGCGGCCTGGCAGAACTGGGCAAGCGCCTGCTGGCTAACCGCAATGCCGATGACAAACCCCAGGCCAAGACCAAGGAGACCCTGTGATGAGTGACTACCTCCTGGAAACCCGCCAGCTGGAGCTGGCCTACGGCCCGTTCAAGGCGGTTGCGGGCGTCGACCTCAAGGTCCGCGCCGGCTCCATCCACACCATCATCGGCCCCAACGGCGCCGGCAAGACCAGCCTGTTCCACTGCCTGACCGGCGAGCGCCAGGCCACTGCGGGCAAGATCCTGTTCAACGGCCAGGACATCATCCGCAAGCCGTCCCACGGGCGCGTGGCGCTGGGCATGGCCCGTTCGTTCCAGCTCACCAGCCTGTTCCAGAACCTGTCGGTGCGCGAAAACCTGCGCCTGGCCGCCCAGGGCCGCGATGGCCTGGGTGCGCTGAACTTCTGGCGTAGCGTCGAGCACAAGCGCAGCCACTGGAACACTGCCGACCAGGTGCTGGAGCGCCTGAAGCTGACCGCCCGCGCCGAGACCCTGGCCGGCGAGTTGTCGCACGGCCAGCAACGGGTGCTGGAAGTGGGCATGTCGATCTGCGCCAAACCTGCACTGCTGATGCTCGACGAGCCCACTTCGGGCATGGGCATCGACGATATCCCGGTGATGACCGACCTGATCAGCGACCTCGGCCGCGACCACACCGTGCTGCTGATCGAGCACAACATGAGCATCGTCATGTCAATCAGCCAGCGCATCACGGTGATGAGCCACGGCCAGATCCTGGTCGAGGGTACCCCTGAACAGGTGCGCAACGACGAGCGTGTCCGCACCGCCTACCTTGGAGAGACCGCCTGATGCTCAACGTCGATTCGATCCATTCCTACTACGACAAGAGCCATGTGCTCGAAGGCGTCTCGCTCAAGGTCGAGGCTGGCGAACTGGTGACCCTGCTGGGGCGCAACGGCGCGGGCAAGACCACCACCCTGCGCAGCATCCTCGGCATCGTCCGCCCACGGCAGGGGCAGATCAGCTTCAACGGCCAGCAGCTGGTCGGCCGCGAAATCTTCGATATCGCCCGGCTCGGCATTGCCCTGGTACCGGAGCACCGCGGCATCTTTCGCCAGCTCAGCGTTGAGGAAAACCTGAGGATTGCCGCACGCAAGGACAGCCGCTGGCAGCTGGAAGACGTGTACAGCATGTTCCCACGGCTGAAGGAACGGCGCCGCAACGGCGGTTTCGCCCTTTCCGGCGGCGAACAGCAGATGCTGGCCATCGCCCGCGCCCTGCTCAACGGGCCGAAGCTGCTGATCCTCGACGAACCGACTGAAGGCCTGGCCCCGGTGATTGTCGACGAGCTGGTGAAGATTTTGCGGCGGATCAAGGACGAAGGCCTGTCGATCCTGCTGGTGGAGCAGAACCTGATGGTCTGCGACGCCCTGGCTGACCGCCATTACGTGCTGGAGCAGGGTCGGGTTGCCTACCAGGGCAGTGCGGCGCAGTTCCGCGAGGACCCGAGTGTCAAGAACCGGTATCTGGCCCTGAGCGCCTGACCCAGACCTTGTTTACCTGTGCCGGCCTCTTCGCGGGTAAACCCGCTCCCACAGAGACCTCACTGTCTTCAGGCCGGTGATATCCCTGTGGGAGCGGGTTCACCCGCGAAGAGGCCGGTACACGCAACCCAGTACTTTCAGGAGAGATGAACCATGAACACCCGCATCGATCCCTCGCAACACCTGCTCGGCCAGGGCCCGCTGGTCAGCCGCGAACGCCTCTGGCGATCGCTGATGGACCTGGCCCGGCTCGGCGCCACCGCCAAAGGCGGCGTATGCCGCCTGGCCCTGACCGACCTCGACCGCCAGGCCCGCGACCTGTTCGTGCGCTGGTGCGAAGAAGCCGGTTGTACGGTCAGCATCGACGCCATCGGCAACATCTTCGCCCGCCGCCCCGGCCGCAACCCGGCACTGCCACCGGTGATGACCGGCAGCCACATCGACACCCAACCCACCGGCGGCAAGTTCGATGGCTGCTACGGCGTCATGGCCGGCCTCGAGGTGCTGCGCACCCTGAACGACCTGAACCTGACCACCGAAGCCCCGCTGGAAGTGGTGGTATGGACCAACGAGGAAGGCTCGCGCTTCCCGCCATGCATGATGGGCTCGGGGGTGTTCGCCGGTAAGTTCGGCCTGCAGGAGACCCTGGCCAAGGTCGACGACCAGGGCCTGTCGGTAGGCGCGGAACTCCAGCGCATTGGTTACGCCGGCCCGCGCGTGCCCACCGGGCATGCCGTCGGCGCCTACTTCGAGGCGCATATAGAACAGGGCCCGGTGCTGGAAGACCAGCGCACCACCATTGGCGTGGTCCAGGGCTGCCTTGGGCAGAAATGGTTCGACCTGGTACTGACCGGCGTAGAGGCCCATGCCGGCCCTACTCCGATGCACCTGCGCAAGGATGCCCTGGTCGGTGCCGCCGAGGTGGTGGCTGCGGTCAACCGCGTGGCGCACGCCCACCAGCCGCATGCCTGCGGCACCGTCGGCTGCCTGAACCTGCACCCGGGCTCGCGCAATGTCATCCCCGGCCAGGTGCAGATGACCATCGACCTGCGCCACCTCGACCCCGAGCACCTCGCCACCATGGTCAGCGAAGTACGCGCAGCCATTGAAACCAGCACGGCAAGGCACGGATTGAGTTTTGAACTGACGCCAACCGCCGACTTCCCGCCGCTGTACTTCGCCGAGCAGTGCGTTGACGCCGTGCGCCAAGGCGCGCGGGAGCTGGGCCTGAGCCACATGGATATCGTCAGCGGCGCCGGCCACGACGCAATCTTCCTCGCCGAACTGGGCCCGGCCGGGATGATCTTCGTGCCCTGCGAGGGCGGCATCAGCCACAACGAAATCGAAAATGCCGCGCCACAGGACCTGGCCGATGGCTGCGATGTTCTGCTGCGCGCCATGTTCCAGGCCGCCAACCCGGGAGCCCGTTGAAATGACCCAGAAAACCGCGATTGGCGAGTTCACCGCCGTCGAACTGCTCGAGTTGTACCAGCGCCGCCAACTGTCACCGGTCGAGGTGATCGACGATGTGCTGGCGCGCATCGACCTGCACAACCCGGCGGTCAACGCCTATTGCCATGTCGACGGCGAAGGTGCCCGCGTCGCCGCCCGCGCCAGCGAACAGCGCTGGCAGCGTGGCGAGCCCTGCGGCCGGCTGGATGGCGTACCCGCCTCGATCAAGGACCTGACCCTGACCCGCGGCATGCCCACACGCAAGGGCTCGCGCACCACCTCGGGCGCCGGCCCGTGGGAAGTCGATGCGCCCTTCACGGCGTTCATGCGCGAAGCCGGCGCTGTATTGGTGGGCAAGACCACCACGCCGGAGTTCGGCTGGAAGGGGGTGACCGACAACCCGCTGTACGGCATCACCCGCAACCCCTGGGATACCCGGCTGACCGCCGGCGGCTCGTCCGGTGGTGCCGCGGCGGCAGCCGCACTGAACCTGGGCGTACTGCACCAGGGCAGCGATGCCGGCGGCTCGATTCGCATCCCCTGCGCCTTTACCGGCACGTTCGGCATCAAGCCGACCTTTGGCTACGTACCGCAATGGCCCGCCAGTGCAATGACCGTGCTGTCGCACCTGGGGCCGATGACGCGCACCGTCGACGATTCGGTACTGATGCTCGACTGCGTCGCCCGCCCCGATGCCCGTGACGGGCTGGCTGGCGCACCCAGGCAAGCGCCGTGGCTGGGCCAGGAGCAGGACCTGAGCGGCCTGCGCATCGCCTACAGTGCCAACTTCGGCTACGTGCAGGTCGACCGGCAGGTCCAGGCACTGGTGGCCCAGGCCGTGCAGCGCCTGGCACGGCTGGGCGCAAAGGTTGAAGAAGTCGACCCGGGGTTCGGCGACCCGCTGGAGACGTTCAACACCCTGTGGTTTGCCGGTGCGGCGCGGTTGGCCAGTGCGTTCAGCGATGAACAGCGGGCGCTGCTTGACCCAGGGCTGCGCTGGATTGCCGAACAGGGAGCGCGAATCAGCCTTGGCGAATACACCCAGGCCCTGGAGGCACGGGCAGAGTTGATCGCCAGGATGAATGCCTTCCACCGGCGCTATGATGTGCTGGTATCGCCAATGCTACCGCTGGTGGCATTCGAGGCCGGGCACAATGTGCCGCCTGGGTCGGGGATGGCGCAGTGGATGGAGTGGACGCCGTTCAGCTATCCCTTCAACCTGACCCAGCAGCCAGCGGCTTCGGTGCCGTGCGGGTTCACCCGCGAGGGGTTGCCGGTGGGGCTGCAGGTGGTCGCCGGGCGCTTTGCCGATGAGCAGGTGCTGCGAGTGTGCAAGGTGTATGAGCAGCATTACCCGAGCCGGCACTTGCAGGCACCGATTACCGGCTGAAACCCCTACTGCCCTCTCCGGCCCTTTCGCGGGTAAACCCGCTCCCACAGGTACATCGCAGGTTTCGAAAACCGTGCGATCCCTGTGGGAGCGGGTTTACCCGCGAAGAGGCCCTCAGTTCAAACGCCCGACTGGCGCATACGGCGCCGGGTCAATGATCGGCTCTGCCCCGGTCAACAGGTCGGTAAACAGTTGGCATGAAGCCGGCGCCAGCACCAGCCCGTTGCGGTAATGCCCACAGTTCAACCACAACCCCTGATGCCCCGGTACCGGCCCGATATACGGAATACCTTCCGGTGACCCCGGCCGCAGCCCGGCCCAATGCGCCACCACCGGGGCCCCCTCGAGCTCAGGCAGCAACTCCACCGCCGACGCCTTCAGGCTCTCCAACGCCTCCCCGGTCGGGGTCTTGTCGTACCCGGCATGCTCCAGCGTGCTACCCACCAGAATATGCCCGTCACGCCGGGGGATCGCATAGCGCCCCTTGGCCAGCACCATGCTCGGCAGGAAGTCGTCGGCACACTTGAACAAAATCATCTGGCCCTTCACCGGCTCCACCGGCAGCTCCAGGCCTAGCGTACGCAGCAGGTCGCCACTCCAGGCGCCGGCACTCAGCACCACCTCATCCGCTGCCAGCACACCGTCTGCCGTCTGCACACCGGTCACGCGGCCGCCTTGCTCGACGAAGCCGGTAATCTGGCAGTGCTCACGCAAGGTCACGTTGGGCAACGCCAGCAACGCCGCCTTGAGCGACTTCACCAGGCGCGGGTTGCGCACGTTGGCCACGCCGGCCATGTAGATCGCACGCTTGAAGCCTGGGCCCAGCACTGGCACTGCGTCATAGGCCGCCGAGATATCCACGGCACTCAGCGGCCGCTGCTCACGCTCGGCCCAGGCCAGCGCTTCGGCCTCGTCGTCCAGGTCGAGCCAGTACAGGCCGGTAGTGTGCACTTCGGGGTCGACGCCGGTGCTGGCGAACAAGCGCTCGCCCAGCTGTGGATAAAAGTCTTGCGACCAGTGTGCCAAGGCGGTCACCGCAGGGCTGTAGCGCCACGGGTACAGTGGCGAGACGATGCCACCGCCGGCCCAGGACGACTCGCGGCCGACTTCACCCTGATCACACACCACCACCTGCCCGACCTTCGCCGCCAGGTTGAATGCCGTCAGCAGGCCGATCACCCCGCCACCGACCACCACTACTTGCTTGCTCATCTGTCGATCCAACACCTGAAGTAAATCCGCGATGCACCGGGCATCATTCAACCTTCAGCTTCCCCAGCAGTGCACGCTGTCTTCGACGGCCCCCGGATTGCGCTGCACGCCAGCCTGGTCGAGCTGGAAATCGCCGCAGCGGTCCTGTGCCATCAGCCCGTTCGGCAGCCGCCGGGCGCGCAGCGTGAAGGTGTCGCTGTCACGCTGGGCCTGCAGGCTGTAATAGCGGGTACCATCGGGCAAGGCCGGGTCGCCCTCGGCGTATTGGCCAGTGCGTACGCGGTGGCGTTCCAGGCGCAGGGCGGCATCATGCAGCAGGCCAACCACTTCGCTGCGCGCAGCTCGCCGTAACTGGTCGCTGTAACTGGGGTAGGCAATGGCTGCCAGAATGCCGGTCACGGCCAGCACAATCAACAACTCGATCAGGCTCAAGCCTTGCTGCATGTCAGTCTCCTCGCAATCTCTGCCGCCAGGCAATGCGCCGGGTTGTGTCGCCGTCCATGGCATAGACCGCTTCCAGCACATGCCGTGACTGGGTTTGCAGGCTGACGGCGGTGACTCGGTACAGGGTGACCTGCTGCCCTTCCGGCATATGCGCGGCGTAATCGCTGGTACCCAGATTCTGCAAGTGGAAGTAGCCAGTTCGTGTGCGCTGCCACTGCCCGCTCAGATCGTGCGGTCGAACTGGTGGCGGGCACACTTTGCAAGGGTCGGGAGGAGCCCGTTCGAGCTCGCCTGCCCCTGCCAGCAACGTGTCCTCGGCCTGCTCCAGCGCCAGCAGGCCTTCGCTCAGATAACCAGTCATCCGCGTTGCCGCTAGCGCATCACGCAGGGCGGACGCCGCAAGCAACCCCAGCAGCGTGCTCAAGACCAGGGCCACCAACAGGACGATGCCACGCTGACCACTCATGAGGCCGGCACCGGATTGCGGATCGCCACGCTCAGTTCATGGCGTTGTTCGAGTTCGAGCGTGGGTTCGTAAAGCGTCAGGGCAATATCCACCCGCTCACCTTGCGCCACTTGCACACGCTGGAAACGCATGGACCGCACATTCTCAACCAGCGGCTGGAAGTTGCTGTTGTTGCGTTTGAATTTCAGCGTATTGCCCTGGAGCTGGTAGACATATCTGCTGATGGGGTAAACCTGTGGGTAGCCCTCCTTCAACTTGTCATCCACAGACACTTCGCTTGTGCAGTCCGTGTGCAGGAACCACAGCGGCGCCCCGGCTTGCCCAGGCAACTCCGTCACGACCAGGCTCAGGGTGGATGCTTCGACTTCCATCGGCCGGGTAAATGCGTGCTCTGCGCTGGAACTGCTGAAGTGCTGTGGCCGAAGTCGCAGGCAGCCGAACATCCCGGTCATGCGGATATCCTGGGCCATTCGCAGCAATGCCAGGCGTGCCTCATCCTGCATGCGTACTGCCGTGCTTTGCAGCCGCCATGCGTGGTGGGCCGAGGTAAAGAGCTGGCTGGCGGCCGCCAACAGCAGCAACCCGATGGTCAGCGCCAGCATCACCTCAAGCAAGCCGAAACCACGCTGGCCGCGCCTCATGGCCGCCCCCTTTCCTGCTCACTGTGCGCCGCCATCAGCGCCTGCCCATCGCGGCGCGCGTCCTCGGCAGCTTGCAATGCCCGCAGTTGCAAGCCTGCTGCTGCGAACATACCCACGGCCACCACGCCCACCGCCAATAACACTTCCAGAAGCGTCATGCCCCGTTGTATTGCGCGCATCCCTGCACCTCCTGCGACTTTTCCTGCAATTGCATTGAACCCGGGCGACTGGACCGCCGGTCCAACGACCGTGAAGCTATAGCCAAGCACTTCCAGGGAGGAATGCACGGTGAAGCAACGAGGTGTAACACTGATACAAATGTTGTCGGCCCTGGCGGTGGCCATATTGCTGACACAGCTCGGCATGCCGGCCTACGCCAGATTGAGCGACGACCTGCACAGGGCGGCGGCTGCGCGTGACTTGGCGCAGGCGCTGCGCAGTGCGCGCAGCCATGCCATGCTGCAGAGCCAGCCGGTGCTGGTGCAGGCGCTGGATGGTGATTGGGGGAATGGTTGGCGGGTGATGCTGGAGCATAACCAGCAGGTGCTGCGCGAGCAGCGCCTTTCACGGGCGCTGACGATCACCAGCAATGGCGGCGGGCAACTGAAGTTCAGTGCGCAGGGGGTTCCGCTGGGGGCGAACAATAACTGGTTTGGTTCAACGATGGAGGTTTGCGAGCGCTTGACCCCAACTAGCCAGTATCGAGTGGTGATGGCACAGACTGGCAGGGTCAGGGTAGAAATGGGAGAGGCCAGAAACTCCCGGTGCAAAGGCTCCGCCAGCAGATCGACGCAGTCTCTGTAGGAGCGGCCTTGTGTCGCGAACGGGCCGCAAAGCGGCCCCGGCAATGCCAGCTCTAACGCTGAAATCTTGGGGCTGCCTTGCAGCCCGTTCGCGACACAAGGCCGCTCCTACAGGGAGATCGCGCCCGAAAGCGCGGTCAGATCAGCGACCGAACCCGCAGCTCCTTGGGCATGGAGAAGGTGATGTTCTCTTCCCGCCCATCCAGTTCTTCAGCGCCGGTGGCACCCCAGGCCTTGAGCTGTTCGATCACGCCACGCACCAACACTTCAGGGGCAGAAGCACCGGCGGTGATGCCGATCCGCGCCGTCTGGTCGAACCAGCCACGCTGCAGGTCCTCGGCACCGTCGATCAGGTAAGCCGGGGTGCCCATGCGCTCGGCCAGCTCGCGCAGGCGGTTGGAGTTGGAACTGTTCGGGCTGCCGACCACCAGTACCACATCACACTCGTCCGCCAGTTGCTTGACCGCGTCCTGGCGATTCTGGGTGGCGTAGCAGATGTCGTCCTTGCGCGGGCCACCAATGTTCGGGAAACGCGCACGCAGGGCGTCGATGACGCGGCTGGTGTCGTCCATCGACAGTGTGGTCTGGGTAACGAACGCCAGGTGGTCCGGGTCCTTCACCTGCAGGTTGGCAACATCCTCCTCGTCTTCGACGAGGTAGATGGCGCCACCGTTGCTGGCGTCATACTGGCCCATGGTGCCTTCGACTTCCGGGTGCCCTTCGTGGCCGATGAGGATGCACTCACGGCCGTCGCGGCTGTACTTGGCCACTTCGATGTGCACCTTGGTCACCAGCGGGCAGGTGGCATCGAACACTTTCAGGCCACGGCCAGCGGCTTCCTGGCGCACGGCCTGGGAAACGCCGTGGGCACTGAAGATGACGATGACATCGTCCGGTACCTTGTCCAGCTCTTCGACGAAGATGGCGCCACGGTTGCGCAGGTCTTCCACCACGAACTTGTTGTGCACCACTTCGTGACGCACGTAGATCGGCGGGCCGAAGACTTCCAGCGCGCGGTTGACGATCTCGATCGCCCGGTCGACCCCCGCGCAGAAGCCGCGAGGGTTGGCGAGTTTGATTTGCATGCTCGGCTCCAGGCTTACAGGGCCTTCACCTCGAGGATCTCCACCTCGAAGGTCAGGGTCTTGCCAGCCAATGGGTGATTGAAGTCGATGGTCACCTGGTCGTCATCGAACGCTTTGACCACACCTGGCAGCTCGGTGTTGGCGGCGTCGTTGAAGATGATCAACAGCCCTTCGGACAACTCCATGCCCTCGAACTGGGACCGCGGCATGACTTGCACGTTCTGCGGGTTGGGCTGGCCGAAGGCGTTCTCCGGGGCCACCACGACGGTACGCTTGTCACCGCCTTTGAAGCCGAACAGCGCGTTCTCGAAACCTGGCAGCAGGTTGCCATCGCCAACCTTGAAGGTGGCCGGGGCCTTGTCGAACGTGCTGTCGACGGTGTCGCCGTTTTCCAGGTGCAGCGCGAAGTGCAGGGTGACTTCGGTGTTCTGGCCGATACGGGTGTCAGTCATGGACCGGATCCTCGGACTTCTTGCTCTTGAACATATCCAGCGCCAGCATCACCGCACCGACGGTGATGGCGCTGTCGGCCAGGTTGAAGGCCGGGAAGTAATGGCGGTTCTGCCAGTGCACCAGGATGAAGTCGACCACATGGCCGAGCACGACGCGATCGTACAAGTTGCCGATCGCGCCACCCAGCACCAGCGCCAGCGCCACGGCCAGCCAGGTCTCGTTGCGCCCCAGGCGCTTGAGCCACACCACCAGCACGGCACTGACCGCCACCGCGATCAGGGCGAACAGCCAGCGCTGCCAGCCGGAGCTGTCCGCCAGGAAGCTGAACGCCGCGCCGGTGTTGTAGGCCAAGGTCCAGCTGAAGTAGTCGGGGATGACGACGATCTGCTGGTACATGGTCAGGGCGTTGTTGAAATACAGCTTGGTGGCCTGGTCGAGGACCAGTACCACCAGGCTCAGCCAAAGCCATGCAAGGCGCCCGAAGCGCCCCGCTGCAGGGTTAGGCATAGTGGCGCACCTCGCCGGAACCGCTGAGGTTGTCGACGCAACGGCCGCAGATTTCCGGATGCTCCGGGTGGCTGCCGACGTCGGCGCGGAAGTGCCAGCAACGGCCGCACTTGGCGTGGCCGGACTTGACCACTTGCAGCTTGAGGCCTTCGACTTCGGTGGCCACGGCTTCGGCCGGCGCCTGCACGAACGGCACCACACTGGCAGCCGAGGTGATCAGCACAAAGCGCAGTTCGTCGCCCAGCTTGCCCAGGTCGGCGCTCAGGCCTTCGTCGGCGTACAAGGTGACTTCGGCTTGCAGGTTGCCGCCGATGACCTTGGCGGTACGCTGATTTTCCAGTTCCTTGTTGACCGATGCCTTGACGGCCATCACGCGGTCCCAGTAGGCGCGGTCCAGTTCGCTGCCTTCTGGCAGCTCGCTCAGGCCTTGGTACCAGCCGTTGAGCATTACCGACTCGTTGCGCTCGCCTGGCAGGTACTGCCAGATCTCGTCGGCGGTGAACGCCAGGATCGGCGCGATCCAGCGCACCAGCGCCTCGCTGATGTGGTACAGCGCGGTCTGGCAGGAACGGCGGGCGACACTGTTGGCGCCGGTGGTGTACTGGCGGTCCTTGATGATATCGAGGTAGAAGCCGCCCAGTTCCTGCACGCAGAAGTTGTGCACCTTGGAGTAGACGTTCCAGAAACGGTACTCGCTGTAGTGCTCTTCCAGCTCGCGCTGCAGCAGCAGGGTACGGTCTACGGCCCAGCGGTCCAGCGCCAGCATGTCTTCCGGGGCCAGCAGGTCGCGGGCCGGGTCGAAGCCGGACAGGTTGGAGAGCAGGAAGCGTGCAGTGTTGCGGATACGTCGGTAGGCGTCGGCGCTGCGCTGCAGGATCTGCTCGGAAACGGCCATTTCACCGGAGTAGTCGGTAGCGGCAACCCAAAGGCGCAGGATATCGGCACCCAGGGTGTTGTTGACCTTCTCCGGCTCGATGGTGTTGCCCAGCGACTTGGACATCTTGCGGCCGTTCTCGTCCACGGTGAAGCCGTGGGTCAGCAGTTCGCGGTACGGCGCGTGGCCGTCGATGGCGCAACCGGTCAGCAAGGACGAGTGGAACCAGCCGCGGTGCTGGTCGGAACCTTCCAGGTACAGGTCGGCACGCGGGCCAGTGGCGTGGCCGATGTCGTGCGAGCCACGCAGCACATGCCAGTGGGTGGTACCCGAGTCGAACCACACATCGAGGGTGTCGGTGATCTTGTCGTACTGCTCGGCTTCAGCGCCCAGCAGTTCGGCGGCGTCCAGCTTGAACCAGGCCTCGATGCCTTCCTGTTCGACGCGCTTGGCCACTGCTTCCATCAGCTCGACGGTGCGCGGGTGCAGCTCGCCGGTCTGCTTGTGCAGGAAGAATGGGATCGGTACGCCCCAGTTGCGCTGACGCGAGATGCACCAGTCCGGGCGGTTGGCGATCATCGAATGCAGGCGCGCCTGGCCCCAGGCCGGGACGAACTTGGTGTCCTCGATGGCTTTCAGTGCACGCTCACGCAGCGGCTCGCCGGTGGTCGGCTGCTTGTCCATACCCACGAACCACTGCGCGGTGGCGCGGTAGATCAGCGGGGTTTTGTGGCGCCAGCAGTGCATGTAGCTGTGGCTGATGGTTTCGGTGTGCATCAGCGCACCGACTTCGCTCAGCTTCTCGACGATGGCCGGGTTGGCCTTCCAGATGAATTGACCGCCGAAGAATGGCAGGGA
Source organism: Pseudomonas sp. 32_A (assembly GCF_017490905.1). Classification (NCBI taxonomy): domain Bacteria; kingdom Pseudomonadati; phylum Pseudomonadota; class Gammaproteobacteria; order Pseudomonadales; family Pseudomonadaceae; genus Pseudomonas; species Pseudomonas sp. 32_A. Next base: position 8,411 of record NZ_JAFGYI010000060.1, on the reverse strand, counting down.
GTCGACATACACGCCGTTGCTCTGCACCGGGGTGAGGATATCGTCGTTGACCATGCCGTAGCGCTTGCAGGTGACGAAGTCGTCTTCACCGTAGGCTGGCGAGGAGTGCACCACGCCGGTACCGGCGCCCAGTTCGACGTAGTCGGCCAGGTAGACTGGCGACAGGCGGTCGTAGAACGGGTGGCGGAAGTTGATCAGTTCCAGCGCCGAACCCTGGGCGGTGGCGATGACCGAGCCCTCCAGGCTGTAGCGCTTGAGGCACGACTCGACCAGCTCTTCGGCCAGTACCAGCAGGCGCTCGCCGGTGTCGACCAGGGCGTACTTGAACTCGGGGTGGATGTTCAGCGCCTGGTTGGCCGGGATGGTCCACGGGGTGGTGGTCCAGATCACGATGGCGGCCGGCTTGGCCAGCGAAGCCAGGCCGAAGGCAGCGGCCAGCTTGGCCTCGTCGGCTACCGGGAAGGCAACGTCGATGGTCTGCGATTTCTTGTCGGCGTACTCGACTTCGGCCTCGGCCAGGGCCGAACCGCAATCGAAGCACCAGTTCACCGGCTTCAGGCCCTTGAACACGAAGCCTTGCTTGACCATTTCGGCCAGGGCGCGGATTTCACCGGCCTCGTTGGCGAAGTTCATGGTCTTGTACGGGTTGTCCCAGTCACCCAGCACGCCCAGGCGGATGAACTCGGTCTTCTGCCCTTCGATCTGCTCGGCGGCATATTCGCGGCACAGCTCGCGGGTGCGGTCGGCGGACAGGTGCTTGCCGTGGGTGACCTCGACCTTGTGCTCGATCGGCAGGCCATGGCAGTCCCAGCCCGGCACGTACGGCGCATCGAAGCCGGCCAGGGTCTTGGAACGGACGATCATGTCCTTGAGGATCTTGTTCAGCGCATGACCGATGTGAATCTTGCCGTTGGCATAGGGCGGGCCGTCGTGCAGGACGAACTTGGGACGATCCTTGCCAATTTCGCGCAGCTTCTGGTACAGGCCAATGCTGTCCCAGCGCTGCAGGATCTGCGGTTCGCGCTGAGGCAGGCCGGCCTTCATGGGGAAGGCGGTGTCCGGAAGGTTAAGCGTGGCTTTGTAGTCGGTCATTTCAGGCTCTTCGTTAACGGTTGAGCGTGCCAATGTGCACGTGCGGCGGCGATATCCGCATCGATCGCCGACTTCAGCGCCTCCAGGGAGGCGAAACGCTGCTCTTCACGCAGCTTGTGGTGGAACTCCACCGTCAGGCGCCGGCCATACAGGTCGCCGGCATAATCCAGCAGATGAATCTCCAGGTGCGGGCGCCCGTCACCGGCAACGGTGGGGCGCACGCCGATATTGCCGACACCCGGCCAGGCCTTGCCGTCGATTTCGATGCTGGCCAGGTAGACCCCGGACAGCGGTACGCGGCGGCGCTTGAGCTGGATGTTGGCGGTAGGTGTGCCGAGCTGGCGGGCCAGCTTCTGGCCATGCAGCACGCGGCCGCTGATGCGGTACGGGCGGCCCAACAGGTGCTCGGCCAGCTCGAAGTTGCCTTCGGACAGGGCCTTGCGCACTTCGGTGCTGCTGACACGCAGGCCGTCCTGGATCACCGTGTTGGCGGCCTCGACGGTGAAGCCGTACTGCTTGCCGGCCTCGACCAGGAAGGCGAAGTCGCCGGCGCGGTCGCAGCCGAAGCGGAAGTCATCGCCCACTTCGAGGTGGCGTACACCCAGGCCGTCGACCAGGATGGCCTTGACGAAGTCATCGGCACCGAGCTTGCTCAGGCGCTGGTTGAATGCCAGACACAGCACCCGGTCGATACCCTCGCCCGCCAGCAGTTCGATCTTGTCGCGCAGGCGGGCCAGGCGGGCCGGCGCGGTGTCGGGGGCGAAGTACTCGCGTGGTTGCGGTTCGAAGATTACCACGCAGGTCGGCAGGCCCAAGGCCTGGCCGCGCTCGCGCAGGCGCGCCAGGATCGCCTGGTGGCCGCGGTGAACCCCGTCGAAGTTGCCAATGGTGGCGACACAGCCCCGGTGCTCGGGGCGCAGGTTGTGAAGACCTCGAACCAGCTGCATAACGCGCTTCTTGCTCATAAAGTGGCCGATTATAACCACACCCGGGCGCCGGTGACAGGCAGCAGCGCCCAAGGGCGGCGTGGAATGCGAAAAACCGACGCCTGACCCGCCCGAAGCCTCAGTGCAAGGCCTTGCGAGCGAAATGCCGAGGGCGGAAGCCGCACAGGTACAGGCAGCCGAAATAGGTCACGACGCCCGCCAGAACCAGAGCCCCCAAACGCACCAGGCGCTCGAGCATGTTGCCCTGCTCCCAGGCCGGCAGATAATGCATGCCGGCCAGCAACACCGCCGACATCAGCCCCACCGCCAGCACCAGCTTGAACAGGAACATCCCCCAGCCTGGCTGCGGCTGGAACAGCTGCTTGCTGCGCAGCTTCCAGAACAGCAAGCCGGCGTTCAGGCAGGCCCCCAGGCTGATCGCCAGGGCCAGGCCGGCATGCGCCAGCGGGCCGATCAGGGCCAGGTTGAACAGTTGGGTGCAGACCAGCGTGAATACCGCGATCTTCACCGGTGTACGGATATTCTGCTGCGCATAGAAGCCGGGTGCCAGTACCTTGACCAGGATGATTGCCAGCAAGCCTACGGAATAGGCAATCAGCGCCCGCTGGGTCATGGCCGCATCGGTCGCGGTGAACTTGCCGTACTGGAACAGCGCCACGGTCAGTGGCTCGGCGAGGAGGGCCAGGGCCAGGGTGCAGGGCAGCACCAGCAGGAAGCACAGGCGCAGGCCCCAGTCGAGGATCCGCGAGTACTCCTCGCGGTCCTTGTTGGCGTAGGTCTTGGCCAGGGTCGGCAACAGTATGGTGCCCAGGGCCACGCCCAGTACGCCGGAAGGCAGCTCCATGAGGCGGTCGGCGTAGTACATCCACGACACCGAGCCGGCTACCAGGAAGGAGGCGAAAATGGTGTTGATGATCAGCGAGATCTGGCTCACCGACACCCCGAGGATCGCCGGCAGCATCTGCTTGAGCACCCGCCACACACCAGCATCACCCAGGTTCAGGCGCGGCAGCACGAGCATGCCGATCTTCTTCAGCGCTGGCAGCTGGTACAGCAACTGTGCCAGGCCACCGGCCAGCACGCCCCATGCCAAGGCCATGATCGGCGGGTCGAAATACGGCGTGAGCAGCACCGCGAAGGCGATCATCGCCACGTTCAGCAGGGTCGGGGTAAAGGCCGGCACCGAGAAGCGGTTCCAGGTATTGAGGATCGCACCGGCCAGGGAGGACAGCGAGATCAGCAATATATAAGGAAAAGTCACCCGCAACAGGGCGGTGGTCAGCTCGTATTTTTCGGCACTGTCGACAAAGCCTGGCGCAGTCGCCCACACCACCCACGGCGCCGCCAGGATGCCGATGGCTGTCACCAGCGCCAGAACCAGGGTCAGCAGGCCGCTGACATAGGCAACGAAGGTGCGGGTCGCCTCCTCGCCTTGCTGGGTCTTGTATTCAGCCAGAATCGGCACGAAGGCCTGGGAAAACGCGCCCTCGGCGAAGATGCGCCGCAGCAGGTTGGGCAGTTTGAAGGCAATGAAGAAGGCATCGGTGGCGATGCCGGCGCCGAATACACGCGCCAGGATGGTGTCGCGGACAAAGCCCAGCACCCGCGAAATCATGGTGATCGAGCTTACCGCAGCCAGGGATTTGAGCAGGTTCATCGAAAAGATTCACGCCAAGGGCAGAGGACGCTGCCAGACAGCGTCCGAATGTGCGATACTCCCGCGCCTTCGCAGGGGAGCCAAAAAATCCCGAGTTTACAGGTCGCGCAGCAGAAAGGAATATTTCCCTCTTGTTGGCGCACCGCTCGGCGGAACCTTGCAGGTGGCCTTGACATCCGTTCGACTGATCGGCATGATTCGCGGCCTATTTTGTTTGCTATTTACCTAAAGTCTTTCGAGGAGCTCGACGGTGGCCAACACACCTTCCGCCAAGAAACGTGCAAAACAGGCTGAGAAGCGTCGCAGCCACAACGCCAGCCTGCGTTCCATGGTCCGCACCTACATCAAGAATGTAGTCAAGGCCATCGACGCAAAAGACGCCGAAAAAGCGCAAGCCGCTTACGTTCTGGCTGTACCTGTAATCGACCGTATGGCCGACAAGGGCATCATCCACAAGAACAAGGCTGCTCGTCACAAAGGCCGTCTGAATGGCCACATCAAGGCGCTGAAAGAAGCTGCAGCTGCCTAAGCGACGTGCTAGTCGAAAAGCCGACCCTAGGGTCGGCTTTTTGTTGCCTGCGATTTGTGTTTGCGCCCCCTCTGCGGGAACAGCCTTCTGTGGGAGCGGCCTTGTGTCGCGAAAGGGTCGCAAAGCGGCCCCCAGCAATTTCAGCATCTGCGCTGAGATAAGGGGGCCGCTGCGCGCCCCTTTCGCGACACAAGGCCGCTCCCACACAAAAAAAGCAGGGCCATGTTTGGTAGCCCTGCCATATGCTACTTCGCTATCTGAATCTTCGGCGCCCACTGCAGCCATTCATCCTCGGCCTTGTCGAACAAGGCAAAGGTCTGCTGCGGCCGTGCCGGGTTGCCCATCTGCTCGCCATCCGGCGTGGCAAAGGCGATACCGCCGTCGATCATGGTCTCCACCGACTCGGTACGCACCGTAGCCCCCTTGAACAGCCCCCAGTCGAAACCGAAGCCACTGCTGTTCCAGAAGCGGCTGCCGCTGCGCACCAGGGCCGCATAGCGCGGCTCGATCAGGATGTGGATCAGTACACGGTCAGCGCTCTGGCCCAACTCGAAGCCCGTCACCTTGCCCACCGCAACCTCACGGTAGGTTACCGGCACGCCCGGCTTGATCGAGCCACGGCGCGGGGCGCTTAGTGTCAAAGGCAGACCAACCTCCGGCCCTGCCACCTGCGGGGCGTCGGCCAAGGCGATGAAATCGCGCTGCGGGCCACGGTCCTTGGCAGCCGGCTGCACCTCCAGATACTGCCCACCCACCAACGTGTCGAGGTTCTGCGTGCGCACCAGGCCAAAGGCTGGCTTGACCACCCAGAACTGCGTACCAACGCGGGCGATACGCTCCGCCGCTTCGGTAATGCGCGCCCGCAGCAGCACCGCCTGCAAGTCATCGGTCAGGTCGACGCTCTCGATGCTGCCCACATCCAGGCCGCGGAAGCGAATCGCCGTGCCCGGCTTGAGGCCATCGGCACGGTCCACGCGAATGGTGATCAACGTACCCGCGCGATTGACCGCTTCCTGGCTGTCATGCAGGCGGAAGCGTGGGATGTGGCGCTTGAGCGGCACATCGGGCCGTGGCGTGTCGAACGCAATACCACCAGCCATCAGGGTTTGCAGTGATTCACTCTTGATCTTGATGCCCGACAGGCCGCCCGTCAGGGTGATACCGCTGACATTCCAGAAGCGCGACGAACCATTGACCAGTTTTTCGTATTCCTTCTCGATATGCACACCGATCAGGATGCGGTTGCTGTTGCGGGCGAACTGGTAGCTCTGCACGCTACCCACCTTCACCTGGCGGTACATGACCGGGCTACCGACTTCCAGCGAACCCAGGGTGTCGGCGAACAACACCATGTGCAGGCCTGGTGCCTTGAGGTCGAGCGGCGGCGCCTTGGCACGGGCTTCGAACTCACGCTCGGGCCGCGCCCCCTTGTCACCAGGGCGAATGGCGATGTAGTTACCCTTTACCAGCGCCTCCAGGCCGGTGATACCCGCCAGGGAAATCGATGGCTTGACCACCCAGAACTGCGTGCCCTCGACCAGATAGTCCTCGGCCAACGGGTCCAGCGTAAGCTCGGCCGATGCACTGGCCAGGTTGTCTGCCATTGTCAGGGATTTCAGCGAGCCCACCTGGATGCCCTTGTACATGACCGGTGTACGGCCCGCCTGCAGGCCCTCGTAATCGCTCAATTTCACCTTTACCCGGATACCTGCCTGGGCCGCATCGAAGTCCTCATACAGACGGAACGGCAGGTTCGAGTCGGTGGGTGGGCTGTCCTTGCGGTGTTCCGGTGTGGCAAAGGCGATACCACCGGCAACAATGCTCGACAGCGATTCGCTACGCACTTTCACGCCCGAGAGCGAGGCGTCGATGCTGACGCCGCTGGCATTCCAGAAACGCGTATGCTTGCGCACCAGGCTGGCATAGGCCGGCTCGATGAAGACTTTGATCTCGACGGTGCTCTGGTCTTCGGACAGGCGGTAGCTTTTAACCCGGCCAACCTGGATCTGCTTGTAGAACACCGGGCTGTCACGGTTGAGCGACCCCAGCCGCTCGGCCTTCAGGGTAAGGTGCAGGCCCGGCTCGGTATCCGACAGTGGCGGCGCCACCTTCAAGGCGGTAAAACGCTTGGTGCGCTCCCCCTCCCCCGGGCTGACGGCGATGTAGTTGCCTGATACCAGTGTTTCCAGGCCGGAAATACCCGCCAGGCTGACACTCGGCTTCACCAGCCAGAAACGCGTACCCTTGGTCAGATGAGGCTCGGCAGCCTTGTTCATCTCGATGGTGGCGATCACCCCCTGGTTCTCACCCTTGGCGTCTAGCACCAGGCTTTTGACCTTGCCAACCGGCATGCCCTTGTAGATCACCTCGGTCTTGTTGGCGACGATACCCTCGCCCGACTCGAAGCGGACTTCAATTTCCACCCCGGCATCACGGTAAGCCTGCCACGCAAGCCAGCCACCGATCATCAAGGCGATCAAAGGCAGGATCCAGATGGCCGACCAGTTCGAGGCTGGGCGGGTTTTAGCCGTTGGCAGGTCACTCATGGTCGTCATCCGACTCCGTGTTATCCCAAATCAGTCGGGGATCGAAAGTTAAAGCGGCAAGCATTGTCAGGATCACCACAGTTGCAAAGGCGACAGCGCCCAGGTTGGCTTCGACACTGGCTATTCGGCCGAAATTCACCACCGCCACCAGGATGGCGATAACGAAGATATCGAGCATGGACCAGCGTCCAATGAATTCGATGAAGCGGTACATCAATATCCGTTGCCGCGCCGAAAGCGGCTGGCGACGCTGAACGGAGTACAACAGCAAGCCGATGCCCACCAGCTTGAACGTGGGCACCAGGATACTGGCAATGAACACCACGGCAGCAATGGGCACCATGCCATGCTTGAGCAAGGTGATGACGCCGGACATGATCGTGTCGGGGCTGCCTTGGCCCAAGGTACTCACGGTCATGATCGGTAGCATGTTGGCCGGGATGTACAGGATCGACGCAGCAATCAGCAGCGCCCAAGTGCGTGCGATGCTGTTCGGCCGACGGGCATGCACTATGGCGCCGCAGCGCGTACAGGTCTGTGAAGTGCTGTCTGGCTGTTGCCTGTTCAGCTCGTGACATTCATTGCAGACGAGAATGCCTGCATCAATCGCCCGCATGCAGGTCCTCTCCTGATAGTGCACTCCAGATCTGGTGCGGTGACATCACCACCTCGAGCCACACCTGGATCAACAACAGGCTGATGAAGCAGAACAGCCCCAGCCCCACGGTCAGTTCGGCCAGGTCCACCAGCTTGACGATGGCCACCAGCACGCCCATGAAATAGACCTCGAGCATGCCCCAGTCACGCAAGTGGTGATAGATGCGATAGAACAGCAGGCCGAAACTACGCCCCACGTTCAGGCGGATACTCAAGAGCACCAGCAGCTGACAGAGCAGTTTTGCCAGAGGGATGGCCATGCTGCACAGGAACACTACCACGGCCACGCCGCGCATTCCCGAGTTGTACAGGCCCAGCACGCCGCTCCAGACGGTATCGTCCGATGTCTGGCCCAGCAGGTGCAGCTGCATGATCGGCAGGAAATTGGCAGGCACAAACAGTAGCAAGGCAGTAAGTACCAGAGCCAGGCTGCGGTTGACCACATTGTGCCGATGAGCGTAGAGCTCATAGCCACAGCGTGGGCATTGGGCCTTCTCGTCATGCTGGAGCATGGGCTTGCGCAGCAGCAGGTCGCATTCATGGCAGGCGACAAGCTCGTCCAGCGGCAACTGGGCCAAGGTTTCAGGTTCGACAGGTTTGGGCATATAGCGCTTCTGAATAGGTGCGTGGGCCTATTCTAGTGTTCTGGCTCGAATTGTGGGAGGCGACATAACAGCGGGCCTGCGCGATCTTTGTAGGAGCGGCCTTGTGTCGCGACCGGGCGCGCAGCGGCCGCAATCCGGGCGACGCGGTTTACCTGGGAGATCGAGGAGGCAGGTTTGGCGGCCGCTGCGCGCCCGATCGCGACACAAGGCCGCTCCTACAGGGGCCGCGTATGCCTGGAAGTTTTTGCGCGAGAAAGACAAAACCCCTACCTGCATGCGCAGATAGGGGTTTTGCGAAATGAATCTTGACGATGACCTACTCTCACATGGGGAAACCCCACACTACCATCGGCGATGCATCGTTTCACTGCTGAGTTC
>NZ_JAFGYI010000441.1:0-255 GCF_017490905.1 Pseudomonas sp. 32_A | reverse complement strand
GGTCCCCCCATATTCAGACAAAGTTTCTCGTGCTCCGTCCTACTCGATTTCATTGACAAGAGATTTTCGTGTACGGGGCTATCACCCACTATGGCCGCACTTTCCAGAGCGTTCCACTAATCTCAAATCAACTTAAGGGCTGGTCCCCGTTCGCTCGCCACTACTAAGGGAATCTCGGTTGATTTCTTTTCCTCAGGGTACTTAGATGTTTCAGTTCCCCTGGTTCGCCTCTTGCACCTATGTATTCAGTACAAG
>NZ_JAFGYI010000440.1:0-258 GCF_017490905.1 Pseudomonas sp. 32_A | reverse complement strand
CTGGTGGGGGCCCTGTGGGAGCGGGCATGCCCGCGAAGCAGGCGACGCGGTGGCTGGCACCGGCTGCGCCGGTGTTCGCGGGTGAACCCGCTCCCACAGGTATGGCGCATTCCCTCAGCTGGTGGGGTCCTTGTGGGAGCGGGCATGCCCGCGAAGCAGGCGACGCGGTGGCTGGCACCGGCTGCGCCGGTGTTCGCGGGTGAACCCGCTCCCACAGGTATGGCGCATTCCCTCAGCTGGTGGGGGCCCTGTGGGAGC
>NZ_JAFGYI010000439.1:0-262 GCF_017490905.1 Pseudomonas sp. 32_A | reverse complement strand
CCCGCTCCCACAGAGCTCCCCCATCAGCTGAAGGAATGCGCCGTATCTGTGGGAGCGGCTTTAGCCGCGAACACCGGCGCAGCCGGTGCCATGCGCCGTGTTGGATTCTTCGCGGGTAAACCCGCTCCCACAGAGTCCCCCGTCAGCTGAAGGGATGCACCGTACCTGTGGGAGCGGCTTTAGCCGCGAACACCGGCGCAGCCGGTGTCTACCGCGTCGCCTGCTTCGCGGGCATGCCCGCTCCCACAGAGCTCCCCCATCA
>NZ_JAFGYI010000438.1:0-264 GCF_017490905.1 Pseudomonas sp. 32_A | reverse complement strand
GCTACAGCCGCACGCAAAGCGGTACAACTTCGAACTGAAAGGGCCCTCTCGGAGAAGGCCACTCGAAAAAGTGGCGCGGCTGGCAGGATTCGAACCCACGACCCCTTGGTTCGTAGCCAAGTACTCTATCCAACTGAGCTACAGCCGCACGCAAAGCGGTACAACTTCGAACTGAAAGGGCCCTCTCGGAGAAGGCCACTCGAAAAAGTGGCGCGGCTGGCAGGATTCGAACCCACGACCCCTTGGTTCGTAGCCAAGTACTCT
>NZ_JAFGYI010000437.1:0-266 GCF_017490905.1 Pseudomonas sp. 32_A | reverse complement strand
TGGTCGTCAAGAAATTCTGTTGCCAGAATGTCCAGATGGACAGCCCAGCGAATTCGGATATGCGATATTTGTGGTGCTTTTGTGAGCAGTGCGAACTTTCGGTTCGTTTCGTCTTCACCACCGCAATTCGCGCTAGCAAATTGCTTGGGTGTTATATGGTCAAGCCTCACGGGCAATTAGTATTGGTTAGCTCAACGCCTCACAGCGCTTACACACCCAACCTATCAACGTCGTAGTCTTCGACGGCCCTTTAGGGGATTCAAGAT
>NZ_JAFGYI010000436.1:0-267 GCF_017490905.1 Pseudomonas sp. 32_A | reverse complement strand
GCATCGACGGCCCGCACATGGCCACGGTCGTCGGGCCGCCCGGGGAAGAGATCTACTGCGACGAGTGGGGCCGGGTCAAGGTGAGCTTCCCCTGGGACCGGGAGAGCGAGAACAACGAGTTCAGCTCTTGCTGGGTGCGCGTGTCACAGGGCTGGGCCGGCGGTAGCTGGGGCTCGATGGCTATCCCACGCATCGGCCAGGACGTGATCATCCAGTACGTCAACGCCGACCCCGACCAGCCGATGATCACCGGGCGTACCTATTGCG
>NZ_JAFGYI010000435.1:0-274 GCF_017490905.1 Pseudomonas sp. 32_A | reverse complement strand
CGCCGATGACCACGGCTGCAAAGATCAGCTTTTCCACGTTGGTGAAGACAGGTTGGCCGACTTCACGCTTGGCCTTGGCGAACAGGATGGCGCCAGGTGCGTAGAGCAGGGCCGAGAGCAGCAGGTATTTCACACCGCCGGCGTACAGCAGCCAGACGGCATACAACAGGGCGATGCCGCCGATGATCAGGTCTTTCTTGCGCTCAGCCAGGGCCTGTTCGTAGGTTTCGCTGCGCCATGCCAGCAGGAAGGCGTAGGCCGCCGACCACAGGTA
>NZ_JAFGYI010000434.1:0-282 GCF_017490905.1 Pseudomonas sp. 32_A | reverse complement strand
GGAGCGGGTTTACCCGCGAAGCAGGCAACGCGGTGCATGGCACCGGCTTTGCCGGTGTTCGCGGGTGAACCCGCTCCCACATTGAACCGTGCAAACGTTCGAGGTTCTGGTCAGGGCAGTTGTTTCTGGCGGCATGGAACAGGCCCAGGCCGGCTGCTATCCCTGTGGGAGCGGGTTTACCCGCGAAGCAGGCAACGCGGTGCATGGCACCGGCTTTGCCGGTGTACGCGGGTGAACCCGCTCCCACATTGAACCGTGCAAACGTTCGAGGTTCTGGTCAGG
>NZ_JAFGYI010000433.1:0-285 GCF_017490905.1 Pseudomonas sp. 32_A | reverse complement strand
CGGTGTCTACCGCGTCGCCTGCTTCGCGGGCATGCCCGCTCCCACAGAGCTCCCCCATCAGCTGAAGGAATGCGCCGTATCTGTGGGAGCGGCTTTAGCCGCGAACACCGGCGCAGCCGGTGCCATCCACCGCGTCGCCTGCTTCGCGGGCATGCCCACTCCCACAGAGCTCCCCCATCAGCTGAAGGAATGCGCCGTATCTGTGGGAGCGGCTTTAGCCGCGAACACCGGCGCAGCCGGTGCCATCTACCGCGTCGCCTGCTTCGCGGGCATGCCCGCTCCCAC
>NZ_JAFGYI010000432.1:0-290 GCF_017490905.1 Pseudomonas sp. 32_A | reverse complement strand
CCACCGAAGGCCACGATGTGATCGCCTCCTTCATCAACATCGATACCCTGCTCTACCGCAAGGCCTGGATCGCCTTCGCCAACGACCCCTGGCCCCGTGCGGTACTCGACCGCTATCGGCAAGGCATTGCCGACAGTGACCCGGGCACCCTCGCCCGCTTCGCCGAAGTGGACCTGAACACCGCACGCAACGACCCTGCCAGCCTCGGCATCGCCATGACCGACAGCTTCCGCTTCGGCCTGGAGCAGGTGCTGGAGTTCTCTACCTTTTCCTCCGCCAGGTTCACCAGC
>NZ_JAFGYI010000059.1:0-25487 GCF_017490905.1 Pseudomonas sp. 32_A | reverse complement strand
CAATGCAAACCTGCGTCGCTGCGCTCCGACTGCCTGTCCAAGTGGACGTGGATTAGGTGTCCAAGTGAGCGTGGAACGAGTGTCCAAATGATCGTGGGCTGAGTGTCCAAGTGTCGTGGAATCCGCAACACAGCCCCCTGTGGGAGCGGGTTTACCCGCGAACGCGTCGGTAGATTCACTGCAGCATTCGCGGGTAAACCCGCTCCCACAGAGACCGGTGCTGCCCCTGGAGATCTCTACATTCGTCATAAAAGATGAAAAATCATTTATTTAGACGAAACAAGCGACATTCAGACAACACTCTGCATCTTAATAACGAACATCCCACTCCCTAAAATGGCCCCCAGGCATCTCCTATACTCAGGCTCCGCCCGCTGCGCAGCCTCTCTGGCAAGGTCACTTCATGAACAAGAAAAACCGCCACCCCGCCGACGGCAAAAAGCCCATCACCATCTTCGGCCCGGACTTCCCCTTCGCCTTCGACGACTGGTTGGAGCACCCCGCAGGCCTGGGCAGCATCCCGGCCGAGCACCATGGTGCGGAAGTGGCAATCGTGGGCGCCGGTATCGCCGGCCTGGTAGCGGCCTACGAACTGATGAAGCTGGGCCTCAAACCGGTGGTGTACGAAGCCTCCAAACTGGGTGGCCGGCTGCGCTCGCAAACCTTCAACGGCACCGACGGGGTCATCGCCGAACTGGGTGGCATGCGCTTCCCGGTGTCGTCCACCGCCTTCTACCACTACGTGGACAAGCTGGGCCTGGAGACCAAACCGTTCCCCAACCCGCTGACTCCGGCTTCGGGCAGCACGGTGATTGACCTGGAAGGCCAGACCTACTACGCCGAAAAACCCACCGACCTGCCCAAGCTGTTCCACGAAGTGGCCGACGCCTGGGCCGACGCGCTGGAAAGCGGTGCCCAGTTCGCCGACATCCAGCAGGCCATCCGCGACCGTGACGTACCGCGCCTGAAAGAGCTGTGGAACAAACTGGTACCGCTTTGGGACGACCGCACCTTCTACGATTTCGTCGCCACCTCGCGCTCGTTCGCCAAGTTGAGCTTCCAGCACCGCGAAGTGTTCGGCCAGGTCGGTTTCGGCACCGGCGGCTGGGACTCGGACTTCCCCAACTCGATGCTGGAAATCTTCCGCGTGGTGATGACCAACTGCGACGACCACCAGCATCTGGTAGTCGGCGGTGTCGAGCAGGTACCGCAAGGCATCTGGCGCCATGTACCGGAGCGCTGCGTGCATTGGCCGGAAGGCACCAGCCTGAGCGCTCTGCATGGCGGCGCGCCGCGTACCGGGGTCAAGCGCATCGCCCGCGCCGCCGATGGCCGCCTGGCGGTCACCGACAACTGGGGCGACACTCGTCACTACAGTGCCGTGCTCGCCACCTGCCAAACCTGGCTGCTGACCACCCAGATCGACTGCGAGGAATCACTGTTCTCGCAAAAGATGTGGATGGCTCTGGACCGCACCCGCTACATGCAGTCGTCAAAGACCTTCGTCATGGTCGACCGGCCGTTCTGGAAGGACAAGGATCCGGAAACCGGCCGCGACCTGATGAGCATGACCCTCACCGATCGCCTCACCCGCGGCACCTACCTATTCGACAACGGCAACGACAAGCCGGGAGTGATCTGCCTGTCGTACTCGTGGATGAGCGACGCGCTGAAGATGCTGCCGCACCCGGTGGAAAAACGCGTGCAACTGGCCCTGGACGCACTGAAGAAGATCTACCCGAAGACCGACATCGCCGGGCACATCATCGGCGACCCGATCACCGTTTCCTGGGAAGCCGACCCGCACTTCCTCGGCGCCTTCAAGGGCGCCCTGCCGGGTCACTACCGCTACAACCAGCGCATGTACGCGCACTTCATGCAGCAGGACATGCCTGCCGAGCAGCGCGGCATGTTCATCGCCGGTGACGACGTGTCGTGGACGCCGGCCTGGGTGGAAGGCGCGGTACAGACATCGCTGAATGCGGTGTGGGGTATCATGAACCACTTCGGTGGCCGCACTCACCCGGACAACCCCGGCCCAGGCGACGTGTTCGACGAGATCGGCCCGATCGCTCTGCCGGACTGAGACAAGGAGGCAGCATGCGCATTGCTCTGTTCCAGGGCGCACCCAAGCCACTGGACGTGCCCGGCAACCTGCAACGGTTGCGTCATCAGGCGCAACTGGCGGCCGAACGCGGCGCCCGGTTGCTGGTGTGCCCGGAGATGTTCCTGACCGGCTACAACATCGGCCTGGCCCAGGCCGAGCGGCTGGCGGAGGCCGTCGATGGCCCTGCGGCCATGGAGGTGGTGGAGATCGCCCAGGCACACCGCATCGCCATCGTCTACGGCTACCCGGAGCGTGGTGATGATGGCGCGATCTACAACAGTGTGCAGTTGATCGATGCGCACGGCCGCTGCCTGAGCAACTATCGCAAGACCCACCTGTTCGGCGAGCTGGACCGCTCGATGTTCAGCGCGGGCTCCGACCATTTCCCGGTGGTGGAGCTCGATGGCTGGAAGGTCGGCCTGCTGATCTGCTACGACATCGAGTTCCCGGAAAACGCCCGGCGCCTGGCGCTGGACGGTGCCGAGCTGATCCTGGTGCCGACGGCGAACATGTCGCCGTACGACTTCATCTGCCAGGTGACCGTGAGGGCCCGGGCGCAGGAGAACCAGTGCTACCTGGTGTATGCCAACTATTGCGGCTCGGAAGGCGAGATCCAGTATTGCGGGCAGAGCAGCATCATCGGCCCGGATGGCAGCCTGCTGGCCATGGCCGGGCGGGACGAGTGCCAGTTGCTGGCGGAGCTGGAGCATGAGCGGGTGGTGCAGGGGCGCGGGGCGTTTCCTTACCTGAGCGATCTGCGCCAGGAACTGCACCTGCGTAAAGGCTGACAGGGGCCGCTGTGCGGCCCATTCGCGGGTAAACCCGCTCCCACAGGTTAAATTACAGGTCTGAAAGCTGTGCAGTGCCTGTGGGAGCGGGCGTGCCCGCGAAGAGGCCGAGCCTGCAAACAAATGGGTTAGCATGGACAGCAGTTACCGGAGCTCCCATGCCTGACGCCACCCGCCACCTCACCCTCGCCAACGGCCTGCAGCTAACCCTGCGCCACGCCCCGCGCCTGAAGCGCTCGGCCGCCGCACTGCGGGTACATGCGGGCAGCCACGATGCGCCGAGCAGATGGCCCGGCCTGGCCCACTTCCTGGAGCACCTGTTCTTCCTCGGCACCTCGCGCTTCCCTCTGGACGACGGCCTGATGCGTTACGTGCAGGCCCTCGGCGGCCAGGTCAATGCCAGCACCCGCGAACGCACCACCGACTTTTTCTTCGAGGTCCCGCCCGGCGCCCTGGCCGGGGGGCTGGAGCGCCTGTGCCAGATGTTGGCCGAGCCAGACCTGGGCATCGAGCGCCAACGCCGCGAACGTGAAGTAATCCATGCCGAATTCATTGCCTGGTCGCGTAACCCTCAGGCCCAGCAGCAGTTCGCCTTGCTGCAATCCGCAGCACCAGGCCATCCACTGGGCGCTTTTCATGCCGGTAACCGGCACACCCTGGCCTTGCAGGATCCTGCCTTCCAGCAAGCGCTCGGTGGCTTTCACCAGCGCTTCTACCAAGGCGGCCAGATCACCTTGAGCCTGTGCGGCCCGCAACCGCTGGATGAACTGGAATCGCTGGGCCGGCAGCATGCCAAACTGTTCGCAACGGGTGAACGGGTGCCACAAGCTCTGCCACCGCCTTTATCGGCGACCGACACGCACCTGCTGTTCAGCCACGAAAACCTGCCGGCAGGTGCCGAGCAGGCCCTTGAGTTGCTGATCGCCTGCCTCGGCGATAGCCGCCCGGGTACCTGGCTGGATGCGCTTCGCCAGCGTGGCTGGCTGCAAGGCTTCAAGGCCGAGGCACTGTATGCCTTCGCCGGGCAGTTGCTGTGGCACATTGACCTGAGGCTCAGCGAGGACGCCTGTGTCGAGGAAGCCGCTGCCCTGTTGCAGGGCTGGTTCGGCTTCATCCGCCAGTCCGACCCCAGGCAATTGAATGCCGAATTCGAACTGCTGCAGCAAAGCCGCGAGCGCAGTGCCAATGCGCTTGAGCTGGCCCGCCGGGACAGCGCCGGCCAGCCGTTCAGCGGTTTGGACACACAAGGCTTGCAGGCCCTTCGTGCCCTGCTGGGAGGCCTGCCGGGCCGCGAGCATGGGCACTGGCAACTGCCCGCGGTCGACCCCTTGCTCCTGGCCGACTTGCCTGCTGCCAGGCCGCAACCGCTGCCAGCGGCACTGAAAGTCAGCGACCAACTGCCTGGCGCTCGTCAGTATGCGGCGCTGTACCTGCGCTGGCATGTTCCTTCACCCTTGCGCCAGCGCCTGCATGCGCAGCTCGAACGTGCCCTGCAGCCCCTGCAGGAGCGCTGCGAGCGGGTATCGGTGCAGTTGCAGTTCAGTGCCGCTGGCGAATACTGGCAACTGCGCTGCGCCGGGCTACCGGCAGCGGTGCTGCGCACTGTGGAACAGGCCTTGGCACCGATGCTCGAGCCCCCGGCAGGCAGCTGGCTACCCTGTTCGACGCAGCCTCCGGCACTGATCCCCATCCGGGCACTGCTCAAGCAGTTGCCCGACGCTGTGCTGGGCGCCAGGCCTGCACCTGTTCCGGCCTGCAACCTGACACAAACGCATCTCGACAACCTGTGGCAGCAAACACGCTGGCACGGCCTGGCTACCGGCTTCGACGATGCTGCCCTGAGCGCATTGGGCACCGTGCTGCAGCACTGCCCTGGCCAAGGCTCGGCGCCTGGCCCTCTACCCGCCTGGGCCAACCGCCGTTGGCAACATGCCGAAGTACCCGGCAGCGAGCATGCCGTGCTGCTGTTCTGCCCACTGCCGGCGGCCATGGAAGCCCCTGGCCGTCTGCTCGCCCAATTGCTGCAAGGGCCGGTTTATCAACGGCTGCGGGTAGAACTGCAACTCGGCTATGCGGTGTTCAGTACCTTTCGTCAGGTGGAGGGGGTCGGCGGCCTGCTGTTCGGGGTCCAGTCGCCTCATGCCAGCCAGGTACAGATCCTCGACCACCTGCTCACCTTGCTGCGCCGGGGCGTTACCCTGGCCCCTGCCGCTCGTCAGGCCCTGGCCGGGCAATTCGATGAAGCGGCGATGGGCAACGCCGAAGTCGCCGAATGGGCGTGGCAGACATACCTGGCCACACAACCCGGCAGGCTGGATGCATTGCGCAGGTCTATCCTGAAAACGCGGCAGACGGATCTGGACCACCTGCTGAGCCATCTGCTCGATACAGGTTCCCCTTGGCTATGCCTTGCCAACGCTGCCGCACCAGATGCTTCCTGGCTGGGCTCGACCCCATGATTGTTACGAAAACCGCAAGGGAGTTTTCGAATAATTAACCTTTCGGTACAAATTTTTCTTGTAAGATAGCGCAATCCCAGCCAGGGGAACCTCCAGCCAATGGCGGTACCCAAGTAGTAGCTGACAAACCCACCCCCTCATCCGGAAGGAGTAATTCCATGTGGACCAAACCTGCATACACTGATCTGCGCATCGGCTTCGAAGTCACCATGTACTTCGCCAACCGCTAAGCCCGGCTTACGGTTCAACGCCTCGGCCTGCCGGGGCGTTTTCGTTTTTTCGCTACGGTTTCTGCAGAGAGAGTGGCCATGTACATCCAGGTTCTCGGTTCCGCCGCCGGCGGCGGGTTCCCACAGTGGAACTGCAACTGCGTCAATTGCAAGGGCTTGCGTGACGGCACACTGCGGGCCACGCCGCGCACCCAGTCGTCCATCGCCCTGTCCGACGATGGCGTGCACTGGGTGCTGTGCAATGCCTCGCCCGACATTCGCGCGCAGCTTCAAGCCTTTGCCCCGATGCAGCCGGCCCGCGCCCTGCGCGACACCGGCATCAACGCCATCATTCTGCTGGACAGCCAGATCGACCACACCACCGGCCTGCTCAGCCTGCGCGAAGGCTGCCCGCATCAGGTATGGTGCACCGACATGGTCCATCAGGACCTGACCACCGGCTTCCCGCTGTTCAACATGCTCAGCCACTGGCACGGCGGCCTGCAGTGGAACCGCATCGAGCTGGAAGGCAGCTTCGTCATCGACGCCTGCCCCAACCTGCGCTTCACCCCGTTCCCCCTGCGTAGCGCCGCCCCGCCCTATTCGCCGCACCGCTTCGACCCGCACCCGGGCGACAACCTCGGCCTGCTGGTCGAGGACACCCGCACCGGCGGCAAGCTGTTCTACGCTCCGGGCCTGGGCCAGGTGGACGACAAGCTGCTGACGATGATGGACGGCGCCGACTGCCTGCTGGTCGACGGCACCCTGTGGGAAGATGATGAAATGCAGCGCCGTGGCGTGGGTACCCGTACCGGCCGCGAGATGGGCCACCTGGCGCAGAACGGCCCCGGCGGCATGCTGGAGGTGCTGGATGGCTTCCCGCGCCAGCGCAAGGTACTTATCCACATCAACAACACCAACCCGATTCTCGACGAAGACTCGCCCGAGCGTGCCGAAGTGCTGCGCCGGGGTGTGGAAGTGGCCTTTGATGGCATGAGTATCGAGTTGTAACAGCCAGATCGCACAAAGCAACACAGGCCCTGTGGGAGCGGGTTCACCCGCGAAGACTCCCACACAGTGTATGGCACCGGCTTCGCCGGTGTTCGCGGGTAAACCCGCTCCCACAGGGTGCGTGCCAGCTAACAAGTTTGTCGTACAG
The DNA here is from genome assembly GCF_017490905.1 of Pseudomonas sp. 32_A. Classification (NCBI taxonomy): domain Bacteria; kingdom Pseudomonadati; phylum Pseudomonadota; class Gammaproteobacteria; order Pseudomonadales; family Pseudomonadaceae; genus Pseudomonas; species Pseudomonas sp. 32_A. The sequence goes on along the minus strand of NZ_JAFGYI010000059.1, from coordinate 18,765 downwards.
GAGCCAGCCGAATGAGCGACGCACTGCCAATGTCCCCTGCCGAATTCGAGCAGGCCCTGCGCGCCAAGGGCGCCTACTATCACATTCATCACCCGTACCACGTGGCGATGTACCAAGGCCGCGCCACCCGCGAACAGATCCAGGGCTGGGTGGCCAACCGCTTCTACTACCAGGTCAACATCCCGATGAAGGATGCCGCGATCCTGGCCAACTGCCCCGACCGCGAAGTGCGCCGCGAGTGGATCCAGCGCCTGCTCGACCACGATGGCGCACCCGGCGAGGACGGTGGTATCGAAGCCTGGCTGCGCCTGGGCCAGGCCGTGGGGCTGGACCCGGACCAGCTGCGCTCACAGGAACTGGTACTGCCCGGCGTGCGCTTCGCAGTGGACGCCTACGTCAACTTCGCCCGCCGGGCCAGCTGGCAGGAAGCAGCCAGCAGTTCGCTGACCGAGCTGTTCGCCCCGCAGATCCACCAGTCGCGCCTGGACAGCTGGCCGCAGCATTACCCGTGGATCGACCCCGCGGGCTATGAATACTTCCGCACCCGCCTGGGCCAGGCCCGACGTGACGTGGAGCACGGCCTGGCGATTACCCTGCAGCACTACACCACCCGCGCGGGCCAGGAGCGTATGCTGGAGATACTGCAGTTCAAGCTGGATATCCTGTGGAGCATGCTCGACGCGATGAGCATGGCCTACGAGCTGAACCGCCCGCCCTATCACTCCGTCACCCAGGAACGGGTGTGGCACAAAGGGATCACCCTATGAGTTTCAACCGTAATCAAGTGCCGAACTGGCGCCCCGGTTATCGCTTCCAGTACGAACCGGCGCAAAAGGGCCATGTGCTGCTGTACCCAGAGGGCATGATCAAGCTCAACGACAGCGCGGCCCTGATCGGTGGCCTGATCGACGGCCAACGCGACGTTGCCGCGATCATCAGCGAACTCGAACAACAGTTCCCCGGTGTCCCGGAAGTGGCCGATGACATCGAGCAGTTCATGGAGGTGGCCCGTGCCGAACACTGGATCGTCCTCGCCTGAGTTACCGCCCACGCCAGCAGTCGGCCTGCCGCTTTGGCTGCTGGCCGAGCTGACCTACCGTTGCCCGCTGCAGTGCCCGTACTGCTCCAACCCGCTGGACTTCGCAGCCCAGGGCCAGGAGCTGAGCACCGCGCAGTGGTTCAAGGTAATGGCCGAAGCCCGGGAAATGGGTGCCGCGCAAATCGGCTTTTCCGGCGGAGAACCGCTGGTACGCCAGGACCTCGCCGAACTGATCGGCGAGGCCCGCCGGCTGGGCTACTACACCAACCTGATCACCTCGGGCATCGGCCTGACCGAAGCGCGCATCGCCGACTTCAAGAAAGCCGGCCTGGACCATATCCAGATCAGCTTCCAGGCCAGCGACGAGCAGGTGAACAACCTGCTGGCCGGCTCGAAGAAGGCCTTTGCGCAAAAGCTGGAAATGGCCCGTGCGGTGAAGGCCCATGGCTACCCGATGGTGCTCAACTTCGTCACCCACCGGCACAACATCGACAAGATCGACCGCATCATCGAGCTGTGTATCGCCCTTGAGGCCGACTTCGTCGAGCTCGCCACCTGCCAGTTCTACGGCTGGGCCCACCTCAACCGGCTGGGCCTGCTGCCGACCCGCGCGCAGCTGGAACGGGCCGAACGCATCACCAACGAGTATCGGGACAAGCTCAAGGCCGAGGGCAACCCGTGCAAGCTGATCTTCGTCACCCCGGACTACTATGAGGAGCGCCCCAAGGCCTGCATGAATGGCTGGGGCAGCCTGTTCCTCACCATCACCCCGGACGGCACCGCCCTGCCCTGCCACGGCGCGCGCCAGTTGCCGGTGCAGTTCCCCAACGTGCGCGACCACGACCTGCACCACATCTGGTACGACTCGTTCGGCTTCAACCGCTTCCGTGGCTATGAGTGGATGCCCGAACCCTGCCGCTCCTGCGACGAGAAGGAAAAGGACTTCGGCGGCTGCCGCTGCCAGGCCTTCATGCTCACCGGCGATGCCAGCAACGCCGACCCGGTGTGCGCCAAGTCGGCCGACCACGGCATCATCCTCAAGGCCCGCGAAGAGGCGGAAAGCGCCCAGCTCACCATTGAACAGATGACCTTCCGCAATGAACGAAACTCCCGTGTCATCGTCCGCGGCTGAGTTCAGTGCGGCCCAGGCTGTTGCCGCAGGCACCGACTTCGCCGAACTCAAGGTCAGCGACGCGGGGCTGTTCTGGAATGAGTTCCGCCCGGCCGATGGCGCCTGTCGCATCTGGCACTGGCAGCATCAGCAGGCCCGCTGCCTGACACCCGATGGTTTCAGTGTGCGTAGCCGGGTCTACGAATATGGCGGTGGCAGTTTTTGCCTGGGTGGTGACGGGTTGGTATTCGTCAACGAAAAAGACCAGCAGGTCTATACCCAGGCCCTGGAAGGCGCGGTACCGCGTGCCCTGACCGAAGATGCCAGCTGCCGCTACGGCGATGTGCAGTGGCACGACGGCCGGGTGCTGGCAGTCGAGGAGCAGCATGGCGAACGGGTCGAGCATCGTCTGGTCGCCCTGGGTGAACATGCCCGCGAAGTGCTTGCCGAGGGTGCCGACTTCTATGCTTCGCCTACGGTGAGTGCCGATGGCCAGCGCCTGGCGTGGGTCGAATGGGATCGCCCGGCACAACCCTGGACCATCACCAGGCTGATGTGCCGCGCACGTGATGCAAGTGGCCACTGGGGCCCGGTGCAATGTATTGCCAGTGCTGACGAGTCGCTACAGCAGCCGCGCTTCGATAGCGAAGGCCGACTCTATTGCCTGTCCGACCGCGATGGCTTCTGGCAACCCTGGGGCGAGGTCGATGGCTGCTGGCAGGCCTTGCCTGCCGAGCCCGCGGACCACGCTGCAGCCCCCTGGCAACTGGGCGCCAGTACCTGGTTGGCGCTGGGGCAGCAAAGTTATCTGGCCAGCTGGTTCGAAGATGGCTTCGGGCAACTGGGGCTGCGCACTGCCGATGGCCGCGTGGAGCGTTTCGCCAGCGCCTACACGCGTTTTCGCAGCCTGGCGATGGATGCAGAACACCTGTATACCATTGCCGCCTCGCCGATCAGCCCGCCGACAGTCATCGCCATCGCCCGCAGCAACCACGAAGTCAGTGTGCTGGCTGGTGGCGCCGAAGTGCTGCCGGCAAGCCATATCAGCCTGCCGCAGTCGATCCACTACGGCAGTGACGGTCACCGCGCCCACGGCTTCTTCTACCCGGCAGCCCGCTCGCAAGGTGCCTCGCCGCTGGTGGTGTTCATCCATGGCGGGCCAACCTCGGCCTGTTATCCCGTACTCGATCCGCGCATCCAGTACTGGACCCAACGCGGTTTCGCCGTCGCCGACCTGAACTACCGGGGCAGCACCGGCTATGGCCGTGAATACCGTCAGGCCTTGCATCTGCGCTGGGGCGAAAGCGATGTGGCCGATGCTTGCGCGGCGGTGGAATACCTGGCCGGACGTGGGCTGGTCGACAGCCGCAAGGCGTTCATCCGCGGCGGTAGCGCGGGCGGCTACACCACACTGTGCGCCCTGGCGTTCCATGATGTGTTCCGCGCCGGCGCCAGCCTGTACGGGGTCAGTGACCCGGTTGCCCTGGGCCGGGCCACCCACAAGTTCGAAGGGGACTATTTGGACTGGCTGATCGGCGACCCGCTGCAGGATGCCGAGCGCTATCGCCAGCGTACGCCGCTACTGCATGCGGGGCAGATCAAGGTGCCGGTGATTTTCTTCCAGGGCGAACTGGATGCGGTGGTGGTGCCGGAGCAGACGCGGTCGATGCTGGCGGCGCTGCAGGCTAACGGGATAAAGGCCGAAGGGCACTTCTATGCGGGGGAGCGGCATGGCTTCCGCAAGGCGGAGAACCTGGCGCATGCCTTGGAAGAAGAGTGGAAGTTCTATTGCCGGGTGTTGGGGGGCTGAGATTCTGGGGCCGCTTTGCGGCCCATCGCGACACAAGGCCGCTCCTACAGGGATCGCACAAGCCCGAATGTGGCGCTGTACCTGTAGGAGCGGCCTTGTGTCGCGATGGGCTGCAAAGCAGCCCCAAAAATCTCAGCGCTTGGCGATGATATACACCGCATGCACGATCCCCGGAATGTACCCCAGCAGGGTCAGCAAAATATTCAGCCAGAACGCCCCACCAAACCCCACCTGCAGGAACACGCCCAGCGGTGGCAGGATGATGGCGATAATGATGCGTATAAAGTCCATGCGAGTCTCTCCTGAAGGGGTTACATCAGAGACTAGCCGCCCGCCACAGAGGTTCAACAGGCAAAAAAAAACGCCCCGGGCCGAATGAAACAGGCCAGGGGCGATGCGCAGGAACGCCAGACGGTTCGTAGAATTCTCGATGTCACCAGGCCGCTAGGCTGGCATTTCGCGGCGGGCCTGCTGCTGGGCGTGCAGGCGGGCAAAGGCACGGGCCAGGCGCAGCAGCATTTCGTCGATGTTGCCCTTGCTCACCGTCAGCGCCGGCGAAAAACGCACCACATCCGCCTGCGGTGCGTTGAGCAACAGGCCTTCGTGCAAGGCAGCCGCCACCAGTTCGCGAGCCAGGTTTTCCTGCATCTGCAGGGCCCACAGCAGGCCTTGCCCGCGCACTTCGCCCTGGCCATAACGCCCGGCCAGTCGGCTCAGGCCGTCACGCAGGTGGCGGCCGTTGTCCTGCACCTGGGCGAAGAAGCCAGGCTCCAGCACGGTATCCAGCACGGCCAGGCCAGCGGCGCACATCAGCGCGTTGCCATGGTGGCTGCCTTCCAGTTCGCCAGGCTCTGCGCAGCACGCCGTACCCCGAGCCAGCAACGCCGCCAGCGGCACGCCCCCGCCCAGCCCCTTGCCCAGGGTGATGATGTCGGCGCGCACGCCATAGGTTTCTTCGGCCAGCAGCGCGCCACAGCGGCCGATGCCGGTCTGCACCTCATCAAGGATCAGCAGGATGCCCAGCTCGCGGCACAGCGTTTCCACACCCTTGAGGTACTCCTGCGTGGCCGGAATGACACCCGCCTCGCCCTGGATCGGCTCAAGCATGATCGCCACGGTGCGCGAGTCCACCTCGGCGTGCAGCGCCCCCAGGTCGTTGAACGGCACCTTGCTGAAGCCCGGCAGGCCTGGCTCGCAGCGGTTGCACGGCAGCGGGTCGGACGCCGACAACGCGCCCAGGCTGCGGCCATGGCAGGCCTGAGTGGCGGTGATGATGTGATAGGCGCCGTTGCGGTGCAGTTGGCCCCATTTGCGGGCCAGTTTGATCGCACCTTCGCAGGCTTCGGCACCACTGTTGAGCAGGTACGCCTGGTCGCTGCCGGTGCTCTGGCACAAGCGATTGGCCAGCCCCAGCAGGCCACGACTGTGGAAACCCGAACCTGGGTTGATCAGTGCCTGGGCCTGGTTGCCCAGCGCCTTCACCAGCACGCTGGGGCTGTGGCCCAGGCTGTTGACCGCGCCGCCTTGGGTGAAGTCCAGGTAGGCATGCCCTTCGTTGTCCCACAACCAGGAGCCCTGGCCACGCACGAACACCTGTGCTGCGCGTTCGGTGCTGGGCATCAGGCGCTCGCGCGAAAGCTGCGGCGCTTCCGGCAGGATCACCGGCGCACGCTTGGGCTCGGCGACGGCAGCAGGGGCCGGGCGGCGCAGGTTGAACAGGTTCATCAGGGCTCCAACCAATCACGACAGGGCCGGCCACGGTGCGGTCTGGGTACCGGCACTCGATATTTTGCCTTTCCTATCAAAAGTGTTTTTCATCCGGGGTAACAATCGACCGTTTCATCGCTGTAACCCGTTGGAATACGGCGATAGACTAGGCCTCACGAGGGTTTTCGACCATTTCGTTTTTCCAGCATTTTCGATAAGTAGCACTTATGGATTTCCGCCAACTGCGTTATTTCGTCGCGGTGTATGAAGAAGGTCACGTGGGCCGCGCCGCCGAGCGCCTGTCGCTGTCCCAGCCAGCGCTTTCCCAGCAGATCCGCCAGCTGGAGCACAGTCTCGACCTGAGCCTGTTCGAACGCAGCAACAAGCGCCTGCTGCCAACGCTGGCCGCCCATACCCTGTACAACCACGCCCTGCCGCTGCTCGACGGCCTGCAGCGCGCCCATGAGGCCATGCGCAATTTCAAGGGCCAGTCGTTGCGTACCTTGGCCATCGGCGTGCTGCAGACCGTGCGGCCGAGCCTGGTACCGCAGTTGCTCGAGCGCCTGCGCAGGGCACAGCCGCACCTTGTGGTGCAGATCTACGAATTGTCGGGGCTGGAGATAGAACGGCGCCTGCTCAATGGCAGCCTGGACATCGGCATCAGCTACCTGCCGCCACGCCAGCCAGGGCTGCATGGTCTGCTGCTGTACGAAGATGAGCTGCAACTGGTCATCCCCGCTACCCACCCGCTGAAGGACTTCAAGAAGGTGTCCATCCGCCAGGCCGCCGAGCTGCCCATGCTGATGCTGGGCGAGGAATTCCAGATCCGCCAGATCTGGCAGGCGCAACTGGCCAGCCAGGGGCGTCGGCCGCAGGTACAGGCAGAGATGAACAACATGGCGGGGATTCTCGACAGCCTTGCCCATACCGCGCTGGCCACCATCCTGCCAGGGCGGGCCAAGGAGGCCGCCGAGGATGACCAAGGGCTGCTGTGGAAGCCGTTGAGCGAGCCGCGAGTACCGCTGAAGGTTGGTTTGGTATTCCGCGACGCCCAGCGCCAGCAGGCTTCTGTGGAGCTGCTGCGCACGCTGCTGGAGGAAGAGACAGACGCACGCCTGTCGGGCGCATCACCGCTGGATGTGCTGGGTTGAAAACACGCGCACAAAGAAAACCCCGCCGAAGCGGGGTTTTCCAGACTGTTTCCCTGTGACATCCGTATCGCCCCGCCATCCTGGCAGGTGGTCCTTCGTCGTCGTCCTTGATCTGTCCTTTGCGCTTCCTGCGCAACGTCCATGTGGTAAAGATTAGCCCTGGATCCAATCTGAGAACAGTGGCGAAAAGTCACCACGTTGTGTAGGAAAAAGCTTACAAAGGGGGATTCATTCCCAGATTTGCCTGGAATTGGAGCCGCTTTGCGGCCCATCGCGACACAAGGCCGCTCCTACACAGGGACCGCAACACCCTAAGGGCCTGCGCTGTACCTGTAGGAGCGGCCTTGTGTCGCGATGGGCTGCAAAGCAGCCCCCAAAAACCCCTCAGAACTGCTCGGCATCCAGCAAGTACAGCGACTCACTCCCCGCCTTCACCGAAGCCACCAGCGAATCCACCCTCGGCAGCAACCGCGCAAAGAAGAACCGCGCCGTGCCCAGCTTGCCCGAGTAGAACGCCTCGTCCCCTTCACCCGCCCTGGCCGCCTGCGCCATCAACGCCCACATGTAGGCATAGGCGACATAACCAAAGGCATGCAGGTACTCGACCGAAGCCGCGCCAATTTCGTTCGGGTTGCCCTTGGCCTGCTCCAGCACCCACTCGGTCAGCCCGTCGAGCTGATCGAGATAAGTACCCAACGGCTTGGCAAATTCATCCAGCTCGCTGCCCGCGCTGGCAATGAACTGGCGAATCTCGTCGGAGAACAGCCGGTAGTACGCCCCACCACTGGCCACCACCTTGCGCCCCATCAGGTCGAGGGCCTGGATACCGTTGGTGCCTTCATAAATCTGCGTAATACGCACATCGCGCACCAGTTGCTCCTGCCCCCATTCGCGAATGTAGCCATGCCCGCCGAACACCTGCTGGCCGTGCACCGTGCACTCCAGGCCCAGGTCGGTGAGGAAGGCCTTGGCCACCGGTGTCAGCAGTGCCACCAGCTCTTCGCTGCGCTTGCGCACGGCGGCGTCTTCGCTGTACTTGGCACTGTCCAGCTGCAGAGCCACGTAGCTGGAGAAGGCACGGCCACCCTCGATCAGCGACTTCATGGTCAGCAGCATGCGGCGAACATCAGGGTGAACGATGATCGGGTCAGCGGCCTTGTCCTTGGCTTGTGGCCCGGTCGGGGCGCGGCTCTGCAGGCGGTCGCGGGCGTACTCCACGGCATTCTGGTAGGAGCGCTCGGCCGAGGCCAGGCCCTGGATACCAACGCCCAGGCGCTCGTAGTTCATCATGGTGAACATGGCCGCCAGGCCTTTGTTCGGTTCACCGACGATGTAACCGACCGCCTCGTCGAAGTTCATCACACAGGTGGCCGAAGCCTGGATGCCCATCTTGTGCTCGATCGAGCCACAGGTGGCCGCGTTGCGGGCGCCCAGGCTGCCGTCTTCATTTACCAGGAACTTCGGCACCAGGAACAGCGAAATGCCTTTCGGCCCTGCCGGTGCGTCCGGCAGCTTGGCCAGCACCAGGTGGATGATGTTCTCCGTCAGGTCGTGCTCGCCACCAGTGATGAAGATCTTGGTGCCGCTGACCTTGTAGCTGCCGTCGGCCTGGGGCTCGGCCTTGGTGCGGATGATGCCCAGGTCGGTACCGGCGTGCGGCTCGGTCAGGCACATGGAACCGGCCCACACGCCGGCGTACATGTTCGGCAGGTACTTTTCCTTCAGCGCTTCACTGGCGTGGGCATTGATCGACAGGCAGGCGCCGGCAGTCAGCATCGGGTACAGGCCAAAGGACAGGCTGGAGGCATTGACCATTTCCTCGACCTGGGCCGAGATGACCTTGGGCATGCCCATGCCGCCGAACAGCGGGTCGCCGCCCACACCCACCCACCCGCCTTCGGCGTAGGTGTTGTAGGCCTCGATGAAACCGGCCGGCGTGCGCACCGCGCCGTTGTCCCAGTGGCAGCCCTCTTCATCGGCAGCGCGGCTGAGCGGCGCGATGGACCGGGCAGTGACCTTGCCGGCTTCTTCCAGCACCGCCATGGCCGTGTCGGTGTCGACAACATCGGCCAGCCCGGGCAGTTGCGCCCATTGCTCGGTCACGTTGAAGACTTCATTCAGTACGAAGCGCATGTCGCGCAGGGGCGCTTTATATTCAGCCATGACAACCTCTCGCTAGTCGGGTCGGGGCGGTCTCGGGGAACCGCGACACTGGGTTGCAGGCAGTGTAACCGAACAACTTTTACGAGACATAGGGTCATCACTAGACCGCATAGTCTATTTCGGTCACGCCGTGCGCACTGCCCCTCGCTGCGATTGTTGCCCATGCACCATGACACAATTGCGCCCCGCGCCCTTGGCGCTGTACAGCGCCTGGTCGGCAGATTTCAACACTGCCTCGGGGTTGCGATGATCGGCCTGGCGCTCGGCCACGCCGATGCTGATGGTGACCGACACCGAGCCGCCACTGCTGCCCGCCCGTCGCTGGCGCCCGGCGGTATCGTCCTGCGGGCGGTTGTGCTGGTCGCGCAGGTGCATCACGTAGTTGGCGATCACTTCGCGCACGGCTTCCACATGCGGCACGCATTCCTCGGCGGTCTTGCCGGCAAACACCAGGGCGAACTCCTCGCCGCCATAGCGGTAGGCGCGGCCACCCCCGGTGACCTTGGACAGGCGGCTGGCAACCAGGCGCAGCACCTGGTCGCCGACATCGTGGCCGTGGGTGTCGTTGAATTTCTTGAAGTGGTCGACATCGGTCATGGCGATCACATAGTTGCGCCCCAGGCGCTGCATGCGCTCGTTCAGCGCACGGCGCCCCGGCAGCCCGGTCAGTTCGTCGCGGAAGGCCATCTGGTAGGCCTCGTGCGCCACCGCTGCGGCGATCATCAGCATTACCTGGCTGCACATGATATTCAGGGTAAACGGCAAGATGAAGGTTTGCGGCAGCATCCAGAAGATACCCAGCAGGCCCATCACCTGCGCAGCATGCAGCGGCCGTGGCGCACGCAGGTATTGCACCACCAGCAGGATGAACACGCCGAGGAACAGCGGGTAGACCATCTGGATAAGACTCATCCACTGGCCATGCAAGGTTGGCCAGCGGATTTCCGCCAACCAGGTCAGCAGTGCTTCCGGGTAGCTTTGCTCCAGGGCCACTGCCACGCTGCCCACGGCGAACAGCACCGCGCCACGGGCGAGCAGGTCCTGCAGCAGGTGGGTACGCTCCTGCCAGGCACCATACAGCCCGAACAGGGCGGGCAGCAGCAGGCACACGAGGTGGAATATCACCGCCGCGTCCTCGCGCACGCGGCCATGGTCACGGTAGAAGTCAGTCTGGGTGTCGAGCAGGTAGTAGGCGATGTACACCGTGAGCATCAAGAACAGCTCGCGCTGGCGACGGTACACCGCACAGTAGGCACCGCCCAGCAGCAGGACCAAGGTGGGCAGGACATTGAACAGCGATGTGAAAAAGACACTGAGGTCTCTCACATAGGCCGCGGCGAGGCCTGCCAGCAAAAGAATCAGCGACGGCAGGAAGTGGCTCGCGCGAACAGCGTTAAGACGAAACAAGGGTAATCTCCGACCCGGCAGATCAATAATGGCATTGTGCCCTTACTTCATCGGCAGTGCACATGAACAGTTGAATATGCGGATGGAATGAACAGCAAATTCCGGCGTGCACTCGATCATTGTGGGAGCGGGTTTACCCGCGAACACCGGCAAAGCCGGTGCCATATACCGCGTCGCATTCTTCGCGGGTAAACCCGCTCCCACAAGGATCGTGTAAAACACAGGGATCGCGTGCAGCCCCAAAATGCAAAAACCCGCCTGCCGGTGAAGGCAGGCGGGTTTGCTTTACAGCGGCAGGATCAGTACGACAGGCCGAAGTGTTCTTCGTCCATCGCCATCAGGTTGTTGGCACCCGAGAGCATGGTCGCCACATGAGTACGGGTACGCGGCAGGATGCGCTGGAAGTAGAAGCGCGCGGTCTGCAGCTTGGCGGTGTAGAACGCTTCTTCGCTGGTGCCGGCAGCCAGTTTTTCGGCCGCCAGGCGGGCGATGTCGGCCCAGAAGTAGGCCAGGCAGGCGTAGCCGGAATACATCAGGTAATCGACCGAGGCCGCACCCACTTCCTCGCGGTCCTTCATGGCGGCCATACCCACTTTCATGGTCAGCTCGCCCCATTCCTTGTTCAGCGCCGCCAGCGGTTCGACGAACTCCTTGACCGCTTCGTTGCCTTCCTGCGCCTGGCAGAACTTGTGCACGATCTTGGTGAAGCCCTTCAGCGCTTCGCCCTGGGTCATCAGCACCTTGCGACCGAGCAGGTCCAGGGCCTGAATACCAGTGGTGCCTTCGTACAGCATGGAAATACGGCTGTCGCGTACGTTCTGCTCCATGCCCCACTCGGCGATGAAGCCGTGGCCGCCGTAGATCTGCACGCCATGATTGGCGGCTTCGAAGCCGACTTCGGTCATGAACGCCTTGGCGATCGGGGTCAGGAACGCCAGCAGGGCATCGGCCTTCTTGCGTTCTTCTTCATCCTGGCTGTACTTGACGATGTCCACCTGCTTGGCAGTGAAGTACACCATCGCGCGGTTGCCTTCGGCGAAGGCCTTCATGGTCAGCAGCATGCGACGCACGTCCGGGTGGACGATGATCGGGTCAGCAGCCTTGTCCGGTGCCTTCGGGCCAGTCAGCGAACGCATCTGCAGGCGCTCACGGGCGTACTTCAGGCCACCCTGGAACGCCACCTCGGCGTGGGCCAGGCCTTGCAGCGCGGTACCCAGGCGAGCGGTGTTCATGAAGGTGAACATGCAGTTCAGGCCTTTGTTGGCTGGGCCGATCAGGTAGCCGGTAGCGCCGTCGAAGTTCATCACGCAGGTGGCGTTGCCGTGGATACCCATCTTGTGTTCGATCGAGCCGCAGCTCACGCCGTTGCGCTCGCCTACACCGCCTTCGGCGTTGGGCAGGAACTTCGGCACGATGAACAGCGAGATGCCCTTGGTGCCAGCCGGTGCGTCCGGCAGGCGGGCCAGGACGATATGGACGATGTTGTCGGCCATGTCGTGCTCACCGGCCGAAATGAAGATCTTGGTGCCCGACACCTTGTAGCTGCCGTCGGCCTGTGGCTCGGCCTTGGTGCGCAGCATGCCCAGGTCGGTACCGCAGTGCGGCTCGGTCAGGCACATGGTGCCGGTCCACTCGCCGGATACCAGCTTGGTCAGGTAGGTGTGCTGCTGCTCGGCAGTACCGTGCGCGGAGATGGTGTTCATCGCGCCGTGCGACAGGCCCGGGTACATGCCCCAGGACCAGTTCGAACCGCCGACCATCTCGCTCAGTGCCAGGCCCAGCGACTCCGGAAGGCCTTGGCCGCCGTGCTCGACGTCATGCGCCAGGCTGGGCCAGCCGCCTTCGACGAACTGCTGGTAGGCCTCTTTGAAGCCGGTCGGGGTTTTCACGCCCGATTCGCTCCAGGTGCAGCCTTCCTGATCACCCACACGGTTCAGCGGCGACAGCACCTGCTCACAGAACTTCGCGCCTTCTTCGAGGATCGCGTCGACCATGTCGGGCGTGGCGTCCTGGCAACCCGGCAGGCTCTGATAGTGCGCCTCATAACCGAGCAGCTCGTCGCGAACGAAGCGGATATCACGCAAGGGGGCTTTGTAATCAGGCATTGCGATGAACCTCTAGGTGAGTTCTGTGGGGTGACACGCGCTTGGCGGCCGTCGATCAAACAGTTGTTTGAAACTTACGTTTAGCTCCGCCTTATGTCAAGGATGGACTATGGTGTCATTTACGCCACGAAAAATGGCAAAGCCGCCAAAGCATGGCGTGATACCTGTGGGAGCGGGTTTACCCGCGAAGAGGCCGGCCCGGAAAACAAAGTTGTCCGGGCTGACGCATTCGCGGGTAAACCCGCTCCCACAGGTTGAGGGCGCTGGTATTGGGGAAGACGCCAAAGATCAGGCGTAGGTATCGATGAACCGGCCGAGCATTTCGTCGGATGCCTTGGCGACCTTTGCGCCAAGCTCGACCTCAAGTTTGCCCACGGCCAGCTGCACGGTGCTGGTGGCCAGGTCCATCTGCTGGCTGCGGTCGACCGCGCGCAGGCGTTCGGCCTGATAATCGCTGGACTGGCTGGTGGCGCTACGTTCGGCGGTGGTGCTGGCGATCTGGCTGGCAGCCTGATCGACGCGGTTCTGGCCGGTCTGGATTGCGCTCAGGCCCGCGTAATAGGCGGAGCTACCGGTGATTTCCATGTCAGGACTCCATTGACGCTGGATGACGAACAGGCCCAATTAAAGCAGGCCAGGGGCGAAAAGGCCCGTTTAAATCCCTAATGGCCCGGTGCCAGTTGATAGGCCTTGGGTATTCCTGCACTGGCCTCTTCGCGGGTAAACCCGCTCCCACAGGTACTGCACAAGTCTCAAAAACTGTGGAGATCCTGTGGGAGCGGGTTTACCCGCGAAAGGGCCGGGCCTGGAAACGGCTAATCCAGCAGATCCAGCTGCAAATGCTCAGCCACCATGTCGGCACTGGCCTGCTTCAGTTTCGGCACCCGCCCCAGGCATGGCGCCGGCAAGCGCTCGGCCAGGCTGGCCAGGTTCTCTTCCAGCCGCGAAGTACGCGGCTCTATGATGTTCGCCACCCACCCCGCCAATTGCAGGCCGTCACGGGCAATCGCCTCGGCGCTGAGCAAGGCGTGGCTGATGCACCCCAGCCGCACTCCCACCACCAGGATCACCGGCAGCTTGAGGGCAATGGCCAGATCGGACAAGTTGTCTTGCCCCGACAACGGCACGCGCCAGCCACCAGCCCCTTCGATCAGGGTAAAGTCGGCATTCTGTTGCAGCACATTGCGCATCGCCGCCAACAGCTCCGACACGGCAAGCGTTACCCCCGCCTCGCGCGCTGCCACATGGGGTGCGATAGCCGGTTCGAAGGCAAACGGGTTGACCTGCTCGTAGGGCAGCTTGATCGTGCTCTCATCGATCAACGCCTGAGCGTCGCTGTTGCGCAAGCCTTTCGATGTCATCGTGCAACCGGAGGCCACCGGCTTGGCCCCCAGCGTACTCATGCCCTGCAACCGTGCCGCATGCAACAGCCCGGCAGCGATGGTGGTCTTGCCAACATCGGTATCGGTACCGGCAATGAAATAGGCCTGGTTCATCTCGCCTCCCTTACGCCTGTGGCTTGCGCAACAAACCATAGACCACCTGGTAGGTGGCTGGCAGCCCCTCGGGCTGGCGAAATGCCTCATAAGCCTGCAGCAGGCCCTGCATGCGCGCCCGGCCGGTAAGCCCGGAAGGTCGGCCGGGGTTCAGGTTGTGGGCGCCGAGGGCCTTGAGCTCATGGGTCAGGCTGCGTACATCCGGGTAGTGCAGCACGTGCGGGCAGCGCTGCAGCCCAAGCTGTTCGAAGCCGCTGGCGGCGCACAGGCGCTGATAGTCCTCGAAACGGCGGAAGCGGTTCACATGCACCAGGCCATCCACCGCCTGCCAACTGGTACGCAGTTCATCGAGGGTGCCCACACACAGGCTGCTGAAGGCCAAAACGCCGCCCGGGCGCAGCACTCGCAGCGCTTCTGCCAGCACGCTGGCGAACTGATCGCACCACTGCACGGCCAGGCTGGTGAACACCAGGTCGACGCTGGCATCACGCAGCGGCAAACGCTCGGCGTCACCGGCCACGTGATAGAGGGCCCCGCCCTGTTCGTTGCGGGCATGGCACAACATACCCTCGGCGATATCCACCGCCACGCCGCTGGCCTGGGGGAAACGCTCGGCCAGCGCCCGGCTGAAATGACCGGTGCCGCTGCCCAGATCCAGCCAGCGTGACGGCTGCAGGCCTTCTGGCAACTGCTCCAGCAAGCTCGAACCCACCGCACGCTGCAAGGCTGCCACGCTGTCGTAGCTGGCGGCGGCGCGGGAGAACGAGGCCGCTACCTGGCGCTTGTCGGGCAGCGCGCCGGGCAGGGTCGGACGGGAAAGGTCAGTCATCGCCACTCTCATGCAGGAAACTCTTGATGCCCGCCGCCAGTTCCTGCGGGTACTCCAGCAGGAACGCGTGGGAACTGTCTTCGACCAGGCCCACTTCCACATCGGGCAGCAGCTCGCTCAGCGCTTTTGCCGCCTCTGCCGGCACCAGCGCATCGCTGCCGGCGAACAGGTGCAACTGCGGGCCACCGTAGGCCTGCAGTGCTTCGCGGGTGTCCAGCTTGGCCAGCACCTCAAGGCCGGTGGCCAGGTACAGCGGGTCGGTGTCCGGCACGCCGACACCCAGCTGGCGCAGCAGGGTACGCGGCTGCTGGGCACCGTCGCTGCACAAGGTACGGAAGCGCTTCAGGGTGACCTGGGTATGGCTGCGGCAGCCGTCGAGGAAGGTGCCGAAAGTGTCTTCGGCCATGCCATGCGGCCAGTCCGGGCGGGCCACGAAACTGGGGTTGCTGGCCAATGTCAGCAGGCCGCAGCAGTGGTCGCCACGTTTGTGCGCCAGCGCGCTGGCCAGCATGCCGCCGAGCGACCAGCCGCCCAGCCAGACATCGCTGGGCAACTTGCGGTCCAGGTGGTCAAGCCAGGCGTCCACGTCGCTGTGGGCCAGTTCTGGAAGGGGCATCAGCTCTACCTGCAAGCGAGCATCCTGGGCGCGCAGGCTGGCGGCCAGCGGCTCCAGGGAAGCAGTGCCCAGGCCCCAGCCAGGCAACAGAACAAGTCGATTACGCATCGGCGCTCTCCAATTGTGGATAACACTCGGCCAATGCATTCAACAATAGCTGCACCTGCGCCTTGCTGTGCGCGGCGCTCAAAGTCACCCGCAGGCGTGCGCTGCCCGCCGGCACAGTGGGCGGGCGGATGGCCGTCACCAGCAAGCCGCGCTCGCGCAGCATGCGTGACAGGCGCAGGGCCTGCGTGCTGTCGCCGATGACGATGGGCTGGATCGGGGTCGGGCTGTCCATCAATTCCAGGCCGATCTGCTGCGCGCCTTCACGGAACTGGCGGATCAGCGCGGCCAGATGCTCGCGGCGCCAGGTCTCGCGGCGCAACAATTCCAGACTCTTGAGGGTGGCGCAGGCCAGCGCTGGTGGCTGGCTGGTGGTGTAGATGTACGGGCGGGCGAACTGCACCAGCGCCTCGATCAACTCTTCGCTGCCGGCCACAAAGGCACCAGCGGTACCACAGGCCTTGCCCAGCGTACCGATCAACACCGGCACATCTTCAACGCCCAGGCCGAAGTGTTCGACGATACCGCCGCCCTGGGTGCCGAGGGTGCCCAGGCCATGGGCATCGTCAACCATCAGCCAGGCACCGCGCGCGCGGGCGACATCGGCCAGCGCCGGCAGGTCGGCCAGGTCGCCGTCCATGCTGAACACGCCGTCGGTCACCACAAGGGTATTGCCGACGGCCTTGTCCAGGCGGCTGGCCAGGCTGGCCGGGTCGTTGTGCAGGTAGCGGTTGAAACGGGCGCCGCTGAGCAGCCCGCCATCCAGCAGGGAGGCATGATTCAAACGGTCTTGCAGCACTGTGTCACCCTGCCCCACCAGCGCGGTGATGGCGCCCAGGTTGGCCATGTAGCCGGTGGAGAACAGCAGCGCACGCGGGCGCCCGGTGAGCTCGGCCAAGGCCTCTTCCACCTGGTGGTGCGGCGTACTGTGGCCGATCACCAGGTGCGAGGCACCGCCGCCGACACCCCAGCGCTCGGCGCCGGCCTGCCAGGCGGCAATCACCTCAGGATGGTTGGCCAGGCCCAGATAGTCATTGCTGCAGAAAGCCAGCAAGCGCTGGCCATCGACAACCACTTCCGGCCCCTGCGGGCTCTGCAGCAGCGGCCGCTGCCGATACAGGTCTGCGGCGCGCCGTTCGGCCAGGCGCGCCGCCAGGTCGAAGGCCATCTCAGGCCGTCGCGGCGTTGTAGAACATCTCGCTGCTGCGCTGTTCGACCAGCGCCTGCTCGATGGCCGCCTGGTGCACTTCGTCGGCGTGTTCTTCACGCGCTTCGGGCTTGATGCCCAGGCGTGCGAACAGTTGCATGTCCTTGTCGGCCTGCGGATTGGCGGTGGTCAGCAGTTTTTCGCCGTAGAAGATCGAGTTGGCGCCAGCCATGAAGGCCAGGGCCTGCATCTGTTCGTTCATCTGCTCGCGGCCAGCGGACAGGCGCACGTGCGACTTGGGCATGAGGATACGGGCCACGGCCAGCATGCGGATGAAGTCGAACGGGTCGACGTCCTCTTCCTCGGCCAGCGGCGTGCCGGCCACCTTGACCAGCATGTTGATCGGTACCGATTCCGGGTGCTCGGGCAGGTTGGCCAGCTGGATAAGCAGGCCGGCGCGGTCGTCCAGCGACTCACCCATGCCCAGGATGCCGCCGGAGCAGATCTTCATCCCGGCATCGCGCACATAGGCCAAGGTCTGCAGGCGCTCGCTGTAGGTGCGGGTGGTGATGATGCTGCCGTAGAACTCCGGCGAGGTATCGAGGTTGTGGTTGTAGTAGTCCAGGCCGGCCTGGGCCAGGGCCTTGGTCTGCTCCTGGTCGAGCTTGCCGAGGGTCATGCAGGTCTCCAGGCCCATGGCCTTCACGCCTTTGACCATCTCCAGCACGTAGGGCATGTCTTTGGCCGATGGATGCTTCCACGCCGCCCCCATGCAGAAGCGGGTAGAACCAATGGCTTTGGCGCGGGCTGCTTCTTCCAGCACCTTCTGCACTTCCATCAGCTTCTGTTTTTCCAGCCCGGTGTTGTAGTGGCCGGACTGTGGACAATATTTGCAATCTTCCGGGCAGGCGCCGGTCTTGATCGACAGCAGGGTCGAAACCTGTACGCGGTTCGGGTCGAAATGCGCGCGATGCACGGTCTGCGCCTGGAACAACAGGTCATTGAACGGTTGCTGGAACAGCGCCTTGACCTCGGCCAGGGACCAGTCGTGACGTGTTGTTGCAGTTGTGCTGGCGCTCATTGGCGTTTCCTTGTTTAGGCTCAAGCAGGCGCCGGGACAGGAAAGCCCTCCAGCGCATCACGGATAGCTCGCATAGTCATGGAAGGCCTATGAACTGTCAACCACACTGGAAAACACTGGTTTACAAGTGCTCACTTATTAATCAATCGTGCTTGCTGTGCGATGAACCCGCCGAGCAGGCCTACCCGCTGTGCGTCGCCTGCGAGCAGGAACTGCCCTGGCTGGGCGATCAGTGTCTGCGCTGCGCCCTGCCATTGCCGATGGCCGGCCTGGTTTGCGCCCCGTGTCGCCGCCACGCACCGGCCTTCGAGCAGGTGCTTGCACTGTGGCATTTCGGCTTTCCGGTGGACACGCTGATCAGCCGTTTCAAGCACAACCGCCAATGGCCTTTGGGGCGCCTGATGGCCGAATTGCTCGGACATGGGCTGCTTTACCGCTTTGCAGAGGGGCTACCCCGCCCCGATCTGTTGTTGCCTGTACCCTTGGCTAAACGTCGACTACGCGAGCGTGGGTTCAACCAGGCGGCGATGCTCGGGCGCTGGCTGTCGTCGCACCTGGGGGTACATTGCGACGAGCGGTTGCTGCTGCGCACACGGGAGACACCTGCGCAGCAACAACTGGACGCGAAGGCCAGGCGACGCAATTTGCGCCAGGCGTTTGCGGTCACGGGCAAGCTGACGGGCAAGCACGTCGCCATTGTCGATGACGTGTTGACCACCGGTGCTACCGCACAGGCGGTTGCCGAAGTGCTGCGCCAGGCCGGTGCGCGACGGGTGGATGTGTATTGCCTGGCGCGTACGCCCAAGCCGGGGTACGTATGAGCAAGTGCGGATCGCCCGGTGTCGGAGCGGCCTTGTGTCGCGATCGGGCTGCGCAGCAGCCCCAGCGATATTTGCCAAGGCATGAATCTTGGGCCGCTTCGCGCCCCTTTCGCGACACAAGGCCGCTCCTACACACTATCCACCCTCAGGCCCCCATAAGACCCAATACCCATGCCC
>NZ_JAFGYI010000431.1:0-290 GCF_017490905.1 Pseudomonas sp. 32_A | reverse complement strand
GCTGGTGAACCTGGCGGAGGAAAAGGTAGAGAACTCCAGCACCTGCTCCAGGCCGAAGCGGAAGCTGTCGGTCATGGCGATGCCGAGGCTGGCAGGGTCGTTGCGTGCGGTGTTCAGGTCCACTTCGACGAAGCGGGCGAGGGTGCCCGGGTCACTGTCGGCGATGCCTTGCCGATAGCGGTCGAGTACCGCACGGGGCCAGGGGTCGTTGGCGAAGGCGATCCAGGCCTTGCGGTAGAGCAGGGTATCGATGTTGATGAAGGAGGCGATCACATCGTGGCCTTCGGTGG
>NZ_JAFGYI010000430.1:0-297 GCF_017490905.1 Pseudomonas sp. 32_A | reverse complement strand
AAGTGGACCTGAACACCGCACGCAACGACCCTGCCAGCCTCGGCATCGCCATGACCGACAGCTTCCGCTTCGGCCTGGAGCAGGTGCTGGAGTTCTCTACCTTTTCCTCCGCCAGGTTCACCAGCGCCCATGGCTTTTACAGCCGCCTGGGCCGCTGGCATGAAACCCGAACCCATGTACGCAATGTCATCCAGCAGGAACAACTGCCCAATGGCCTGCTGGCGCTGACGCTGCCCGACCCGGTCGGCATGGTCATGGAGCTCAACGCGCAACGCACTGGCTGGGTGCAAGCCCTGC
>NZ_JAFGYI010000429.1:0-297 GCF_017490905.1 Pseudomonas sp. 32_A | reverse complement strand
AAGTGGACCTGAACACCGCACGCAACGACCCTGCCAGCCTCGGCATCGCCATGACCGACAGCTTCCGCTTCGGCCTGGAGCAGGTGCTGGAGTTCTCTACCTTTTCCTCCGCCAGGTTCACCAGCGCTCATGGCTTTTACAGCCGCCTGGGCCGCTGGCATGAAACCCGCACCCATGTACGCAATGTCATCCAGCAGGAACAACTGCCCAATGGCCTGCTGGCGCTGACGCTGCCCGACCCGGTCGGCATGGTCATGGAGCTCAACGCGCAACGCACTGGCTGGGTGCAAGCCCTGC
>NZ_JAFGYI010000428.1:0-301 GCF_017490905.1 Pseudomonas sp. 32_A | reverse complement strand
CACGGTGTGATTCATGACTGGGGTGAAGTCGTAACAAGGTAGCCGTAGGGGAACCTGCGGCTGGATCACCTCCTTAATCGACGACATCAGCCTGCTGATGAGCTCCCACACGAATTGCTTGATTCATGGTTGAAGACGTTGTTCCTGGTCAGAACTCGGAAATGAGCATTCGCTTCGAATGTTGATTTCTGACTTTTGTCAGATCGTTCTTTAAAAATTCGGATATGTGATAGATATAGACTGATGACCAGTTTCACTGCTGGTTAATCAGGCTAAGGTAAAATTTGTGAGTTCTGCTCGA
>NZ_JAFGYI010000427.1:0-311 GCF_017490905.1 Pseudomonas sp. 32_A | reverse complement strand
AGCACCCCAAGGAAGTGCGCAGGTTCCTGCGGCGGCTGCGCTATAGCCGGCTGGAGCCGCTGATCAAACGGGTCCTCTGAGGGGATTCAAGCGTTTTTGTGGGAGCGGCCTTGTGTCGCGAAAGGGCCGCAATGCGGCCCCTCGAGTTCAGCGTCACCGCCGCTATTGCCGGGGCTGCTTTGCAGCCCTTTCGCGACACAAGGCCGCTCCTTGTATCTCGACTTTCGCCTCACAAGAGGCGAAAGTTCTCGACTGATCATCGAGGGAGGGTCATGAAGCGGAGCCGCTCCAAGGGCATCGAGCCCGTATTG
>NZ_JAFGYI010000426.1:0-328 GCF_017490905.1 Pseudomonas sp. 32_A | reverse complement strand
GGTGTATGACACCGGCTGTGCCGGTGTTCGCGGGTAAACCCGCTCCCACAGGTACTGTGGCTGCGTTGAAGGCTGTGGTGATCCTGTGGGAGCGGGCGTGCCCGCGAAGAATGCGACGCGGTGTATGGCACCGGCTGTGCCGGTGTTCGCGGGCATGCCCGCTCCCACAGGTACTGCGGTTGCGTTGAAGGCTGTGGTGATCCTGTGGGAGCGGGTTTACCCGCGAAGAATCCAGCGCGGTGGCTGGCACCGGCCAAGCCGGTGTTCCACGATCATGCCCGGTCCCACAGGTTGGCCTTCTTGAGTACAGGAATCAGGCGCCCCCAGC
>NZ_JAFGYI010000425.1:0-335 GCF_017490905.1 Pseudomonas sp. 32_A | reverse complement strand
GGGAGCAGGTGATCGAAGTGGTTGAGGTTTTGGGTGAAGGTTGAGGGCCTGGGGGCTGCTTTGCAGCCCATCGCGACACAAGGCCGCTCCTACAAGGACCGCGTCATTTCTGAACATGCGCGATACCTGTAGGAGCGGCCTTGTGTCGCGAAAGGGCCGCAAAGCGGCCCCAACGGCCTCGAATCAAACCACGCCCTGCGCCAGCATCGCATCAGCCACTTTCACGAAGCCTGCGATGTTCGCACCTTTGACGTAGTTGATGCTGCCATCCGCCTCTTCACCGTAATGCACACAAGCATGGTGAATCGACTGCATGATGTTGTGCAGCTTGCTGT
>NZ_JAFGYI010000424.1:0-336 GCF_017490905.1 Pseudomonas sp. 32_A | reverse complement strand
GCGTACTCCCGGGAGCAAGTCCGTAGTGAGGGGACCCCGTAGCGAAGCGAAGGGGCCGGATGATGGGAGCCGACGGTTTTTGGTTCCTTTTTGCCACGACAAAAAGGGACCCGCCGTAAGGGCGGAAAGGTGATTTCGCGCCACCATCGCGAATGAATGTCTGCTCGATGTGAATGCCCGCATCCAAAAAAGCAAAAAGCAAAAGCCAAAAGCCAAAAAGCTTAAGCGCCGGTTTTGATAGGGCGAACAGTCCGTTTGCGATGGCGACGCTGGCTCACCCTTCCGCCCTTACGGCGGGTCCCTTTTTGTCGTGGCAAAAAGGAACCAAAAACCGTC
>NZ_JAFGYI010000423.1:0-342 GCF_017490905.1 Pseudomonas sp. 32_A | reverse complement strand
CTGGCCAGAGTGACTTCGAAGTGGTTTCGTTCGAACTCGACGAAATGATCAGCTCACCGTTCCAGCTGAAGCTGGAATTGATCAGTTTTGAAGACGAGGTCGACTTCGGCCAGTTGCTCGACAAACCGGTGCTGTTCACGATCTGGCGCGGTGAGCGCCCCCTGCGCTACGTGCATGGCCTGGTCAGCAGCTTCAGCCAGGGCGAGACGGGGTTCTATCGCACCCGTTACCGCGCCCTGGTCGAGCCCGTGCTGGCCCGTGCCGGCTTGCGCTCGAACTGGCGCATCTTCCAGCAGAAAACCGTACCGCAGATTCTCGAACTGATGCTCAGGCGCCAGGGCA
>NZ_JAFGYI010000422.1:0-352 GCF_017490905.1 Pseudomonas sp. 32_A | reverse complement strand
GCTCCCCCATCAGCTGAAGGAATGCGCCGTATCTGTGGGAGCGGCTTTAGCCGCGAACACCGGCGCAGCCGGTGCCATCTACCGCGTCGCCTGCTTCGCGGGCATGCCCGCTCCCACAGAGCTCCCCATCAGCTGAAGGAATGCGCCGTATCTGTGGGAGCGGCTTTAGCCGCGAACACCGGCGCAGCCGGTGCCATGCGCCGTGTTGGATTCTTCGCGGGTAAACCCGCTCCCACAGAGCTCCCCCATCAGCTGAAGGAATGCGCCGTATCTGTGGGAGCGGCTTTAGCCGCGAACACCGGCGCAGCCGGTGCCATGCGCCGTGTTGGATTCTTCGCGGGTAAACCCGCTC
>NZ_JAFGYI010000005.1:0-193048 GCF_017490905.1 Pseudomonas sp. 32_A | reverse complement strand
GAGCCCGCCCCATGCGCCTCACCCCCACCCTGCTGCTCACCGCCCTGCTGCCCCTGTTCGCCGGCTGCCAGCTGATGGCTGACGCCCCCAGCGACCCGAACATCGGCACCACGCGCATGCAGGGCGAGCTGCGTGCCGCCGGTGGCCAGCTGCTGTTCAAGCCGTGCAGCGAAAACCGTACCTTCGTGATCAACGACGTCGCCGCCACCGGCATCCTGCAGGAAGCCGCCAACCTCGCCAAGGATGCCAACGACAAGCTGTTCGCCGACGTCCGTGGCCGCCTCACCGGCAGCAGGCAGGCCAACAACGACGGCCAGCTGGAAGTACGCCGCCTTTACCGCCTGGAACCTTCCACCCGCGCCTGTGAAGACCCCAACTTCAAGCAGCTGACCCTGCGCGCCAACGGCCACGAACCGGAATGGGACATCAAGGCCAGCGGCAAAGGCATGGTGCTCAACCGCGTCGGCCAGGAACCCCTGCCCCTGCCCTTCCTGGAAGAAGAAGTGCCCGGCGGCGGCCTGACCCTGACCAGCGAAGCCAACGGCCAGCACGTGGAGCTGTGGGTCGCGCCACAACGCTGCGTGGATACCGCCACCGGTGCCATCCACCACCTGCGCGCCGAACTGCGCATTGACGGCAAGACCCTGCAGGGCTGCGGCTACTACGGCGGCGCACGCGACAACTGATCGCCGGGCGCTTTTATCCTGCCAGTCCGGGCGGCGAACAGCTTATACTTGGCGGTTTGTGTAAAGCCGCCGGCCGCCCATGGCCGGGATACTGGACCCTGCCATGCTACGAATCACCGAACTGAAGCTGCCCCTGGACCATCCCGACGAAGCCCTGCGTGAAGCCATCGTCCAGCGCCTGGGCATCCGCGACAAGCAACTGCTCAGCTTCAACCTGTTCAAGCGCAGCTACGATGCGCGCAAGAAGAACAGCGAACTGCTGTTCATCTACACCATCGACCTGGAAGCCAGCAACGAAGCCGAACTGCTCAGCAAATTCGCCGACGATCGCAACATTGGCCCGGCGCCAGACGTAACCTACAAGTTCGTCGGCCAGGCCCCTGCCGATCTGCAGGAACGCCCGATCGTGGTCGGCTTCGGCCCGTGCGGCATCTTCGCCGGCCTGTTGCTGGCACAGATGGGCTTCAAGCCGATCATCCTCGAGCGCGGCAAGGAAGTGCGTCAGCGCACCAAGGACACCTGGGGCCTGTGGCGCAAGAGCGTGCTCAACCCGGAATCCAACGTGCAGTTCGGCGAAGGCGGCGCCGGTACCTTCTCCGACGGCAAACTGTACAGCCAGATCAAGGACCCGCAGCACCACGGCCGCAAGGTGCTGGAAGAGTTCGTCAAGGCCGGTGCGCCGGATGAGATCCTGTATATCAACAAGCCGCACATCGGTACCTTCCGCCTGACTGGCATGGTCGAGCAGATGCGTCAGGACATGATCGCCCTCGGCGCCGAGGTGCGCTTCCAGCAGAAGGTCACCGACCTGCTGATCGAGGATGGGCAACTGACCGGCGTAGTGCTGGAGAGCGGCGAACAGCTGCACTCGCGCCATGTGGTACTAGCCCTGGGCCACAGTGCTCGCGACACTTTCCGCATGCTGCACGCCAAGGGCGTGTACATGGAAGCCAAGCCCTTCTCTGTGGGCTTCCGTATCGAGCACCCGCAAACGCTGATCGACAAGGCGCGCCTGGGCAAGTACGCCGGCCACCCGAAACTCGGTGCCGCCGACTACAAACTGGTGTACCACGCCAAGAATGGCCGTTCGGTGTACAGCTTCTGCATGTGCCCGGGCGGCACTGTGGTCGCCGCCACCAGCGAGCCAGGCCGGGTGGTTACCAACGGCATGAGCCAGTACTCGCGTAACGAGCGCAACGCCAACTCCGGCATTGTCGTCGGCATCGACCCCGAGCGCGATTACCCGGGCGGCCCGCTGGCCGGCATCGAGCTGCAGGAACGCCTGGAAGCCCACGCCTACGTGATGGGCGGCAGCAACTACCAGGCCCCGGCGCAGCTGGTGGGTGACTTCGTCGCCGGCCGACCGTCGACTGCGCTGGGCAGTGTCGAGCCGTCCTACAAACCGGGCGTGACCCTGGGCGACCTGGCGCCGAGCCTGCCGGACTTTGCCATCGAGGCCATTCGCGAGGCACTGCCGGCGTTCGACCGGCAGATCAAGGGTTACAACCTGCATGATGCAGTGCTGACCGGGATCGAGACCCGCACCTCGTCGCCGCTGCGCATTACCCGCGGTGAGGACTTCCAGAGCCTGAACCTGAAGGGGCTGTTCCCGGCGGGTGAAGGGGCCGGGTATGCAGGCGGGATCCTGTCGGCCGGGGTCGATGGGATTCGCATTGCCGAGGCGGTGGCGCGGGATATGCTCGGCCTCTGATCCTTTGTTGCCTGCGAGGGCCTCTTCGCGGGTAAACCCGCTCCCACAGGTACTTCACAGGTATTGAAGACTGTGAAGTACCTGTGGGAGCGGGTTTACCCGCGAAAGGGCCACTGCAGACATCAGAAAAATCCACAGCAAATATCAGACTTCCCCTCCCCACTCCTTCCCCATCTGCATCTAGGCTTCCCTCAGCCCAGCCAGTAACACCATATAACAAAAACGAATATAGTTTTTGTTTGAAAGCATATCGTCACAGGCTAGGGTGTATGCCCGTTCCATCTTAACTGCTCATGGAGAGCCTATAGCCCGTGCGTAGCCTGTTCACCCGCTTCTTCCAGCTCGAAGCCGCCAGCGGCCTGTTGCTGATCGCTGCAGCCATCCTGGCCCTGGTCATCAACAATTCGCCGCTTTCCTACCTGTACAGCGGCCTGCTCGACGTGCCCGTCGCCGTCCAGGTCGGCGCGCTGCAAATCGCCAAACCGCTGCTGCTGTGGATCAACGACGGCCTGATGGCGCTGTTCTTCCTGCTCATCGGCCTGGAGGTCAAGCGCGAGGTGGTCGACGGCCACCTGTCCAAGCCCTCCCAGGTGATCCTGCCTGCCACCGCCGCCGTGGGCGGCATGGTGATCCCGGCATTGCTCTACTGGTTCATCAACCGTGACAACCCGGCAGCCGTGGCCGGCTGGGCGATCCCTACCGCCACCGACATCGCCTTCGCCCTCGGCGTACTGGCCCTGCTGGGCAAGCGCGTGCCGGTGTCGCTGAAACTGTTCCTGATGACCCTGGCGATCATCGACGACCTGGGTGCGATCATCGTCATTGCCCTGTTCTACTCGGGTACCCTGTCGAGCGTGTCACTGCTGCTGGCCGCCGCCTGCCTGGTAGTGCTGGTGGCCATGAACCGGCTTGGTGTGGTCAAGCTTGGGCCGTACATGGTCGTTGGCCTGATCCTCTGGGTCTGCGTGCTCAAGAGCGGCGTGCATGCCACTCTGGCCGGTGTTGCCCTGGCCTTGTGCATCCCGCTGCGCACGCGCCATGCCGAACGCTCGCCACTGCTTGCCCTGGAACACGCCCTGCATCCCTGGGTCGCCTACGCCATCCTGCCACTGTTCGCTTTTGCCAATGCCGGTGTATCGCTGGCAGGCATGACCGTAGAAAGCTTCACCCACCCGGTGCCACTGGGCATCACCGTCGGGCTGCTGCTGGGCAAGACCGTGGGTGTCTTCGGCCTGACCTGGGTCGCGATCAAGCTACGCCTGGCCGCGCTGCCTGCCGGCGCCAGTTGGGGGCAATTGCTGGGTGTGGCGATACTTTGCGGTATCGGCTTCACCATGAGCCTGTTCGTTGGCTCGCTCGCCTTTGTGCCTGGCAGCAGTGATTACGCCGGGATGGACCGCATGGGCATTCTCACCGGCTCGTTCTTCGCCGCCGTGATCGGCTATGCGGTAACCGCCATGGCCAGCCGCAAGCCCAACGTCGGCTGACCTCGCCGCAGCATGAAAAAACCCCGACTGGCGAACGCCATGTCGGGGTTTTTCTTGTTCGGCTACGGTCAGTGCGTGACGCGGCTGGTGCCATCAACGGTCATGATGCGCACGCGGTCGCCAACGCGGAAGATCTCGTTCTGCTGCACGGCCTGCACATAGGCACGCATGCTGCCATCATCCTCACGCACGGTGATTTCGACACCCTGGGTACGAGTCAGGCCTTCTTCGGCGGCGGAACCGGCCAAGCCACCGGCAACGGCACCGATCACGGCGGCAACGATGCTGCCACGGCCACCACCCACGGCGCTGCCGGCCACGCCACCGACGATGGCGCCCGCGCCACCACCGATCGGGGTTTTGGTGCCCTCGATCTTGACCGGGCGCAGGGACTCGATGGTGCCCATGCGCACGGTTTGCACGCGGCGGGCCTCATCACGGGAGTAGCTGTCACCGGTCAGGCTCGAGGCACAGCCACCCAGCAACAGCGACATGGTGGTAAAGGTCGCCACCAGCAAAGCGGATTTACGCATGGGTAAAGTCTCCATAAGTCAGGTGCTCATTAGACGCTGCACGTTGACGGCTGTCACGGTACAAACGTAATAAAATTGTTTTCATTCAGCCAAGGGACAGCCTGCGTGGCTGTGTCGAGGCCTTTCAAGTGAGACCAAGGATAGCCATGGATTACTTCATCGTCGTGGTCACCACCGTTGCGGGGCTGTACTTCCACTGGTGGCTTTATGTGCGCATGCGCCGCTGGATGGACCGTGACCTGGCGTTGTCGCTGGCCGGGGCGGACCCTGGAAAACGCGCGTATATGCTGCAAAGGCTGGAGCAGGCGCGGGTGGAGAAGGTGGGGCGCAAGCAGTTGGCGGGGTGGTTGGAACGCGAGGCTGCGGGGTATTCGGGTAGCTGATGGAATGCGGGGGCTGCTGCGCAGCCCTTTCGCGACACAAGGCCGCTCCTACAGGGGGCCGCGTCAGTTGCCGGGACCGCGATCCCCTGTAGGAGCGGCCTTGTGTCGCGAAAGGGCCGCAAAGCGGCCCCGACAATCTCAGGGCGCCAACCGCTCCCGCAGCCATTGCCCATCCACCAGGCGGTAGTTCAGTCGGTCATGCAGGCGGCTGGCCCGCCCCTGCCAGAACTCGATACGCTCAGGCAGCAACCGATACCCACCCCAATGCTCCGGGCAATGCGGCTGGGTGTCGGAGAAGCGCGCCTCGGTGGCCTTGACCAGCCCCTCCAGTTCCTCGCGACCGGCAATCACCTGGCTCTGCGGCGACGCCCAAGCCCCCAGGCGACTGCCCAGCGGGCGCACCTGGTAGTACGCGTCAGACTCCTGGGGCGTGACCTTTTCCACCCGCCCTTCGATGCGCACCTGGCGCTCCAGCGCAGGCCAGAAGAAGGTCATGGCGGCGAAAGGATTGACCAGCAGTTGCTGGCCCTTGGCACTATCGTAGTTGGTGAAGAAGGTGAAACCACGCTCATCGAGCCCCTTCAGCAGCAAGATACGGCAGTGAGGGCGGCCTTCAGCATCGACAGTGGCCAAGGTCATGGCGTTGGCTTCCACCGGTGCCTGCTCGGTTTTCACCGCATCGGCGAACCACTGGTGGAACAGGGCGAACGGCTCCCCCGGAGCCTGGGCTTCGGCCAGGCCATCACGGGTGTAGTCGCGGCGCATATCTGCCAGGGATTGGGTCATTGCTGCGTTCCTTGACGATCAGTTGGTCTTCGCAGGGCTGTTGGCAGCTACTTTCTTGTCAGTGGTAGCTTTCTTGGCGACGGGCTTGGCCGGCGCGGCTTTTTTCTTGGCCGTGGTCTTGGCGGGCGCCTTGGCCTTGGCTTTTGTAACAGGCTTCTTCGCCGCAGCCTTGGTGGCCGGCTTGCTGTCGGCAGCCTTGACGGCAGGCGCCTTGACATCCTGCGCCGCCACCATCGGGGCCCGCGCCGGGGCGGCTTGCTGGTACTTGGCCAGCAGGGCGACCATGGTGTTCTGCGGGGTCAACAGCATTTCCACACGGCGGTTAAGGGCGCGGCCCTCGGCGCTGTCGTTGGCGGCGCGCGGCATTTCCGAGCCCATGCCCTTGAGGTTAAGGCGGTCACGCTGCAGGCCGCTGAGGCGGAAGATGGCCGATACCGAAGCGGCGCGCTCCAGGCTGAGCTTCTGGTTGGCGGCAGCGACACCGCTGCTGTCGGCATGGCCAAGCACCAGCACGGCGGTCTTGGCATCGCCCTCGACAGTCTTGGCCACCCGGGTAATCGGGCCCAGGGTCATCGGCAGCAGCATGTTAGGACGATCGGGGTTGTACGAACTGTCCACCGGGATGGTTACAGCCAGCACGTTGTCACGGCGCTCCAGCTCCAGCTTGCTGCCCTTGATCGCCTCACGCAGCTTGGGCTCGTACTCGTCCAGCCAGGCCTGGGTGGCCTTCTGGTCGATCTTCGGTACCACCGGCCCCTTTGCCTGCTTATCTTCACCGCCGAACGGCCACCACCAACGGCTGGCGCTGTCGGACTTGGCGTCGGCCTTGGCCACGTTTTCCGTGACGGCTTGCTTCACTTCCTGCTCGGCAACCTTGTCCGAACCGAAAGGCCACCAGCTCGAGGCGCTGTCCTTCGAGCCGTCCTGGGGGTGGCTGGCGCAGCCGGTAACGGCGGTCAGGCACAGGGCGAGTGCTAAGGTTTTGTGTGAAGACATCAGCGATACACCATGAAATAGAAAGAAATTTTGCCTACGCACTTCAGGCGTTGGCATTGAGGATAGTCAAAGGGATGGGGCAATACCCGCATTACCCGATCAAAGGCAACTGGCAAGGACACGTACCAGTTTCTGGGCTCGCGGGTCCATGAGCACATAAGGGCCAAGGGTATTGACCACGAAACCGAAGGCAACATCGTGCTCCGGGTCAGCGAAACCGACCGAGCCACCAGCGCCTGGGTGGCCGAAGGCGCGGGCCCCGAGGCCGAACGTGGCGTTGGCCACATCGGGTTGGTCGAGCATGCAGCCCAGCCCAAAACGGGTCTGGGTAAGCAGGGTGCGATCCTGGCCGAGGCTGTGCTCTCGGGTCAGTTCGTCGAGCAGTTCGGATTCGAGCAGGCTACCGTCCAGCAACCCGGCATAGAAGCCCGCCAGGCTGCGCGCATTGCCATGGCCATTTGCCGCTGGCTGCTGCATGCGCCGCCACTCCGGCTTGTTGGTACTGGTCAGGATCGCCGGCGGGTTGGTGAAGGCACGGGTCGACAGTGCCTCTGGCTCGCGCATGGTCACCTGTAGCAGGCGCTGGGCCGCAGCGTCGCCGGCGTTGCCCTTGCCACGGGCGATATGCGCTACGCGATGGAACTCATCGTCTGCCAGGCCGACATGAAAATCCAGCCCCAGGGGCCGAGCGGTACGGGCCACGATCGAGTCGCCGGGGCCACGGCCGTCGGCACGGCGGATCAGCTCGCCAATCAGCCAGCCATAGGTAATGGCGGCATAGCCGTGCTCGGTGCCGGGTGTCCACCAGGGCGTTTCGGCAGCCAGCGCATCGACCATGGTCTGCCAGTCATACAGCGCCTCGGCCGGCAGCAACTCACGGATGGCCGGCAAGCCGGCACGGTGGCTGAGCAGCTGGCGCAGGGTGATCGCCTGTTTGCCTGCTTGGGCAAACTCGGGCCAGTAGTTGGCCACCGGGGCATCCAGGGCCAGCTTGCCCTCGCCAACCAGTTGCAGGGCAGTGACGGCGGTGAAGGTCTTGGTGCAGGAGAACAGGTTGGCGATGGTGTCGCTGTGCCAGGCCTGCTGGCCATCCTTGTCGGCACTGCCGGCCCACAGGTCGACCACGGTTTCGCCACCGACCTGGATGCACAGCGCGGCGCCACGCTCCTGGGGATCATCGAACAGCGCGGCGAAGGCCTCGTGCACTGCTTCGAACTTCAGCTCATAGTGACCCTGGATCTGCACCCGCTGTTCTCCGTACGACCAATTCCGAAAATGGTGTGCATTGTTTCAGTAGTTGCGAGTTTTGCAAACTGGCTTGGGCTGGGTGGTCACTGTGGGAGCGGCCTTGTGTCGCGATGGGCTGCGCAGCAGCCCCGGCAATTTATGCAGCGCCGCTGAAATCAGGGGACTGCTCCGCAGTCCTTTCGCGACGCAAGGCCGCTCCCACAAAAAGACCGCGTCAACCTGGGCTAGGGCGTCGGCTTTTCCAGCTGGGCGCGCAGCTGGCTCATTGCCTGCAAGTTGCTCTTGCGCACGGCATCGACAAACCCTGGGTATGGCATATCGGTAATCGCCACCAACCCGAGGTGGCCGTTCTCGCCATCGAGCAGGCGGCCGCTGGCCGGCTGGTCGAGGTACTGGAACCAGTGCGCGCCAACGATCATCGGCTGCGCCAGCGCCGCCTTGAGGAAATTGCCGTAGGCCGGGCCACGGTCTTCTTCCCGCGCCACTTCCAGCGGCCCCGGCCAGAACGGCCCGCGATCGCGCGAGCCGAACTGGAACTCGGACACCAACACCGGCTTGTCCAGCTCGGCCAGGCGGGCGAAGTCGTAGCCGTCCTGCGGCTTGAGGGTATAGAAGTTGAAGCTGAACACATCGCAGAATTCGGCGCAGGCCTTGACCGCCTCCGGCGTGCTGACGGCAAAGCGGCCGCCCAGCAGCAAGTGATTGGGCGCATGCCACTTCAACGAGTCGGCAATGGTTTTGAAATAGGTTTCGGCGAACACCTGCTGGAAGTGCTGGTAGTCACGCTCGATTTCCGGGTGCTCCGGGTTGGGCAACGGTGCCTCGAAGCCCGGGTCCTCCATCAGTTCCCAGGCCGCCAGCTCGATCCCCCAGGCCTTGGACAGCCCTTCTTGGTTGCGGTACTTGTCACGCAACTGCTTGAGGAAGGCGCGCTTGGCCGGTACATCGGTGGTCAGGCGCAAGGTACCGTAGGCCAGGCCATAACGCGCCTTTGGGTCGTTACCTGGGGCGGCCCAGGCCAGTTCGTTGTCGGCGAAATAGCCGATCAGCCAGGGGTCGTCGCGGTGATCGCGGGCGGCGATTGCCACGGCGCGCTCGGTGGCCATGGCAAAACGCGGGTCGAACGGGTCGGGCATGCGGCCCCACCAGTCCATGCCGGTGCTGATGCTGGCGTAATCCCCCACGATCGATAGCGGCAATGTGTATGGCATGCGCCTGGCCTGGCCCAGAGCCGGCTCGCTCCAGTTGCCTACCGTGTTGAAACCCCAGGCCTGCAGGCGGTCGAGCGCATGCGCCTGCCAGCGGGCGGTATCCAGCGCCAATGGCGGGCAACTGGCCGGCTGCCCTTCTACTGCGGGCGGGCAAGATTTGCCATGGGTGCGTTGCAGGTTGGCGGCATAGAAGTCGAACCAGCGCCCTTGCTTGAAGTTACGCCCTTGCGACGAAGGGTTGCCATCGTCGTTGTTGCCATCACCATAGAATGCTGCCAGTGCATCACCTTCGCCCGGCAACGCCTTGAACATCCCCTCACGCCCGGCAACGTAGGTACGCCCGCCATCCGCAGCCACTGCATTCACCCCCAGGGAATAGAACGGATGCCCCTCGGGCGTTACCAGGTACCAGCGGCCGTCACGCTTTTCGGTGCGGAAGAAGCCTTTGGCCTCGAACGCCGGGCCAGCCAGCAGACCACCGTATGCGTCCAGCTGCTGTTTGCCGCGCTCTGCCAGCCAGCCTTTGAGCTGTTGCTGTTCGCGCGCATCGGCCGCCTTGAGCTGCTCGTCATTGGCAACCTTTTCTGGCCAATGGCCGCGGGTGGACTGGCCATAGGCATCGATCAGCTCCTGATAGGCCGCCTTGTAGGGCTGGTCGTCATCCTGGATGCCCACACGTTCGATCAGCAGGTTCTGCGCCACGTTGGGGTTGGGGATACTCAGGCTGACCGACGCCACCTGCTTGAGGTCGACCGCGCCGGCGCTGCTGGTCAGCAGCAGGCGCTGGCCGCCATGGTTCCAGGGCATGGGCGGGCCGGCGCGCATGCCCTGACTCAGCGGCGAGCTGGCCGTCAGCGGTACCATCACGGTTTGTGCAGGACCGGCCGGAAGGTCAATGCGGCTGGTCAACATGCGCCCATCACTGCCTTGCACCGTGACATCCACCGTCAGCGCCCAATCCATCGCGCTTTGCAGGCGCAAGGTCAGGAACTGCCCACCGGACCAGTCCCACACACCGCTTTGCGGGCTCAGGCGCAGGGTCGGCCGCTGGGCCGGGTTGAACACCACGCGCCGCAACACTTCGCCTTCGGCCGTCTGCTCCGCATTGTACTGCGGCATGCCGGCGTTTTCGGTCGCCACGTTGACCACCGAGGCCGGGCGCACGAAGCTGAACAGCGTCTGCTGCCCAGCCAGCAAGGGCGAGCTGAACAACAAGGCGAAAACGGCGGGCAGGGTACGGCGGACCATAAGGCTGGGGCTCTCCTTCAAGGGCCCTCATGGCCCGCGACTGAGTAATGGACAACGCGCCGGAGCAAGTGCTCCGGCGGTCAGGAAATCTCCCGCCGGAACGGCGGCAGCGCATTGAGAATAGCCTTGCCGTAGCGCTGGGTAACCAGGCGCCGGTCAAGCAAGGTGATGACACCGCGATCCTGTTCGGTTCGCAGCAGGCGGCCGCAGGCCTGGATCAGCCGCAGCGAGGCGTCGGGCACGGCAATTTCCATGAACGGGTTGCCGCCGCGAGCCTCGATCCACTCGGCCAATGCAGCTTCGACCGGGTCATCGGGCACGGCAAAGGGAATTTTGGCGATCACCACATGCTCGCAGTAAGCCCCCGGTAGGTCGACCCCCTCGGCAAAGCTGGCCAGGCCGAACAGCACGCTGTGCTGGCCATCGTCGACCCGCGCCTTGTGCTTGTTCAGGGTTTCCTGCTTGGACAGGTTGCCCTGGATCAGCACCAGCTTGCGCCAGTCACGGTCCAGGCCATCGAACACATCCTGCATCTGCTTGCGCGAGGAGAACAGCACCAGCGCGCCGCGGGCATCTTCGACAATGTTCGGCAGTTCGCGAATGATCGCAGCGGTATGCGCCGCCGCATCGCGCGGGTCGGCCTTGAGGTCGGGGACCCGCAGCAGGCCGGCATCGCCATGCACGAACGGGCTGGGCACCACGCAGGTGACCGCGTCACGCGGCAACCCCGAGCGCATGCGGAAGCGGTCGAACTTGCCCAGCGCGGTCAGGGTTGCCGAGGTCACCAGCGCGCCATGGGCCACGCTCCACAGGCTGCGGCGAAGCATTTCGGCAGCCAAAATGGGGCTGGCATTGACTTCGATGTCGAACAGCGCGCCGCTCTCGGCCAGGGTCAGCCAGCGAGCCATGGGCGGGCTGTCT
The DNA here is from genome assembly GCF_017490905.1 of Pseudomonas sp. 32_A. NCBI lineage: Bacteria > Pseudomonadati > Pseudomonadota > Gammaproteobacteria > Pseudomonadales > Pseudomonadaceae > Pseudomonas > Pseudomonas sp. 32_A. The sequence continues at coordinate 181,838 of NZ_JAFGYI010000005.1, read as the reverse complement.
TCCGGGTCTTCGGCGGTAAAGGCCGTCCACAGCTCCCAGTTGCCCTGGGCACGGGTGACCAGGCTCCCGAACAGCGGGTACCACTCCTCGGCCTGGTGGCTGGCGATGCCGATGTTGACTTCACCGTCCATGCCTTCCTTGAGCAGGTCGGCCAGGCGGGTGAACAGGTCGTTGAGGCGGGCAAAGCCCTTTTTCAGCTCGATGCCCACTTCGCGAATCTGCTCTGGCACCACGCCACCTTCGAAGCGGTAGCGCGGGCGCTCACGGCCTTCGTTGTCCTCGCTGGGGCGGAAGTCGGCAACCTGCTCGCACAGGGTGAACATGAACTGCTGCTGGGTGCGCACTTCCCGCGCAAGCTCCGGCACCTGCTCGATGTACTTGCCCAGGTCACCGGGCAGCGGGTGCTGGGCCAGCAGCTTGGTCAGGTTCTTGGCGGTCTGCTCCAGCCAGTCGGCAGTGGAGCGCAGGCGCGAATAGTGAGCGAAATGGCCGATGGCCTTGTCCGGCAGGTGGTGGCCTTCGTCGAACACGTACATGGTGTCGCGCGGGTCAGGCAACACCGCGCCGCCGCCAAGGGCCAGGTCGGCCAGCACCATGTCGTGGTTGGTGACGATCACATCGACCTTGCCCATGCCTTCGCGTGCCTTGTAGAACACGCACTGCTGGAAGTTCGGGCAATGACGGCCGGTGCACTGGCTATGGTCGGTGGTCAGGCGCGCCCAGTCCTGGTCCTCCAGGGCTTCGGGCCAGCTGTCGCGGTCACCGTCCCAGCGGTTGCCGGCAAGCTTCTCGATCATGCTGTTGAACAGCTTCTGGCTGCGCTCGTCGACTTCGATGTGGAAGCCTTCTTCCTCGAACAGCTGGGCGGTGGCCGACTGGGCATGGCCCTCCTGCAGCAGGATGTCGAGCTTGGACAGACACAGGTAGCGGCCACGGCCCTTGGCCAGAGCGAAGCTGAAGTTCAGCCCGCTGTTGCGCATAAGGTCGGGCAGGTCCTTGAAGACAATCTGCTCCTGCAGCGCCACGGTGGCGGTGGCGATCACCAAGCGCTTGCCGGCGGCCTTGGCGGCCGGAATCGCAGCCAGGCTGTAGGCCACCGTCTTGCCGGTACCGGTGCCCGCCTCCACTGCCACCACGGCAGGCTCGCCGGCACGGCGGCCTTCTTCGTCGCAGGCAATGTCGCCGAGCACCTTGGCCACTTCGGCAATCATCAGGCGCTGGCCATAGCGCGGCTTGAGGCTCTTGGCTTCGAGAAAACGCGTATAGGCGCCCTGGATGGTGGCTTTGAGTTCGTTGCTGATCATGGTCTGCAGGCGCCCGGAGGGCTGGATATATTTTCAGTGTTGCGCATGGGGCGGCTATCATACCCCGCTATTGCCCTTTATGCCGCATGGAGATCCGCATGCTTGCCTTTGCCCTGCCCTACACATTGCATGTCCTGGCCGCCCTGGTGTGGGTCGGCGGCATGTTCTTCGCCTGGCTGGTACTGCGCCCGGCAACGGTTGCAGCCCTTGAAGGGCCTGCCCGGCTGCGCCTGTGGGTGGAAGTTTTCCGACGCTTCTTCGGCTGGGTCTGGCTGGCGGTGGCGATTTTGGCGATAAGTGGTATCGGCATGTTGCACATGCGCTTCAGCGGCTTCGAGACTGCGCCGAAGTACGTGCATGTGATGATCGGTGGGGGCATCGCCATGTTTGCCCTTTTCATGCGCATCCAGGCGTTGCTGTTGCCGGAGCTGAGGGCTGCTGTGCAAGCCGAGGACTGGTCGGCAGGTGCGGCGGTGCTGGGGCGGATTCGGCGGATGGTGGGGATCAACCTGCTGCTGGGCCTGGCGGTGGTAGCCGTGGCCAGTTCGCGGCTGATGCTCTGATATTGCCTGCACCGGCCCTGTCGCCGGCAAGCCAGCTCCCACAGGTACTGCACATGGCTTGCAGCCGATGCGGTCGCAGTGGGAGCTGGCTTGCCGGCGATAGGGCCAGTACAGGTTTTCACAAGCGCTGCAGAATCAGCTCACCTGCAGCCCCCGCCAACCCAGGCTGGCCCGGCTGCCCCGCCCGGCCGTTGGCACCGGCGTCTGTGCGGTACACCAGGCAACCCTTGCTAGCCCCGCCTTTACCGGCCTTGCCGGCAGCCCCGGCCTTGCCCGGTGCGCCGCCGTCCAGGCGCACCACGATACGTTCCTGCGGGAAGCCCTGCGGCAGGCTCAGGCGGACGCGCCCACCCGGCGCACCATCGTGCCCGTTGCCGCCGTCATCGCCATTGGCGCCGCGGCTGGCCTGGCCCCAGGTGCAGCCACCGGCCTGGCCGTTGGCACCATCGAGCCCCACGTATCCCGGCGCACCGGCACCGCCACGGGCATCGATAGCCAGGCGTTCAGCATCCACTTCCGCCAGTTTCAGGTCCAGGCTGCGGCCAGACCGGGCTCCCCGCTGGTAAGTGCCCGCCGCTCCCGGCGCACTGAATTCACTGCCCTCACCCAGCCGCGCGCTGCGCGCCTCGATCAGCAGCGGGCTATCGGACGGTGCAATGGCGATACGCGCATCGCGCCCCAGCTCCAGCTGGTCGACCTTCAATTCGGCGAGCGTGGCAGGCAGCAGCAGGGTTGCAGCATCGGCGACACGCAGCTGTGCAAGATGCACGCTGGCCGACTTGTCGGGCAGGCGCAGCATGGAATTGGCAGCGACTTCCAGGCTTTCGGCCTGGGCCAGTGGAGCAGCCAACATGGCCATTAACATCAGATTACGCATTTCGCGGCGCCTCCTGCACACGGGGGATGGACATGACATGGAAGATACCCGTCAACAGGATCTGCAGACGATCGAACCAGCGGTGGCTGCGCCCGCGCAGGCTGCCATTGAAGAACAGCACTTCGAGCAGGTGCAAGCCCAGCAAGGTGATGCCGGCGGCGTTGATCAGCAGGTTGAAGGGCAAAGGTTGTGGCATCAACTGATTGAACAGCACCACCCCCCAGAAAGCGACAGTCAGGACCTTGCCCAAGCCCAGGATGAACCTCATATCCCGCCCCCATGAATTGTTGTTATGTCGAGACGGCCCGTTCGAGCGGGCCGTGCGACCAACATTAACTGCAATGCCAGGACAGGCGCTAGCACCACTCAGTTGAGGTGCAGTTCCACCCGTCGGTTGCGGGCGCGGCCCTCCTCGCTTTCGTTGTCGGTGAGCGGTTCACTCTCGCCGCGCCCTTGGCTGGTGACCTTGCCCGCCTCCAGCCCCTGGCTGATCAGGTAAACGGCCACGCTGCTGGCGCGGCGTTCGGAAAGTGCCTGGTTGTAGCTGTCGGAGCCCACGTTGTCGGTATGCCCGATCACGCTTACTTTCGCCACCGTCGGTGAATCGAGCTTCGCCACCAGGCCTTGCAGGCGCTGCTGGGCCGCCGGGGTCAGCTCGGCAGAATCGAAGGCGAACATCACCGCGCCGTTGTCATCCAGGATGATCACCTCTGGCGAGGGTTCAGGTTCAGTGGCGGGCTGTGATGCGGGGTACACCTTCAACGGGCAACCCATGTGGTCGACCGCAGTGTTGGCGGGGGTATCGGGGCAACGATCGCGGCGATCGAAAATGCCATCGCCATCTTCGTCGCCATCCTGGGCGTAACAGATCAGGCCCCCGGCAATGGCGCCAAGGGCACCGCCGCCAGCCGCCCAGGTCGAACTTTCGATGGCGCCCAGGCCACCACCGACCAGGCCGCCGAGCAGGCTGCAGATGGGCCAGGTCCTCTGGTTGAGCGGCGCGCTGCCATCGCTGTGGGTGGCGCAGCCCGCGAGCAGGCTGGCAGCCACCAACAGCGGCAGCGCCGCCTTCGACGTCACACTCATGCTGAATGCTCCTGTGTCATTGGCCACGAACGGCTGAGCGCCGTGAAGACACGCCCGTGCCACTGCTCAAGGCACGGGCGCACGCCGTTCTACCGCTGGATCTTGATCTCGGTACGGCGGTTCATGGCACGCCCATCGGCCGTGGCGTTGTCTGCCACCGGTTGGGTTTCACCGGCACCGACCACCGACACGAAGCTGCTGCGCGGCACACCGCTCTCGACCAGGTAATCGGTCACCGAATGGGCACGGCGCTCGGACAGTTTCTGGTTGTAGCTGTCGGAGCCAACGCTGTCGGTATGGCCGCTGACGCTCAGGCGGGCGGACGGCGCCTCCTGTTTCAGGCGCGTGGCAATGGTGTTGAGGCGCTCCTTGTCGCTGGCGGTCAGGCGCGCAGAGTCGAACTCGAAGTGCACATCGCGGATGACGATGACTTCTTCCTTCTGCACCACCACTTCCTCAACCACCGCGGCCGGCTCCGGCGGGCAGCCGTTGGCATCGACCTGCACACCGCGCGGGGTGCCAGGGCACTTGTCACGGCTGTCCGGCACTCCGTCGCCATCCTCGTCGCCATCGCCATGGGCCCAGCAATAGCCCGCCGCCAGGCCGCCGCCGAGCAACGCGCCCCAACCAGCCCAGCTGGAGCTCTCGATGGCGCCCAGGGCAGCGCCGCCTACACCCCCGACGGCAGCACACTTCGGCCAGTCGGTCTTTTGCAAACCTGCACAACCAGTCAACACACTGGTGAGCAGAACCAGGGGTATCGCTGTGCGTACTATGCTCATTTCATTGCTTCTCCTAGGGGGAATCGGCATAAGGCCGATCTCAGGGATTAAAGACCGAGCATTTGATCCCTGCCAGCAATAAGCCACGACACAATCACATGCCTCTTTGCCCGCACGCTGCGGCCCGCTAGTCTTGGACGACTTCAACGAGGATTGCCAATGACCGACGGTTTTTCCCAGCGCACCCCGCAGCAGGCCCTGGCGGCCCTGCTCGAGCGCTTCACTCCGCAACGCCTGCTGCTGGTGGGCACGCGTTTCCCGGCGCTGGACGCCTTCGCCCAGGCGCATCCACTTGCAACCATCGCCGCGGCCGCCCCAGGCCCGCTGCCGGCCGAACTGGCCGCCCAGCGCTTTGACCTGGCGGTACTGGTGGACTGCCTGGAGCACCTGCCCAAACGCACCGGCCTGGAATTGCTCGGCGGCATTCGCAACCTCAATGCCAGCCGGGTCGCGGTGCTGGCCGACCTGGCCGCCTGTGGCTGGCAAGACACCGATTTCTTTGCCCTGGCCCTGTCGGCCAGCGAGAAATTCCGCCGTGACCAGCAGGTATTGAGCCTGTTCACCTATGATCTACATGACTACAAGCAGGTACCGGACTGGCTGAATGCCAAGTTCTGGGCCAACCCTGAAAACTTCGGCAAGTACTGGTGGTGATGATGAGTGTCTCGGTCTGCCCTTGTGGCAGTGGCAACCTGCTCGACGCCTGCTGCGGGCATTACCATGCCGGCACCCCGGCACCGGATGCCCAGGCGCTGATGCGCTCACGCTACAGTGCCTACGTGCTGGGCCTGGTCGACTATCTGGTGGCCACCACCCTGCCGGCCCAGCAAGCTGGCCTGGACCGTGCTGCCATGGCCGCCTGGAGCGCCCAGAGCACCTGGCTGGGCCTGGAGGTGGAAAGCGCAGAGGTGCTGGGCGGCCAGCCGGAGCATGGTTTTGTCACCTTCACTGCCCGCTGGCATGACCAGGAGGGTGACCATCAGCACCGCGAGCGCTCGGCATTCGTCCAGCATGCCGGGCGCTGGTACTTCATCGACCCCACGGTCGGGCTCAAGGCCGGGCGCAACGACCCCTGCCCCTGCGCCAGCGGTCAGAAGTTCAAGAAATGCTGCGCCAGTTACGTGGGTAGCTGACCATGATCGCCCGCGCCCGCCCGCTGCTGCTCGCCGCCCTGATCGCATGGCTGGCACTGCTGGCGGGCTGCGCCAGCTGGGGCGGTGACGACTGGCGCGAACCCGAGGTGCACCTGGTCGAGGTGGAGACGGTCAAGGCCAGGTTGCTGGAGCAGGAGTTCGTGCTGCATCTGCGAATCGACAACCCCAATGACAGCCGCCTGTTCATCCGCAACCTGTCGTACGCCATACGCCTCAACGACCTGTTGCTGGTGCAGGATGAAACCAGCGTATGGCGCAGTGTCGGCGGGCATGCCCGGCGGACTTTCAAGATCACCGCGCGGACCAACCTGTGGCAGCACCTGAAGCCTCTGGCCAAGCTGCTGAAAAGCGAAGAACCGCTGCATTACAGCCTGCAAGGCGAACTGGCGACCGGGTTGCTCATCCATCGGGACCTGCACTTGTCGCGCAGTGGTGAGATAATCCCCGGCGATTACAAACCGGAGTAACCCTGCAATGTCCCAGCAACCCCACGTTCATGGCCCTGACTGCAACCACGATCATGATCACCACCACGATCATGGCCATGTACACGGCCCGCACTGCAACCACGGCCACCAGGAGCCGGTACGCAACGCCCTGAAGGACGTTGGCCGTAACGACCCGTGCCCGTGCGGTAGCCAGAAAAAGTTCAAGAAGTGCCACGGCGCCTGAGCTGAACAGCACTTGCGCGTCCCTGCCGTGGGCCGCGCAGTGGGTAGCCGGGGCCTAGCTGGCCCTGGCAGGCCCTGAAACCTTGCGCTGCAGCAACCCGGCGGTGGCCATGAGCAGCACGATGCACAGGGCCATGCAAATGGCATTGGTACCCTCCCAACCGACCGTGCCCAGCAACAGCGCCGGGCTGAACGCGCCAACGGTCGCGAATACCGCGATGGCCAGATCGTTCTTCCCCTGCATCTGCATCGCTGCCGGGCTGTTTTGCAGCGTCTGCGCCAACAGCGCACCACCGCCCACGTAGGTCAGGTTCCAACCCAGGCCCAGGGCTATCAGTGACAAGGTCATCATCGCGTAGCTGTGCGACCACATGTTCATGGCCGTGCAACCGATCAGCAGCCCCAGGCCGAGACAGATGGTGGCCCTGATGCCGAGCTTGTGGATGATGGCGCCGGTGAAAAATGATGGCGCAAACATGGCAATCACATGCCATTGAATCGCCAGGCGAACGTCGGAAAAGTCCTCATGCATGTGTTTCATGTGCATGGACGCCTGGATCATCAGCAGATTCATGATCCCGTATCCCAGCGCGGCCACTGCCATGGCCACGGCAACCACCGGGCTCAGCGGTTCGGCGGCCGTGCCAGCCGGTTTCGCTTCGCGGTCGTTACCGGCGGTGTCGGTATCGCCGGGCAGGCAGGCCGCTGTCAGCAAGGACATCACCGCCAGGCCGACAAAAGCGGCGTAGCACAGCGAAAACAGCGGATAGCCACCAACGTCCCTAAGCCACTCGGTGAGTGCCGGCCCGACCACGGCAGCGATCACCCCACCGGCCACCACCAGGGAAAGCGCTTTGGGCTTCAGGTCCTGCGCCAGATTATCGGTGGCCGCAAAGCGATTGAAGTTGGCAAACGCAATGTAGATGCCCAATGCCGAATGGCTGATTACCAGCGTCGGGAAGTGCTGGTACTGCACAGCCAGGTAGCCACAGATGCCAGACACCGCCAACGGGATCGAGCCCAGCATGAAGGCGCGCTTGCGGCCAATACGGCTCATCAGCCTGGAGACCGGATAGGTGGCCAGCATCAGGCAGAGGAACTGGAAACCATAGGGCACGGTGGACCAGGTGGCGGCAGGCGCCAGCGCCGCCCCGACAATGGCCGCCATGGTCACGGACATGACCGCAGTCGTCAGGTTGATCGATTGCGCGGTGAAATACAGGTACGTGCGCCGCGGAAGTGTGCTCGACATGGCGTGTGCTCACGGTAGGTGGACAGGGTAATTGTCGGCACGGGAAAAGCGCCGACAGGTGCATGGTGGCATCTGTCGAACCCAGCGATGCAAACAGTCGACGCACTTTTCGGTTAACTGTTAGGCTGTTTTTTCTAACAGCTGCTGGACCCGCCATGCGCCCGCACAGCCTTCTTGACCAGTTGAAACAGCGCCTCGAAGCCGGCGAATGGCTGCCCGGCCAGCGCATGCCTTCCATCCGTAAGCTGACGGCGGCAATTGGCTGCAGCTACCACGATGTCGTCTCCAGTTATGCCCGGCTGGTCAGCGAAGGTGTGTTGACCGCCATTCCTGGCCGCGGCTACTTCGTCGCCAGCCACACACGGCAAACCGGCGCGGTGGATGCGCCCGCAGGCATGGCCGCAGACCCGTTGTTCAAGCTGCTGCAGGGGGGCAAGCACTACACCAAACTGGGCAGCGGCTGGCTGCCACCCGCCTGGCGTGACACCGAGCTGCTGGCCAAGGCGATTCGGCGCACGGCGCGGCTGGAGCAGAGTTCGCTGGCCGAATATGGCGACATCCAGGGTTACCTGCCCATGCGCAAACAGCTGTGCGTGCACCTGAAACGCCTGACCCGTGTCGATGCCCGGCCCAGCCAGTTGCTGACTACACTGGGCGCCACACAAGCGCTGGACCTGGTGGCGCGGTTGTTGATCAAGCCAGGGGATCACGTGTTCGTCGACGAACCCGGCAATGGCAACCTGATCAAGCTGATCCAGTTGGCCGGCGGCCACGTGGTCGGGGTGCGCCGAACCCAGGACGGGCCAAGCGTGGAAGACATGAAGGAGCACCTGGCCAGGCACAAGGTCAAGGCATTCTTCTGCAACAGCACCTTCCACAACCCGACCGGCGGCAACATCAGCCCGCACAATGCCTTCAGCGTCCTGCGGCTGGCGGTGGAACACGACTTCTTCGTGGTCGAGGACGATGTCTACGGCGACTTCAGCCCGGGAGTGCGCCAAACCTTTGCCGAACTGGACAACCTTGAGCGGGTCATCTACATCGGCAGCTTCTCGAAATGCCTGTCCGCCTCATTGCGCGTGGGCTACATCGCCTGCTCGGCAGAGCTGATAGAGCCGCTCACGCGCCTCAAGCTGCTGACCTGCGTGGCGGTGCCGGCGTTTTGCGAACGCTTCGTCAACACCATCTTGTCCGACGGCACCTATGCCCGGCACATGCAAGACCTGCAGCAGCGCCTGGTCCGGCAGCAGGCGCAGACCCAGCAGTTGTTGCGGGCACGTGGCTGGCAGTTCGACATAACGCCCCAAGGCGGCATGTTCCTGTGGGTCTACCACCCCGAACTGGCCGACCTGCAGCCGTTCATGCGTCGCCTGGAACAGCACCAGGTGCTATTGATGCCAGGCTCGGCCTTCGCAGTCAGCCGTGGCTATCAAAGCCTTGCTCGCATCAATTGCACGCACTTTTCCGACGCCGTGGCCGAACATTTCAAGGTTTGAGTCGGCACTGGCAAATAAACCGCCCAAGGACCTTGCACGGCGCCTGCGCGCTCACTACCTTAGCGCCTTTCAAACCCGCCACGCCTTGCAGGAGCCCTCGTCATGGCCGCCCCCGCCTTTCCTCCATTCCGTCCGCGGTTCGCAACCGCTGCCACGCTGCTCGGCATGCTCGGGCTGGCCGGCTGCCAGACGGGCGGCTACCAGGGCAGCGTGCCACCGACCAGTGGCGTGCAGCCACTCAAAGGCCTCGCGCAGAACGTTTCGGTTCGGCGCAACGCGATGGGCGCACCACTGATCGAAAGCAGCAGTTTCCATGACGCCCTGTTCAGCCTGGGCTATGTGCATGCCGGCGACCGCATCGAGCAGATGGTCGCCATGCGCCTGCTGGCCCAGGGCCGCCTGGCAGAACTGGCAGGCAGCGACGCGCTGGACATCGACCGCCTGATGCGCGCAGCCAACCTCAAGCAGAGCGCGGCCCAGCAGTACGCCGACGCATCGCCACGGCTCAAGCGCTTCTTCGAAGTGTATGCGCGCGGTGTCAACGCCTACCTGTTCCGCTACCGCGACAAACTGCCTACCAGCCTGGCTGGCAGTGGCTACCGCCCCGAATACTGGAAGCCCGAAGACTCGGCGCTGATCTTCAGCCTGTATGCCTTCAGCCAGTCGGTGAACCTGCAGGAAGAACTGAGCGCCCTGACCCTGGCGCAGAAAGCCGGCAGCGACAAGCTGGCCTGGCTGCTGCCCGGTGCCCCGGACGAGCCGTTGGCCGAGGCCGAAGTGGACAAGCTCAAGGGCCTGAACCTGGCCAGCCAGTTGCCGGGGCTACCGGCCCTGGCAGCTGCCAGTCAGAAGCTGGCCGACCTTGACCTTCTGGGCAGCCCGGGCTCGGCCAACCTGGCCCTGGCGCCGCAGCGCAGCCGCAGCGGCAAAAGCCTGCTGGCCAGCGACAGCCGAGCCGCCTGGGCCCTGAGCCCGGTGCAGATCCATACCGGCAAGTATCAGGTCGCCGGCCTGTCGTTGCCTGGCCTGCCGATCGTGCTGGCCGGCTACAACGGCAAGCTGGCCTGGAGCAGCAGCGCGGTCATGGCCGACAACCAGGACCTGTACCTGGAGCAACTGCGCCACCAGGGCAGCCAACTGAGCTACCTGGCCGACGGCAAATGGCTGCCGGCCCGCGCCCGTAGCGAAACCTTCTTCGTCCGCGGCCAGCGCCCGCTGCGCGAGGTGATGTACGACACCCGCCACGGCACCCTGCTGGCCCAGCCAGGCAATGCCAGCCTGGGCCTGGCGCTGAACCTGCCACAGTTCAAGGGCGACCGCAGCCTGGATGCGCTGTTCGACCTGACCCGTGCCAAGAGCGTGGAGCGTGCCTTCGACAGTACCCGTGAAGTGACCTCCGCCGCCCTCAACTTCGTCTTCGCCGAACCCGAGCACATCGGCTGGCAAGTCAGTGGCCGCTACCCCAACCGCCGCGAAGGCCAGGGCCTGCTGCCCTCGCCGGGCTGGGACGGGCGCTACGACTGGGACGGCTATGCCGACCCGATGCTGCACCCTTACGACCAGGACCCACCCGCCGGCTGGATCGGCCACGCCAACCAGCGCAGCCTGCCGCGTGGCTATGGCATGCAGCTGTCCAGCACCTGGTACTACCCCGAACGCGCCGAGCGCCTGGCCCAGCTCGCTGGCAATGGCCGCCACGACAGCCGCAGCCTGATGGCCCTGCAGAACGACCAGACCACCCTGCTGGCCGAAAAGCTCAAGCAGATGTTCGACGCCCCAGGCATGGCCCAGCCACTCAAGCAGGCGATCGATGCCCTGCCCGCCGCACAGCGCGACAAGGCCCGCGACGCGCTGGCCCGGCTCAAGGCCTTCGATGGCCGCCTGAGCCCGGTGTCGAGCGATGCCGCACTGTACGAACTGTTCCTCCAGGAAGTGGCCCGGCAAACCTTCCTCGACGACCTGGGCCCTGAATCCGGCGCGGCCTGGCAGGCTTTCGTCAGCAATGCGCGGTTGTCGTTCTCGGCGCAGGCCGACCACCTGCTGGGCCGCGACGACAGCCCGTTCTGGGATGACCGCAGCACCCCGCAGAAGGAAGACAAGCCGGCCATCCTGGCCCGCAGCCTGGCGGGCGCGGTGGATGCCGGCACTGCGCAACTGGGTGCCGACCGCCGCGCCTGGCAGTGGGGCAAGCTGCACCAGTACCGCTGGCCTGCACCGGCCTACCATGGCTTGGGCGATACCCTTGAACGCTCACCGCAGGCTGCCGGTGGTGACTTCACCACCCTGGCCCTGACGCCATACGCCTGGGGCAGCGACTTCAACACCCGCCTGCCGGCCTCGGCGCGGATGATCGTCGACTTCGGCCAGGCCGAGCCGTTGCAGGTGCTGACCAGCAGCGGGCAGTCCGGCAACCCGGCCAGCACGCATTACAGCGACGGGCTGGATGCCTGGTTCAAAGGGCGTTTCATGAGCCTGCCGCTGCAGCAGCAGAACTTCGGGCGGGCGTATGGCAACCAGCGTTTGACCCTGGTGCCCGGCAAGTAAACCTCTCAATCAAGCCGCCACCTGTGGCGGCTTGGGCTATGCACTACACAGCTACGACTGAAAGCTCGATCCGTTGTCCCAACACGTGCAGCGCATGCTCGACCTGCTCGATCTTGGAACGGTGCAGCAGATCGACCAGACGATCGATCTGGGGACGATTCACTCCAAGTCGGCGCGCCATCTCGGTCTTGCTGATTTTTTGTGCAACCATCGTATTCCACAACGCTGCCTTCGCGGCGGTCAGGGCTGGCAGACGTACGACGGGTTGACCTTCAGTTGGTGTTGCAGGCAGCGGAATAGCTTTTTTTTGATCCACATAGAACGAGAGCGCGGACTCCAAGGCATCCACGGCATCGAACAGAGCTTCCTCCGAAGTGTCACCCGCGCAGGCCATCTCAGGCACATCGGGACAACTCACCCAGACACTGCCGTCTTCCAGATGAACGACTACCGGATACTCGAATACCATCACGTGCTCCCCTAAACCGTTCATGATTTCAACCCTAGGTCCTTCAGGATCTTCCGTCTCAGGCCTTCGCTTATTTCCTTCGCCCCGTGATCTGGGAAAATCGTCTGGCGATTACCTAAATAGACCTTGAAATGACTACCCTTGGCAGCGACAAACGTAGCGCCTTGGCCGCGCAGCCATCGGCGAAATTCACTGTATTTCATATCAGCCTTTGTCGAACCAATGTGCATCACGCGCCGACAGACCGCAACATTTTTGTTGCAGCCCTTCGACCTGAGGACACAGTTAACCGCAAAAGGCGGTTCGGCATTTCTGAATGGCAAGTAGTCCACTTCGCTTGTTAAAACGTTCGAACTCTCGTGACAGTTCCGCGCTCCTAACAAGAACCTCGGCCACCAGCGCCCACGCCATGGACCTCGTCATCGCCCGCCCCGAAGGGCTCTATTGCCCCCCCGGTGATTTCTATATCGACCCGTGGCGGCCCGTAGACCGGGCCGTCATAACCCATGGCCATGGCGACCATGCTCGTATCGGCAACCGCCATTACCTCACCGCCGCCCCAGGCGCCGGCATCCTGCGCAGCCGTCTGGGCCAGGACATCGACCTGCAAACCCTGCCGTATGGCGAACGCCTGCTGCATCATGGCGTGACCCTGAGCCTGCACCCGGCCGGGCATGTTCTGGGCTCGGCGCAGGTACGCCTGGAGTACCAAGGCGAGGTGTGGGTCGCCTCCGGGGACTACAAAGTGGAGCCCGACGGCACCTGCACGCCGTTCGAACCGGTGCGCTGCCACACGTTCATCACCGAATCGACGTTCGGTCTGCCGATCTACCGATGGCCCAGCCAAAGCGAAATATTTGCCGGCATCAACGCCTGGTGGCGCGCCAATAGCGAACAGGGCAAAGCCAGCGTGCTGTTCTGCTATGCCTTCGGCAAGGCCCAGCGAATCCTCCACGGGTTGGACGCCAACCTTGGTCCTGTCCTCGTGCATGGCGCTGTAGAACCGCTCAACCGAGTGTACCGGGACGCTGGCGTCTACCTTCCGCAAACCCGTTATGTCGGCGATATCCCACGCAACGACCCGCTGCTGCGCCAGGCACTGGTCCTGGCACCGCCTTCGGCTGGTGGCAGCAGCTGGATGCGCCGTTTCGGCGACTACAGCGATGCCTTTGCCAGTGGCTGGATGCTATTGCGCGGCACCCGCCGCCGGCGTGGGGTAGACCGCGGTTTCGTGCTCTCGGACCATGCCGATTGGCCGGGGTTGCTCTGGGCCATCGGCCAGACAGGCGCAGAACGCGTGATGGTCACCCATGGCTCGGTCAATGTGCTGGTGCGCTACCTCATCGAACAAGGCCTCGACGCACGCGCCTTCGTGACCGAGTACGGCGAGGAAGATGACGTTGCAGCCACGGAGGCAGACGCATGAAAGCATTCGCCGAGCTGTACCTGAGGCTGGATGCGACCACCTCCAGCACTGCAAAGCTCGAGGCGCTACGCGACTACTTCAGCACCGCCCCGGCTGTGGATGCCGCCTGGGCGGTGTATTTCCTGGCGGGTGGCCGCCCTCGCCAACTGGTGCCTACACGCGTGCTGCGGGAGCTGGCCGGCAGCTTGGCCGGGCTGCCTGACTGGCTGTTCGAGGAATGCTACCAGGCCGTTGGCGACCTTGCCGAAACCATTTCACTGCTGGTACCGGAAAGCCGCAACCCTGGCGACGACGGCCTCGCCCGCTGGGTCGAAGCCCATCTGCTGCCATTGCGGAGCCTGCCGGTCGAGGAAATCCAGCAACGCCTGCCGCCTCTTTGGGCCCAGCTGGACCGCCCCAGCCTGATGCTCTGCCTGAAACTCATCACTGGCAGCTTTCGCGTGGGTGTATCGAAGCTGTTGGTCACTCGCGCCCTCGCACAAATGGCCGGGCTGGATGCCAAACGCGTGGCCCAGCGCCTGGTTGGCTACACCGACATCAGTCACCGCCCGACGGCAGCCAGCTTTCAACGGCTGATAGCCCCGGAATCAGACGATGAGCATAGCCAGCGTGGTGGCCAGCCCTATCCGTTCTTTCTGGCCCACCCTCTGCAGGTGCCAACCGAACAGCTCGACGCACTGCTCGGGCCGCCGAGCGAATGGCAAATCGAGTGGAAATGGGACGGCATTCGCGCCCAGGTGGTCAAGCGCGAAGGCCAGCTGTGGGTCTGGTCGCGCGGTGAGGAACTGGTCACCGAGCGCTTCCCCGAACTGCACAGCCTGGCGCAGACCCTACCCGACCGTATCGTGCTCGATGGCGAGATCCTGGTTTGGAAACCTGGTGGCTCAGCGGCTGAACTGGCTGTACAGCCGTTTGCCATGTTGCAGCAGCGCCTGGGTCGCAAGACCTTGGGCAAAAAGCTGCTGAGCGACGCGCCAGTGGTGCTGCAGGCCTACGACCTGCTGGAATGGCGAGGCGAGGACTGGCGCAGCCGGCCGCAGCATGCACGCCGCCAGCAGCTGGAACACGTGCTTGAGGAGCACCCATTGGCCCCGGTGTTGCTCTCGCCTCTACTGGTAGGCCAGAACTGGGCCGACCTTGCCCGCCAGCGCGAACAGTCCCGCAGCCTGGGGGTGGAAGGGCTGATGCTGAAACAGCGCGAGGCCTTGTATGGCGTGGGGCGTACCAAGGACATGGGCACCTGGTGGAAGTGGAAGATCGACCCGTTCAGCGTAGATGCCGTGCTGATCTATGCCCAGCGCGGCCACGGCCGGCGGGCCAGCTTGTACAGCGACTACACCTTCGCCGTGTGGGACGCGCCACCCGGTACGCCGGGGCGGGCACTGGTCCCCTTCGCCAAGGCCTATTCAGGCCTTAGTGACGAAGAGATGCGCAAGGTCGACGCCATCATCCGCAAGACCACTGTTGAAACATTCGGGCCGGTACGCAGCGTGACACCCACGCTGGTGTTCGAGCTTGGCTTCGAGGGCATCGCCCTGTCCAGGAGGCACAAGAGCGGCATTGCCGTGCGCTTTCCGCGGATGCTGCGCTGGCGGCTGGACAAGCCGGTGGAAGAAGCGGATGACCTGGCTACATTGCAGGCACTGCTGGTCTGAAACAATTTCTGGACCGCGCTGGCTTCTTCGCGGGTAAACCCGCTCCCACAGGTCATGCACGAAAGCTGGATTTTTTACGACCCCTGTGGGAGCGGGTTTACCCGCGAAGTAGCCAGCGCGGTGGTCAGGAGGGCACCGATGCAGGCGCAAGGCCAAAATTTGTGCTTCTATCTGTGTTCCGCCTCGTGTCGCAGACCGTTTTCGCCACGCACCCAGGACCACCATGCACCACTCGACTCATGACCTGCTCTCTCCCGTTCCGGGCATCACCCGCCAGTTGCACAGCTTCCACTTCGGACCTCGCGGTGGCGGCAAAGTCTATATCCAGGCCTCGCTGCATGCCGACGAGCTGCCCGGCATGCTGGTGGCCTGGCACCTCAAGCGCCGCCTGGGTGAACTGGAACAGCAAGGCCGCCTGCAGCGCGAGATAATTCTGGTACCGGTGGCCAACCCGGTCGGCCTGGAACAGGTGCTGCTGGACGCGCCGCTGGGGCGTTTCGAACTGCAAAGCGGCGAGAACTTCAACCGTAACTTCGTCGACCTCTCCGACAGCATCGGCGACCAGATCGAAGAACACCTGACCGAAGACCCGGCACACAATCTCGCGCTGATCCGCGAATACCTGCGCCGGGGGCTGGACGCACACCCAGCGCGCACACCGCTGCAGGCCCAACGCCTGATCCTGCAACGCCTGGCCTGCGATGCCGACATGGTGCTGGACCTGCACTGCGACTTCGAAGCGGTCGAGCACCTGTACACCACGCCAGACGCCTGGCCGCAGATCGAACCGCTGGCGCGCTACCTGGGCGCCCAGGCCAGCCTGCTGGCCACCGATTCGGGCGGGCAGTCATTCGATGAATGCTTCAGCCTGGTCTGGTGGCAGTTGCAGCAACGCTTCGGCAAACGTTTCCCGATTCCGCTGGGCTGCTGTTCGGTCACCGTCGAGCTGCGCGGCCAGGCAGATGTCAGCCACGACCTGGCCAGCAAGGACTGCCAGGCAATCCTTGACTTCCTGACCCATGCGGGGGTCATCGAAGGAGCCGCAGCCGCCCTGCCCGCCTTGCGCTGCCCGGCCACGCCGCTGGCCGCCGTCGAACCGGTGATAACGCCACTGGGCGGGCTGCTGGTGTACCACGCCCGGCCAGGCCAGCACCTGGAGGCGGGCCAGTTGATCGCTGAAGTCATCGACCCGCTCAGCGACCGGGTGACTGCCATCCACAACAGCCAGCCCGGCCTGCTGTATGCACGTAACGTACGGCGCATGGCTACCGCTGGCATGGTCATCGCCCACATCGCAGGCGAGCAGGTGTGCCGCAGCGGCTATCTGCTGGCCAACTGATCCGGTAAAACCATTGCACCTGGGTGGTGGTCTCTAGACACACAACCTCCAAAGGACCTCATGCCTCATGCCCGCTGCCCCCGACCTCGCCAAGGCCTGGTTCGCCAAGCGTGGCTGGAAGCCGTTCGCGTTCCAGCGCCGTGTCTGGGCCGCCGTGGCACGTGGCGAGTCCGGCCTGTTGCATGCCAGTACCGGCGCCGGCAAGACCTATGCGGTATGGCTCGCCGCACTGCGCGCGTTCAAGGCACAATGCCAGGAGCGCCAGGAGCGCCAGGGGCGCCAGGCTGCGCCGTTGCAGGTGCTGTGGGTCACGCCTATGCGGGCCTTGGCCACCGACACTGCCCGCGCCCTGCAGGCGCCACTGGACGAGCTTGGCCTGCCGTGGAACGTGGGCGTACGCAGCGGCGATACCGGCAGTGCCGAACGCGCCCGGCAGGCACGGCGCCTGCCCAGCGTACTGGTGACGACGCCGGAAAGCCTGACGCTGTTGCTGACCCGGGCACAGGCCAGCGAAGACTTCGCCACGCTGCGCCTGGTGGTGGTGGACGAATGGCACGAACTGTTGGGCAACAAGCGCGGGGTGCAACTGCAACTGGCCCTGGCGCGCCTGCGCCGCTGGCACCCGGGCCTGCCCACCTGGGGCCTGTCCGCCACCCTCGGCAACCTCGAGCATGCGCGGGATGTACTGCTGCCACAGGGCGGCTTGCTGGTGCAGGGCCGGCAAGACAAGCCGCTGCTGGTCGATACGCTGCTGCCAGCGGCCATCGAGCGCTTCCCCTGGGCCGGGCACATGGGCTTGAAGATGCTCGACCAGGTCAGCCGGGAGATCGATGCCAGCACCAGTTGCCTGGTATTCACCAACACTCGGGCGCAGGCCGAACTCTGGTACCAGGCCCTGCTCGAAGCACGCCCCGACTGGGCCGGGCTGATTGCCTTGCACCATGCCTCATTGGCCCGGGAGGCCCGCGACTGGGTCGAGCGCGCCCTCAAGCAGGGCAGCCTGAAAGCGGTGATCTGTACCTCCAGCCTGGACCTGGGCGTGGACTTTCTGCCCGTGGAGCGCGTGCTGCAGATCGGTTCTGCCAAAGGCATCGCCCGCCTCATGCAGCGCGCCGGGCGCTCGGGCCACGCGCCGGGGCGGCGCTCCCGGGTCACCCTGGTTCCCACCCACAGCCTGGAACTGGTGGAAGCCGCCGCTGCCAGGCAGGCCCTGGCCGCCGGGCACATCGAGGCCCGGCAGTCGCCACGCCTGTGCATGGATGTGCTGGTGCAGCACCTGGTCAGCATGGCCTTGGGCAGTGGCTTTTGCGCCGAATCGTTGCTCGAAGAAGTACGCAGCACCTGGGCCTTCCGTGAGTTGCGCGACAGCCAGTGGCAATGGGCGCTGGATTTCGTCTGCCATGGCGGCAGCTCGCTCAGCGCCTACCCGGACTACCAGCGGGTCGAGCGCCATGCCGACGGCGTTTACCGGGTTGCCAGCGAACGCCTGGCGCGCCGCCACCGCATGAGCATCGGCACCATCGTCAGCGACGCCAGCCTGCAACTCAAGTACTGGAGCAAGGGCGGTGGCGGCAAAGCGCTGGGCAGCGTCGAGGAGGCGTTCATCGCCCGCTTGCGCCCGGGCGATACCTTGGTCTTCGCCGGCCGAGTGCTGGAGCTGGTGCGCGTGGAAAACATGACCGCCTATGTGCGCCGCAGCACCGCACGCAAGGCAGCGGTGGCACGCTGGAACGGTGGCCGCATGCCGCTCTCCAGCGAACTGGCCGACGCCCTGATCGAGCAGCTTGGCGCAGCAGCTCAAGGGCGTTTCGACGGCCCGGAGATGCGCGCAGTACAACCTCTGCTGGCCTTGCAGGCGCAATGGTCGGCGCTGCCTGGCCCTGGCACGCTGCTGGCCGAAACGCTCAAATCGCGCCAGGGCTGGCACCTGTTCCTCTATCCGTTCGCCGGGCGCATGGCCAACCTTGGTCTGGCCAACCTGATTGCCTGGCGGGTGAGCCGGGTACAGCCGCTGTCGGTCTCGATTGCCGTAAACGACTATGGGTTCGAACTGCTCAGCCCCGGCAACGTCGACTGGGCGACGCACCTGCCACAGGCGCTCGCCACCGAACATCTGCTGGACGATGTGCTGGCCAGCCTTAACGCGGGGGAAATGGCGTTGCGGCGCTTTCGCGAGATCGCCCAGATTGCCGGCCTGGTGTTTGGCGGATATCCGGCGGCGCAAAAAAGCCTGCGGCAGATCCAGGCCTCCAGCGGGTTGTTCTACGAGGTATTCCGCAAGCATGACGCCGACAACCTGCTGCTGGGCCAGGCGCGGGACGAGGTGTTGAACGAGGAGCTGGAAATCGAGCGACTGCATCGGCAACTGCTGAAAATGGCGCAATTACGCCTGGATCTGCGACAGCTGAAGCGGACCGGGCCGTTGGCGTTCGCCCTGCTGGTGGAAGGCATGCGAGAAACCTTGAGCACCGAGAAACTGGCGGACCGGATTGCGCGAATGGTCGCGGAACTGGAAAGCGCGGCGGAGGGTTGCGCATGACCGCGTCTTTATCCATCGAGCACTGTGGCCAGGTGCTCTGGCTGCTTGCGGACAAGGCCCTCTATTGGCCCTCACGTCGGGCCCTGCTGGTCGCCGATGTGCACATCGGCAAGGCGGCAAGCTACCGTGCCCTGCACCAACCAGTACCACGCGGCACCACCGAAGCGACGCTCGCCCGGCTGGATGCCTTGTTGGCGGCGCATGATTGCGAGCAATTGATCGTTCTGGGCGACTTTCTGCATGCGCGCACAGCACGGGCGCCGGCAACGCTGGCCAGGCTGCAAGCGTGGCGGGAACGACACGAAAATCTGAGGATCGTGCTGATACGCGGCAATCACGATCGCAACGCCGGCGATCCGCCGGCATCGCTCGGCATTGAGGTAATGGACGAACCTTGGCTGCTGGAACCCTTCGCCCTACAGCACGAACCCGCCCCCCATCCAACTCATCCGGTGCTGGCGGGCCATGTACACCCGGTGTTCGTGCTGCGCGGCAAGGCGCGGCAACGCCTGCGACTGCCCTGCTTCCTGATCGATGTCCAGGTCAGCCTGCTGCCGGCGTTTGGTGAGTTTACCGGGGGTTGGGAAATCGCCCCCAACGGCAGCCGGGTGTACCTGGCCGGAGCAGACCGCGTCTGGCCTGTGTAGCGACGCTCAGGCGACAGGCGCAGGAGGCGGCTCGTCAGGCAGGGTTGGCTCGCCTGGTTCCATGGGGGGCGTTTCGCCCGGTTCCGGCGGTTGCGGGGTGTCCGGGTCAGGCTGGTGGGGCACGCCCCCCGCCTGCATCGGCAGCGGGTGCGCCAGCAGTGACCATGGTAGCAACCCGACGTGGTTAGGCTGCAGAACTGCCAGCTTGGCACTGATTGTGGGGTGGAGTTTCATTGGCTGCTCCTGGCAAGGCCGCCACGCATCATGCGTACCGGCGTTATCCAGTTGGAGTGCCAAAGGCGCGGGGAATTCCCCGCGCTTGTCGGCTCAGGTACGCGGCAGGGTGACGCCGCGCTGGCCCTGATACTTGCCGCCACGGTCCTTGTACGACACTTCGCATTCTTCGTCGGACTGCAGGAACAGCATTTGGGCCACGCCTTCGTTGGCGTAGATCTTTGCTGGCAGCGTGGTGGTGTTGGAGAACTCCAGCGTCACGTGGCCTTCCCACTCGGGCTCGAGCGGGGTGACGTTGACGATGATACCGCAACGGGCATAGGTGCTCTTGCCCAGGCAGATGGTCAGCACGTCACGCGGAATGCGGAAGTACTCGACGGTGCGCGCCAAGGCGAAGGAGTTCGGCGGGATGATGCACACGTCGCTCTTGATGTCGACAAAACTGCCGGCATCGAAGTTCTTCGGGTCGACGGTGGCCGAGTTGATGTTGGTGAACACCTTGAATTCGTCGGCGCAGCGCACGTCGTAGCCGTAGCTGGAAACGCCGAAGGAGATCACCCGGCTGTCCTGTTCGCCGCGCACCTGGCGCTCGACGAACGGTTCGATCATGCCGTGTTCCTGCGCCATGCGGCGAATCCACTTGTCCGATTTGATGCTCATGGCGGGTTGTCCTGAAGAGTTGCGAGGTGAAAATTCGAGACGCGCATCTTACCGGTCCCGGCGCCCAGGTTAAAGTTCCATGCCTCATCCCGCGCCGGGCGGGGGCTGCAGCCGCCGTCGATCCGAATTTGCATAAAGCGGCTTCTGACCATTGGCAGGTTGCGGAAAGTGGGGTAAGGTGTTGCCACTGTGCTGCACGTGACACCGAGAATATCTAGTTTGATGCACGATCCTGATCGGCCCATCGCTGAATTTTCTGCTCTCTTTGCGCTCAGTCCCGGCCAGGGTTTTTCCTGACCGTTATCAAATTGTCCAAGGAGACAGAAAAATGTCCAATCGTCAACAAGGCGTTGTTAAGTGGTTCAACGATGAGAAAGGCTACGGCTTCATCACCCCTCAGTCGGGCGACGACCTGTTCGTGCACTTCAAAGCCATCCAAGCTGACGGCTTCAAAACCCTGAAAGAAGGCCAGGCTGTTACTTTCGTCGCTACCCGCGGCCAGAAAGGCATGCAGGCTGAAGAAGTTCAGATCGCCTAAGTCGATCGAAGCTTCCTAGCTTTCAAAAAAACCCGCCTTCCGGCGGGTTTTTTTATGCCTGGTCGAAAGATCGAGTCAACCTCTTCGCGGGTAAACCCGCTCCCACAGGGTCCGCGCGGTATTTGAAGGCTGCGCGATACCTGTGGGAGCGGGTTCACCCGCGAAGCAGGCGACTCGGTCTGACAGATCAATCTTCGCTGATGGTGATGCTCGGCATCGCCGGCGCCGCCGCTTCCTGCAGCACGATGCGCGCCCCTACCTGACGGGCCAGTTCCTGATAGACCATGGCAATCTGGCTTTCCGGTTCGGCGATGGCGGTCGGCTTGCCATTGTCGGCCTGCTGGCGAATCACCATCGACAGCGGCAGCGACGCCAGCAGGTCGACGCCATACTGGCTCGCCAGCTTCTCGCCACCGCCTTCGCCGAACAAGTGTTCGGCATGGCCGCAGTTCGAGCAAATGTGCACGGCCATGTTCTCCACCACGCCCAGCACCGGGATGTTGACTTTGCGGAACATCTCCACGCCCTTCCTGGCATCCAGCAGGGCCAGGTCCTGTGGAGTGGTGACGATTACCGAACCGGCCACCGGCACCTTCTGCGCCAGGGTCAGCTGGATATCACCGGTGCCCGGCGGCATGTCGATCACCAGGTAATCCAGGTCGTCCCAGGCGGTCTGGGTCACCAACTGCAGCAGCGCGCCGGAAACCATCGGGCCACGCCAGACCATCGGGGTGTTGTCGTCGGTAAGGAACGCCATGGACATGACTTCCACGCCATGGGCCTTGATCGGCACGAACCACTTCTGCTCGCGAATCTGCGGGCGGGTGCCTTCGGCGATGCCGAACATCACGCCTTGGCTGGGGCCATAGATATCCGCATCGAGAATACCCACCCGCGCACCCTCGCGGGCCAGCGCCAGGGCCAGGTTGGCCGCCGTGGTCGACTTGCCCACACCACCCTTGCCCGAGGCCACGGCGACGATGTTCTTGACGTTGGCCATGGCCGGCACCTGGGCCTGAGCCTTGTGCGCGGCAACCACGCAGTCGATCGACACCTGGGCACTGCTGACGCCCTCGAGGTTGCCGATGGCGGTCTGCAGCACCTGGGCCCAGCCGTTCTTGAACAGCCCTGCGGCATAACCCAGCTGCAACTGCACGCTGACCTGCCCGCCCTGGATATCGATGGCACGCACGCAGCCGGCGCTGACCGGGTCCTGGTTCAGGTAGGGGTCGGTGTACTGGCGAAGCACGCCTTCGACGGCGGCACGGGTGACGGCACTCATGGAGACTCCCAATGGCAAACTGAATGTAAAACAGGCGCCTATCCTAACCCGTCAATCGTCAGCAGATGCGCATGCGGGGTGAAATATCTTCGCCAGCCCTTTATAGTGGCCGATCAACCTCATTTTTACCCCGTCGCCAGATAAGTAGCCAAGCCACCATGTCCGAGCCACGTCAGATTCTCGTCACCAGCGCCTTGCCCTATGCCAACGGATCGATCCACCTTGGCCATATGCTCGAGTACATCCAGACAGACATGTGGGTCCGCTTCCAGAAGCTGCGCGGCAACCAGTGCATCTACGTCTGCGCCGACGATGCCCACGGCTCGGCCATCATGCTGCGCGCCGAAAAGGAAGGCATCACCCCGGAACAGCTGATCGCCAACGTCCAGGCCGAACACAGCAGCGACTTCGCCGACTTCCTGGTGGACTTCGACAACTTCCATTCGACCCACAGCGAAGAGAACCGCGAGCTGTCGGGCCTGATCTACGCACGCCTGCGTGACGCCGGGCACATCGCCACCCGTTCGGTGACCCAGTACTTCGATCCGGAAAAGGGCATGTTCCTCGCCGACCGCTTCATCAAGGGCACCTGCCCCAAGTGCGCGGCCGAAGACCAGTACGGCGACAACTGCGAAAAATGCGGCGCCACCTATGCGCCTACCGAGCTGAAGAACCCCAAGTCGGCCATCTCTGGTGCCACCCCGGTACTGCGTGATTCCCAGCACTTCTTCTTCAAGTTGCCGGACTTCCAGGCCATGCTGCAGCAGTGGACCCGCAGCGGCACGCTGCAGGACGCGGTGGCCAACAAGCTGGCCGAATGGCTGGACTCGGGCCTGCAGGAATGGGACATTTCCCGCGACGCGCCGTACTTCGGCTTCGAGATCCCGGGCGAGCCAGGCAAGTACTTCTACGTGTGGCTGGATGCACCGATCGGCTACATGGCCAGCTTCAAGAACCTCTGCGCACGCCGCCCGGAGCTGGACTTTGACGCGTTCTGGAACGAAGGCTCCAAGGCCGAGCTGTACCACTTCATCGGCAAGGACATCGTCAACTTCCACGCCCTGTTCTGGCCAGCCATGCTCGAAGGCGCAGGCTTCCGCAAGCCAAGCGCGGTCAACGTCCACGGCTACCTGACCGTGAACGGCGCCAAGATGTCCAAGTCGCGCGGTACCTTCATCAAGGCCCGCACCTACCTCGACCACCTGCAGCCGGAATACCTGCGTTACTACTACGCGGCCAAGCTGGGTCGTGGCGTCGATGACCTGGACCTGAACCTTGAAGACTTCGTGCAGAAGGTGAACTCCGACCTGGTCGGCAAGGTGGTCAACATCGCCAGCCGCTGCGCCGGCTTCATCCACAAGGGCAACGAAGGCGTGATGGTGGCTGGCGATGCCGCACCGGAGCTGACCGAAGCCTTCCTGGCGGCAGCCCCGTCGATCGCCGACGCCTATGAAGGCCGCGACTTCGGCCGTGCCATGCGCGAAATCATGGCGCTGGCTGACCGCGCCAACGCTTGGATCGCCGACAAGGCCCCGTGGTCGCTGGCCAAACAGGAAGGCAAGCAGGATGAAGTGCAAGCCATCTGCGCCCAGGGCATCAACCTGTTCCGCCAGCTGGTGATCTTCCTCAAGCCGGTGCTGCCGGTGCTGGCCGCCGACGCCGAGGCTTTCCTCAACGTGGCACCGCTGACCTGGAACGACCACCTGTCGCGCCTGGAAAACCACCAGCTGAACCCGTTCAAGGCACTGATGAGCCGCATCGAACCGGCCAAGGTCGAAGCCATGGTCGCCGCCAGCAAGGAAGACCTGCTGGCCGCCGAAGCCAAGGCCCCGGCCGGCAACGGCGAGCTGGCCAAGGACCCGCTGTCAGCGGAAATCGAGTTCGACACCTTCGCTGCCGTCGACCTGCGCGTGGCGCTGATCGTCAAGGCCGAGGCCGTAGCGGGTGCCGACAAGCTGCTGCAACTGACCCTGGACATCGGTGACGAGCGCCGCAACGTGTTCTCCGGCATCAAGTCGGCCTACCCCGACCCGTCCCAGCTGGAAGGCCGCCTGACCATGATGGTGGCCAACCTCAAGCCACGGAAGATGCGTTTTGGCGTGTCCGAAGGCATGGTAATGGCGGCCGGGCCTGGCGGTGAAGAGATCTACCTGTTGAGCCCGGACAGCGGTGCCAAGCCGGGCCAGCGCATCAAGTAACTGACCTTGCCGGGGGCTGCTCTGCAGCCCTTTCGCGACACAAGGCCGCTCCTACAGGGGATCGCATTTCCCTATAGGAGCGGCCTTGTGTCGCGAAAGGGCCGCAAAGCGGCCCCAATGCCTCACACCAATCCCGGACAATCGCCCCGATTCCCGGCTATCGTCATCTCATGAGCGATTATCTTCTGGTGCTGATCAGCGCCGCGCTGGTCAATCACCTGTGCCTGCAACAACAGCCAATCCCCAGGCTGCACCTGCATGTGCACGGCCTTGCCTGCGCACTGTGCATTGCCTTGGGCGTGATTGGCGCACAACTTCTGGTGCGCGGGGTGCTTGCCCCGCTGCAGGCCCAGGACCTTGCCCTGTTCCTGTTGTTGCCCTGGCTGGCCATGCTTGCCTGGGGCGTGCCATGGCTGCTGACAAGGTGGCGCCCGACCTGGCCGACAACGCAATTGCCCACGCTGCTTTTGAGCAACGCGGTAGTACTGGGGTTGACCCTGCAACAGGCAAGTGATGACAGCACATGGCTCGCTACCCTGCTGCGAGGCCTGCTGTCCGGCAGCGGCTTCTGGCTGGCGCTAGTGTTGTTCGCCGACCTGCGCCAGCGCAGCGCTCATGCCGACGTCCCCGGGGCAATGCGCGGCCTGCCCATCGAACTGCTCGGTGCCGGGGTGATGGCCATGGCGTTTTCAGGCTTCAATGGGCTGTTCGCCCAATGACTGCCAAGCCCGACCCGCGGCTCCGTACCAGCATGGGCCTGGTGTTGCTGGCTTGTGTACCTGGCCTGCTGGCGCTGTTCTGGCTGCATGGCTGGAGTTTGCTGCTGAACCTGTTGCTTTGCGCCAGTGCCGCGCTGCTGTGCGAGGGGTTGGTACTCACATTGCGAGCACAACCGTGGAACACGGCGCTGAATGATGGCAGCGCGCTGGTCACTGCCGTGCTGCTGGCCGCCGCCCTCCCCCCCCTGACGCCATGGTGGTTGCCGGTGATCGCTACCAGCGTTGCCATCGGCATCGGCAAGCAGGCCTTTGGCGGAGTCGGGCGCAACCTGTTCAACCCGGCCATGGTCGGCTATGCCTTCGTGCTGCTGAGCTTCCCGTTGCAGATGAACCATTGGCCAGGGCCAGCACCTGGCATGCTCGACAGCCTGCAACAGGTATTCATCGGCAGCGATCAGATCGATGCCTGGGCCCGGCCGACACTGCTCGACGGCCTGCGTCACAACCGCAGCCTGACCATCGACGAGCTGTTCGCCAGCCACCCGGGCTTCGGTAGCATCGGGGGGCGAGGCAGCGAATGGGTCAACCTGGCATTCCTGTTGGGCGGCCTGTTCCTGCTGCAACGCAAGGTGATCAGCTGGCATGCGCCGGCAGGCCTGCTGGCAGGGTTGTTCCTGTTCAGCCTGCTGGGCTGGAATGGCTCGGGTTCGGACTCCAACGGCTCCCCCCTGCTGCACCTGTTCTCCGGCTCGACCATGATGGCGGCGTTCTTCATTGCCACCGAACCGGTGACCGCGCCCCGGCAGGAGTGGGCGAAGCTTGGGTTCGGCCTGGGGGCAGGCCTGCTGATCTACCTGATCCGCACTTGGGGTAGCTACCCGGACGGCACGGCGTTCGCCATCCTGCTGATGAACCTCACGGCGCCGAGCCTGGAACGCCTGGCCTTGCAGCGCCAGCGGGTTGCCCGATGAAGCGCCTGATACGTGATATGGGCGTGCTGCTACTGACTGGGGCACTGGCGCTGTCGGCCACCCTCGCTTGGCGGCACTGGACCAGCGCGGCCGTCGCCGACGCAGAGAAACAACTCAACAGCAGGCAGCGGCTGGCGGTACTGCCAGAGGGCAGTTACGACAACCAACCCCTGGACAGCCCCCTGCCCAGGCCCGCCGCACAGCGGCCAAACAGCCGGATCCTGGCCGCTTATCGGGCGACACTGGCGGGCAAACCGGTCGCCATCATCCTGGTCACCCAGGCACAAGGCTATGCTGGGCCGATCATGCTGAGCGTGGCCATCGCCGCGGACGGCCGGTTGATCGGCAGCCAGGTGGTAGAGCAACAGGAAAGCCCCGGGCTGGGTGCACGCCTGGGTGATCCGCAACTGAACTGGCTGAGGCAATTTGCCAACCGCCAGCTGGGCGATCGCTGGGCGCTGAAGCGCGACCAGGGCGACTTTGACCAGTTGGCCGGCGCAACCGTGACCTCACGGGCAGTGATCGGCGCGCTGCAGGAAGCGCTGAGTTACTTCGATGAACAGCGCAGCGTATTGCTCGAGGGCGCCACGCATGACTAGGTTCTACCTGCTCGGCGCAAGCCTGGTGCCGCTACTGGGTGCCACCCGAACATTGAGCGAAGGCGCCACCATAGGCGTGTGTGCGGTGCTGATGAGCAGCCTTCACCAGCTGTTGCTGGCACCCCTGCGCCAGCGGCTCGCTACATGGACCTATGTACTGGCCAGCCTGCTGGTATTGGCGGCCCTGGCCAGTTGCCTGCAACTGGCACTGCGTGCCTGGCTGCTGCCACTGGCACTCGCCCTCGGCCACTACCCCGCACTGCTGTGCCTGCAATGCCTGGCCATTGACCACCTGTTGCCCGGTCAAGGCCGCTGGCGCGTGCTCGCTGGCCACCATTGCGCGCTGCTCGCCACATGCCTGCTGCTCGGCGCCAGCCGCCAATGGCTGGCCGATGGTACCGGCCTGCACCTGGCTACCCTGGCCCCGGGTGGTTTGCTACTGCTTGGATTGTTGCTGGCCTTGTACAATCGCCTGCGTCCGGGTCCCGCCCAATCACACCGTCAAGGAAAGCTCTGATTTCATGAATGCCGCCAAACGCCTGGAGATCTTTCGCAGGCTGCACGAAGACAACCCCGACCCGAAGACCGAACTGGCCTACACCACCCCGTTCGAACTTCTGGTCGCCGTGACGCTGTCCGCGCAGTCCACCGATGTCGGCGTCAACAAGGCCACTGCACGCCTGTTCCCGGTCGCCAACACCCCCGAGACCATCTATGCGCTGGGCGTCGAAGGCCTGAGTGAGTACATCAAGACCATTGGCTTGTACAACAGCAAGGCCAAGAACGTCATCGAAGCCTGCCGGCTGCTGATCGAACGCCATGACAGCCAGGTACCACAAACCCGCGAAGCCCTGGAGGCGCTACCCGGCGTGGGTCGCAAGACCGCCAACGTAGTGCTCAACACAGCGTTCCGCCAGCCGACCATGGCCGTGGATACCCATATCTTCCGGGTCAGTAACCGCACAGGCATCGCGCCAGGCAAGACAGTGCTGGAGGTGGAGAAGAAGCTGATCAAGTTCGTACCAAAGGATTATCTGCTCGACGCTCACCACTGGCTGATCCTGCACGGGCGCTATGTATGCCAGGCGCGCAAGCCACGCTGTGGCAGCTGTCGGATCGAAGATTTGTGCGAGTACAAGCACAAGACCTCTGACGATTGAGCCGACAGCTGAAAACCACTTGCGGCGATTGAAAAAATCTTTTTTACCAGCGTCTGCTTTCTGGTTATAAGGACGGCCAATGGCCCCTTGGCTTGGAGCGACTCATGAGTAGCGATAAAGACGACCTGCCGATCGAAGATGATTTTGTTGCCGTGGATGACGAAGCGGAACCCCAGCTGGAAACCGCAAAGACCAACCTGAGCAAACGCCGCACCATCGACAATATGCTTGAAGAAAGGCGCCTGCAGAAGCAGCTGGCCGACTTCGACTACGATCTGTAACCCGGGCAAAGCCTCCTGGCTGGAGGCTTCACGGCCTTGGCGGTCAGTTCAACCCTTGCCGTTGCGCCAGCTCGATCAGGTCGACCAGCGACCGCGCATTGAGCTTGAGCAACAGGCGTGACTTGTAGGTACTGACCGTCTTGTTGCTGAGGAACATGCTGTCGGCAATCTCCTTGTTGGAACGCCCTCGCGCCAGCTGTTGCAGCACTGTCATCTCGCGCGCCGAAAGGCGGTTGACCATATCCGTCTCGCTTCCGCCCCTTCCTCGTGACACATGCAGGGCCTGGTTGGGGAAATAGCTGTACCCCGACAAAACGGCCTTGATGGCGCTCAGCAGTTCTGTGAGTTCCTGCTGCTTGCACACATACCCTGCCGCCCCCGCCTGCATGCAGCGCATCGAAAAGTTGCCGGGGGCCTGTGATGTCAGCACCAGCACCTTGCTGCCCGGGCTGAAGGCCGTCATGCGGCCGATCACCTCCAGGCCATCCAGCTTGGGGATACCGATATCGAGCACCACGATATCCGGCAGGTGTTGCCGTGTCAGTTGCAACGCAGCCACTCCGTTGTCCGTTTCCGCCACGACGTCATACCCATGCCGCTCCATCAGCATGCGTACGGCCAGGCGTATGACCGGATGATCATCCACGATAAGCACTTTATTCATGCGATATCCATTCATTGCTTTTGCTTTGGCACGCCAAGATAACCTACAGAGCGCTTGCTGGCGCGGCGATTTAGCGGCGAAACAAATGAACAGATGGAACCTACAACACTTACAGAAATTTCCTACACTCAATTGATGTACTTGTAACAATCAAATTCCTTGTTACCAAATGAACAGTATCACCGACCTGAAAGTGCACTCACTTGAAAACCGGCCAATACCTGATGAAATAACCACTCAAATACGCTGAATAGACATTTCGTCTGCAATTCGAGCGATTACTCTCACCCGGGAAACAATCCAGTCTTTAGTTGAGCATCGTCAAAAGGTAAAGATGTGCAAAATCGCTGGAGACGACCCATATGCACCAAGTACAACCTGTCGCCCCGCTGACGATCATTGCCATCTTCGCAGGGATTATCGAAGCCTCGGCCCTTGCCACATTGCCGTTTCTCAGCGAGTCCAGCCAAAAGCTCTACACCTGGTTCCTGGTAGGCTTCCCATTCTTCCTGACGGCACTGTTCTTCCTCACGCTCAACTTCAATTACAAGTCGTTCTACGACCCGTCGCCAAACACAAAGGCAAACGGCAAGGCGTCGACACAGAGCGATGTCGCCAAACATGCGATGCCCGGTGATACCAGCGAAGCGCTGCAGGGCGAGCCTGTCACATTCATGTTTTCCGGCCCTGATGCCTGTCGCTTGATGGAACAGCAACTACTATCCGCCCTTGCCCAACCGCCTCAACCAACGCGCACCTGGCGCTTTTGCAACCTGGACAGACGCCAGTGCGCGCAACTATCGATCAGCGCGCTTGATGGACAGGTGGCGAACGACGGCCATTGAATGCCCCAGGCTTTCCACAGGGCAAAAAAAACCCCGGCCTGCGCCGGGGTTCTTGCTGCACATGCCAGCGATCAGAGCAGCGAGCGGCCCTTGTTGGCAGCAATGCGCATACGCAGGGCGTTGAGCTTGATGAAGCCCGCAGCGTCCGCCTGGTTGTAGGCGCCGCCATCTTCTTCGAAGGTAGCGATGGTGGCGTCGAACAGCGAGTCGTCCGACTTGCGGCCGACAACGGTGACGTTACCCTTGTACAGCTTCAGGCGTACCACGCCGTTCACGTTGACCTGCGACGCGTCGATCATCTGCTGCAGCATCAGACGCTCCGGGCTCCACCAGTAGCCGGTGTAGATCAGGCTGGCGTACTTCGGCATCAGCTCATCCTTCAGGTGAGCGACTTCGCGGTCCAGGGTGATCGACTCGATGGCACGGTGGGCCTTGAGCATGATGGTGCCACCTGGGGTCTCGTAGCACCCACGCGACTTCATGCCGACGTAACGGTTCTCGACGATGTCCAGACGGCCGATGCCATTGGCACCACCGATACGGTTCAGGTCGGCCAGGACGGTGGCCGGGGTCTTCTCGACGCCGTCGATGGCTACGATGTCACCGTTGCGGTAGGTCAGCTCGATGTAGGTAGCCTGGTCCGGGGCGTTCTCGGGCGAGACGCTCCAGCGCCACATGTCTTCTTCGTGCTCGGTCCAGGTATCTTCCAGAACACCGCCTTCGTAGGAGATGTGCAGCAGGTTGGCGTCCATCGAGTACGGCGACTTCTTCTTGCCGTGGCGCTCGATCGGGATGCCGTGCTTCTCGGCGTAGTCCATCAGCTTCTCGCGGGACAGCAGGTCCCACTCACGCCATGGGGCGATGACCTTGACGCCTGGCTTCAGGGCGTACGCACCCAGTTCGAAACGCACCTGGTCGTTGCCTTTGCCGGTGGCGCCGTGGGAAATGGCGTCGGCGCCGGTTTCGTTGGCGATTTCGATCAGGCGCTTGGCGATCAGCGGACGGGCGATGGAAGTACCCAGCAGGTACTCGCCCTCGTAGACGGTGTTGGCGCGGAACATCGGGAACACAAAATCACGCACGAATTCTTCGCGCAGGTCGTCGATGTAAATCTCTTTAACGCCCATTGCCTGGGCCTTGGCACGAGCCGGCTCGACCTCTTCGCCCTGCCCCAGGTCAGCGGTGAAGGTCACCACTTCGCAGTTGTAGGTATCCTGCAGCCACTTGAGAATCACCGAAGTATCAAGGCCGCCGGAATACGCCAGTACGACCTTTTTTACGTCCGCCATGCCATCACTCCACGGGGTTGTACGGAAAGGGATCGATTCTAACGACGTTACGGATAAATTTACAGTGGGGCGACAGCTTCTGACGACAAAGCGACAGGAACTTTCGGAAGGGCGACTTACCGTCGGAAAGTATGAAGTGCCGTGTAGGAGCGGCCTTGTGTCGCGATGGGCTGCGCAGCAGCCCCGGCAATTTTCGCTGCTTGGCTGAGATCCGGGGGCTGCTGCGCAGCCCATCGCGACACAAGGCCGCTCCTACAGAAAGCCCTGCAGACTTCATGACTTGGCAGGCGTTGGCTCAGGAGCCTTTTCGACAGGTTTTTCACCCGGCTTCTCGATCACCGTCACCCGATCCAGTTCGATATTCACCCGCCGGTTACGCGCCCGGTTGGCTGCACTGTTGTTCTTGGCCAACGGGTAACGTTCGCCATGGAAACGCACGGTAATCTGCTCCTCCGGAACGCCATGGGCCTTGAGGTAGTCGGCCACCGCCAGTGCCCGGCGGCGCGACATGTCGCGATTGGTCAGGCGGTTGCCACTGTTGTCGGAGTGGCCGTTGAGCTCGACATGGTTCACCGTCGGGTCAGCCTTCATGTAGTCGAGAATCACATCCAGCCGCGCCTTGGCCGAGGCATCCAGCTCGAAGCCTCCCCCCGGGAAGCCCACCTGGGTCTGACGCACCTGATCGTAGTTCATCGGCAGCAGCTTGCCGGCACAGGCCTGATAGTCGTTGTAGGCCTTGGCAAAGCTGACCGGCAGTACCCGCACTTCCATCGGCCTGCCCGCCTCGCCGGCGTAATTGCGTATCACCGTGCTGCGCCCATCGAGCAAGCCATTGATCAGGCGACTGGCCTGGCCCTGGGAGGAACTGAACAACAGCCCGGTGCGGGCCATGCGCACGCTGCCCAGGTTGATGTCGCTGCGCCCGGGTTGCCACGGTGCAGCAGCTGCCAGCAATGTGGCCGTGCCCGCACCCAGTACGTTGCTGTCCGAGCGCAGCTGGAACACCGGCTGCTCGCCCGCGCGGCGCACGAACTCGCCACTGCCGAAACCGTCGATAGGCTGGATCAGCCGGCATTCGAACTGGTCACCCTCGACCTTCCAGGCAATGTTCTCCATGCGCGTCTGGAAGGTCAGTGCACCGGCCGGCAGGCTGGCGAACAGGGTCAACAGGGCTAGGTAACGCTGGCGCACGGGCGGCTCCACAAATTCTGACGGCTTACCTGCAGGCTATCGGACGCCTGGCTGAAAACTTGATAGCCGTGCTCCACCCAGGGTTTTCCGGTAGCATTGGCGCTTGAGTTCGACCCGCCTGGAATCCCCAATGTCCGATCGCCTGACCCTCCTGCGTCCCGACGACTGGCACATCCATCTGCGCGATGGTGCCGTCCTGCCCCACACCGTTGGCGACGTGGCGCGTACTTTCGCCCGTGCCATCATCATGCCCAACCTGGTTCCGCCGGTACGCAATGCCTCCGAGGCCGGCGCCTACCGTGAGCGCATCCTGGCCGCCCGCCCGGCTGGCAGCCGCTTCGAGCCGCTGATGGTGCTGTACCTCACCGACCGCACCAGCCCCGAGGACATCCGCGCGGCCAAGGCCAGCGGTTTCGTGTACGCCGCCAAGCTGTACCCGGCCGGCGCCACCACCAATTCCGACTCGGGCGTGACCAGCATCGACAACATCTTCCCGGCCATCGAAGCGTTGGCGGAAGTTGGCATGCCGCTACTGGTGCATGGCGAAGTGACCCGCAGCGAGATCGACGTGTTCGACCGCGAGAAGCGCTTCATCGACGAGCACATGCGCCGTGTGGTCGAGCGCTTCCCGACGCTGAAGGTGGTGTTCGAGCACATCACCACCAGCGATGCCGCGCAGTTCGTCACCGAGGCCCCGGCCAACGTCGGCGCGACCATCACCGCGCAGCACCTGCTGTACAACCGCAACCACATGCTGGTTGGCGGCATTCGCCCGCACTTCTATTGCCTGCCGATCCTCAAGCGCAACACCCATCAGGTGGCGCTGCTTGACGCAGCCACCAGCGGCAACCCGAAGTTCTTCCTGGGTACCGACTCTGCCCCGCACGCCCGTCACGCCAAGGAAGCCGCCTGCGGTTGCGCCGGTTGCTACACCGCCTACGCAGCCATCGAGATGTACGCCGAAGCATTCGAGCAGCGTAACGCGCTGGACAAACTGGAAGGCTTCGCCAGCCTGCACGGTCCGGCGTTCTACGGCCTGCCGGCCAACACCGACACCATTACCCTGGTTCGCGAAGAATGGACCGCCCCGGACAGCCTGCCTTTTGGCGAGCAGACCGTGGTCCCGCTGCGCGCCGGCGAAAAACTGCGCTGGCGCCTGCTGGAGGAAAACGCGTGAGCGAAGACCTCTACGAAGACGACCTGGACACCCAAGGCAGCAGCGGCTCGCGCCACCCGATGGCCGAGCGCTTCCGCGGCTATCTGCCGGTAGTGGTGGATGTTGAAACCGGCGGCTTCAACAGCGCTACCGATGCCCTGCTGGAAATTGCCGCAGTCACCATCGGCATGGACGAAAAGGGCTTCCTGTTCCCCGAGCACACCTACTTCCACCGGGTGGAGCCATTCGAGGGCGCCAACATCGAGGCGGCTGCGCTGGAGTTCACCGGGATCAAACTGGACCACCCGCTGCGCATGGCGGTCAGCGAGGAAAGCGCGCTGACCGACATCTTCCGTGGCGTACGCAAGGCGCTCAAGGCCAATGGCTGCAAGCGGGCAATCCTGGTCGGCCACAACAGCAGCTTCGACCTGGGCTTCCTCAATGCGGCGGTGACACGCAATGACCTGAAGCGCAACCCGTTCCACCCGTTCTCCAGCTTCGACACCGCTACGCTGGCCGGCCTGGCTTATGGCCAGACCGTACTGGCGCGGGCCTGCCAGAGCGCCGACATTGACTTCGACGGACGTGAGGCGCACTCGGCGCGTTATGACACCGAGAAGACGGCCGAGCTGTTCTGCGGCATCGTCAACCGCTGGAAAGAGATGGGCGGCTGGCGCGACTTCAACGACTGAGTTGGGATCGCATTCGCGGGTAAACCCGCTCCCACAAGGATCCACATTGGCTCAGACCTGTGGCTCTCCTGTGGGAGCGGGTTTACCCGCGAAGAGGCCGGCACAGGAAGGCACAAAAAAACCGGCCACCAGGGCCGGTTTTTTCATGCTCGCGGCAATTACAGCTTGCCAGCGTTCTCGCTCAGGTAGGCAGCAACGCCTTCCGGCGAAGCGTTCATGCCTTTGTCGCCTTTTTTCCAGTTGGCAGGGCAGACTTCGCCGTGCTCTTCGTGGAACTGCAGGGCGTCGACCAAGCGCAGCAGCTCGTCCATGTTGCGGCCCAGAGGCAGGTCGTTGACGATCTGCGAACGGACAACACCGTTGGTGTCGATCAGGAAGGCGCCACGGAAGGCCACGCCGCCTTCGGACTCGACGTCGTAGGCCTTGCAGATTTCGTGGGTCATGTCGGCAGCCAGGGTGTATTTGACCTGGCCGATACCGCCGTTGTTGACCGGGGTGTTACGCCAGGCGTTGTGGGTGAAGTGCGAGTCGATCGACACGCCGATCACTTCCACGTTGCGTGCCTGGAAGTCAGGGATGCGGTTGTCCAGGGCGATCAGCTCGGACGGGCAGACGAAGGTGAAGTCCAGCGGGTAGAAGAACACCAGGCCGTACTTGCCCTTGATGGCCGAAGCCAGGTTGAAGCTGTCGACGATCTCGCCATTGCCCAGCACGGCCGGCACGGTGAAATCGGGGGCTTTCTTACCAACGAGTACGCTCATTGTAATCTCCTGATGAGGGTGAAAAACCGTTTGCCGGGCCAGACGGGCTTGCCCGACATCCAACAAAGGCTGACCATCATACACGGCTTCTGGTGACAGGCCGACTCCAACGACGAAGCAACCGCCGGTCGCTCAAGCACGGCCATTTCAGAAACCACTTTGACAAGCATTCTCATTAACATTAAGCTCCACTCCATCGAGCCCACCAACGATGGTCAGCCTTTATGTATGTGTGTCTTTGTGTCGGCGTTACCGACGGACAGATCCGCGATGCGATCTATGAAGGATGCTGCAGCTACAAGGAAGTGCGAGCCGCGACCAACGTCGCCAGCCAGTGTGGCAAATGTGCCTGCGTGGCCAAGCAGGTGGTCCGCGAAACGTTGACCGAGCTTCAGGTCAGCCAGGCAGCCCTGCCCTACCCCGTGGAATTTACCGCGGCCTGAAAACCCAGAATTCGAAGAACCGGACCTTGCGTCCGGTTTTTTTATGTCTGCAATTCAATAAGTTAGCGCTTCAACGCGGTTCACAAACATTCTTATTTCCATTAATTTTCATTTATTATTCAAGAACTTAGGTTTGACACACCCAAGTATCGGGCTCAAACTTCCCTGTATTGGCACATCTCTACAGGGCAGGAACCCGACATGAAAGGCGACGTAAGCGTCATCCAGCATCTCAACAAGATCCTCGGAAACGAGCTGGTCGCGATCAACCAGTACTTCCTGCACGCACGCATGTACGAAGATTGGGGCCTGAACAAACTCGGCAAGCACGAGTACAAGGAATCCATCGACGAGATGAAGCACGCTGACAAACTGATCAAGCGTATTCTCTTCCTCGAAGGCATCCCCAACGTCCAGGACCTGGGCAAGCTGCTGATTGGCGAGCACACCAAGGAAATGCTCGAGTGCGACCTGAAGATCGAACAGAAAGGCCTGGTCGACCTCAAAGCAGCCATCGCCCATTGCGAAACCGCTGGCGACTTCGGCTCGCGTGACATGCTCGAAGACATCCTCGAATCCGAGGAAGAACACATCGACTGGCTGGAAACCCAGCTGGGGCTGATCGACAAGATCGGTATCGAGAACTACCTGCAGTCGCAGATGGGCGAAGAATAGAATTTCGCCCCATAAAAAAACCCGCCATGTGCGGGTTTTTTTATGTCTGCCGGAAATCAGGCCTCGGAAGCCTTGGCCTTGGCAGCCGCTTCCTTGATCAGGGTCTGCAGCTCACCCTTCTCGAACATTTCCAGCATGATGTCGCTGCCGCCGACCAGTTCACCAGCTACCCACAGCTGCGGGAAGGTCGGCCAGTTGGCGTATTTTGGCAAATTCGCACGGATTTCCGGGTTCTGCAGGATGTCGACGTAGGCGAACTTCTCGCCACAACCCATCACGGCCTGCGATGCACGCGCAGAGAAGCCACACTGCGGGGCATTCGGCGAGCCTTTCATGTAAAGCAGAATGGTGTTGTTGGCAATCTGCTCTTTGATCGTTTCGATGATATCCATGTAGCACCTCGGCTGAACTTTCCGACGCGGTCGTCGGCACGGTGACGCATTGTAACGGAAAGCCGAGCAGCATGCTCGGCCTTACCATTCCTTACGCGGCCTCTACCTGCACGGGTACGCCATTGAGGGCCGCATTGCCGGAAACCTGGTCACGCAGGCGCTCATCGGTGAGGTCGTTGGCGCTCACGCCAGGTTGCGCCTGGGCGATCTGCATGTGCACGCCCTGACGAGAGTGACCGAAGCCATGAGGCAGGCTGACCACACCCGGCATCATGTCCTCGCAGGCCTGCACCTCGACTTCAAGGTCCCCGGTACGCGAGCGGATACGAACCCGCTGGCCGTCCTGCAGCTGCCGCTGCTGCAGGTCCTGCGGGTGCATCAACAACTGATGTCGCGGTTTGCCTTTCACCAGCCGATGAAAATTGTGCATCCACGAATTGTTGCTGCGTACATGACGACGGCCGATCAGCAGCAGCTCGCCCGGCGCCGGAGGGGCTTGTTGCGCCAGCCGGCCGAGGTCGTCCAGCAGTACCTGGGGCGCCGCTTCGACTGCCTTGCTGGCAGTCGTCAGGCGTGCAGCGAGATTGGCACGCAATGGCCCAAGGTCGAGGCCATGCGGGTGCTTGTCCAGCGCTGCCAGCGACAACTGCCAGGGCGTCGCTTCACCATAGCGCCCCTTGCGCAAGGCCAGGTCGATCATCTGCGCTGGAGCCCAGGTCGGCTTCAATTCCAGCTCGGCGCGTTTGGCGAACGCTTGGGCCAGCCCGACGAAAATCTCCCAGTCATGCAATGCGCCTTCGGGCTTGGCCAGGATCGCCCGATTGAAGCGTGTCACGTTGCGCACGGCCAGCAAGTTGAACGTGCTGTCGTAATGGTCGTTTTCCAGCGCCGAGGTGGAGGGCAGGATCAGATCGGCATGGCGGGTGGTTTCGTTGATGTACAGGTCGATGCTGAGCATGAATTCCAACCCCTCCAGCGCCACATCCAGCTGGCGGCCGTTCGGCGTGGACAGCACCGGGTTGCCGGCCACCGTCACCAGCGCGCGCACCTGCCCTTCGCCGGGTGTGAGCATTTCCTCGGCCAAGGCCGCCACGGGCAGTTCGCCGCCGTACTCGGGCAAGCCCGACACCCGGCTCTGCCAAGCGTTGAAATGGCCACCCGAGGTGGTCGCCACCAGGTCGACGGCAGGCTCGGTGCACAACGCGCCGCCTTCACGGTCAAGGTTGCCGGTCACCAGGTTGATCAGTTGCACCAGCCAGTGGCAAAGGGTGCCGTAGGCTTGGGTCGAAACCCCCATGCGGCCGTAGCACACCGCCCTGTCGGCCGCGGCGAAGTCCCGTGCCAGCTGGCGGATGTCTGTCGCGGCAATGCCACAGTGCCCACTCATGGCCTCCGCGCTGAACGGCGCGATCGCTTCGCGCACCTGCTGCAGGCCGGCGACCGGCAAGTGCGAGCCGCGCGCCAGGCCTTCAGCGAACAGGGTATTGAGCAAGCCACACAACAAGGCCGCATCCCCTCCAGGGCGAATGAACAGGTGACTGTCGGCCATCGCCGCTGTTTCGCTGCGTCGCGGGTCCACCACCACCAGGCGCCCACCCCGGGCCTGCAGGGCTTTCAGTCGT
The DNA here is from genome assembly GCF_017490905.1 of Pseudomonas sp. 32_A. NCBI lineage: Bacteria > Pseudomonadati > Pseudomonadota > Gammaproteobacteria > Pseudomonadales > Pseudomonadaceae > Pseudomonas > Pseudomonas sp. 32_A. Next base: position 143,662 of record NZ_JAFGYI010000005.1, on the reverse strand, counting down.
TTTTCCACATCCGGCACGGTCATGATGCTGCCGTTGGATGCCAGCGGGTTGCCGCCAAGGATCAGCATGAAACCGGTCTGGTCGATGTCCGGGATCGGCAGCAGCAGGCCATGGCCGTACATCAGGTGGCTGACCAGGTGCTGCGGCAACTGGTCCACCGAGGTGGCAGAGAAGCGGTTGCGGGTTTTCAACAGGCCCAGGAAGTAGTTGCTGTGGGTCATCAGGCCGTAGTTGTGCACGCTCGGGTTGCCTTGGTACACCGCCACGGCATTGCGCCCACGGGCCCGCTGGATCGCCCACAGCCTGTCGGCGGCCAGGGCAAAGGCTTCGTCCCAGCCGATGGCCTGCCAATGCTCGCCCACCCGCTTGTGCGGTTGGCGCAGGCGGTCGGGGTCATTCTGGATGTCCTGCAAAGCCACGGCCTTTGGGCAGACATGGCCACGGCTGAACGGGTCCTGGGGGTCGCCCTTGATCGAACTGATCAGCGCCCGCCCGTCGACGTCATGGCTGACTTCGATGTTCAGCCCACAGATCGCTTCGCACAGGTGACAGGCACGGTGATGCAGGGTCTTGGTCATGGCCGCCTCTGCCTTGTTGTTATGGAGGATGTGTAGAGGGTTGTCGAACATCGACTATGCGCCCAGCACCGGCCACCGGCCAGCGCGCTTCGTGGCGTGAATCCACCGACATCAGGCACACGATTTGCGACAGCCATTTGCCAAATTGCCGGCAAGCCGTGTACAACCCTCTGTAGCAAATAAAAAACAGCACTGCCCGTCGGGTAAAGACACCCTTTGCAACACCCTTTGATACTGGGCAGCTGTTTCCCCTCTTGGCTTCAGGCGACATTTACTTATAGTATTGCGCCTTTCCCTATTTCGTCCGCCCCCGTGCGGCTTACGCCGCAGGTCACTCCCGTTGTCAAAAAAAACCATACGGTCGACCTGCATACAGTTGCAGATAAGGTAGTCAATCATGAGCGCTAGGCACTTTCTCTCCCTGCTGGACTTCACCACCGACGAATTGCTCGGTGTGATCCGCCGCGGCATCGAGCTGAAGGACCTGCGCAAGCGAGGCGTGCTGTTCGAGCCCCTGAAGAACCGCGTGCTGGGCATGATCTTCGAGAAGTCCTCGACCCGTACCCGCGTGTCGTTCGAGGCCGGCATGATCCAGCTCGGCGGCCAGGCCATCTTCCTGTCCCCGCGCGACACCCAGCTGGGCCGTGGCGAGCCGATCGGCGACAGCGCCATCGTGCTGTCGAGCATGCTCGATGTGGTGATGATCCGTACCCACGCCCACAGCACCCTGACCGAATTCGCCGCCAATTCGCGTGTGCCGGTGATCAACGCGCTGTCCGACGAGTCGCACCCATGCCAGCTGCTGGCCGACATGCAGACCTTCCTCGAACATCGCGGCTCGATCCAGGGCAAGACCGTCGCCTGGATCGGTGATGGCTTCAACATGTGCAACTCGTACATCGAGGCAGCCAGGCAGTTCGACTTCCAGCTGCGCATCGCCTGCCCGGAAGGCTACGAGCCGGACCCACGCTTCATGGCCATTGGTGGTGAGCACGTGCAGATCGTGCGTGACCCGAAGGAAGCCGTGCGCGGCGCCCATCTGGTGACCACGGATGTCTGGACTTCCATGGGCCAGGAGGAGGAAACTGCACGGCGCCTGGCGCATTTCGCGCCTTACCAGGTCACCCGCGAACTGCTCGACCTGGCGGCACCCGACGCCCTGTTCATGCACTGTCTGCCAGCCCACCGTGGTGAGGAAATCAGCCATGACCTGCTCGACGACCCACGTTCGGTCGCCTGGGACCAGGCTGAAAACCGCCTGCATGCACAGAAGGCCCTTCTCGAATTCCTTGTAGAACCGGCTTACCACCACGCATGAGTCAACCCCTACTGCTCAACCTGCGCAACCTCGCCTGCGGCTATGGCGACCAGCGCATCGTCCAGAACCTCAATCTGCACCTGAACGCAGGCGACATCGGTTGCCTGCTGGGTTCATCCGGTTGCGGCAAAACCACTACCCTGCGCGCCATCGCCGGTTTCGAACCCGTGCACGACGGCGAGATCCAGCTGGCCGGCGAGGTCATTTCCCGGGCCGGCTTCACCCTGGCCCCGGAAAAGCGCCGCATCGGCATGGTGTTCCAGGATTACGCGCTGTTCCCGCACCTGACCGTGGCGCAGAACATTGCCTTCGGCATCGCCAAGCACCCGCGCCAGGCCGAGGTCATCGAAGAGATGCTCGAGCTGGTCAAGCTGGGCGGCCTGGGCGGGCGCTACCCGCATGAACTGTCCGGCGGCCAACAGCAACGGGTCGCCCTGGCCCGTGCACTGGCACCGGAGCCGCAACTGCTGCTGCTCGACGAACCATTCTCCAACCTCGACGTGGAACTGCGCCGGCGCCTGAGCCATGAGGTTCGCGACATTCTCAAGAGCCGCGGCACCAGCGCCATCCTGGTGACCCATGACCAGGAAGAGGCCTTTGCCGTCAGCGACCAGGTCGGCGTTTTCAAGGAAGGCCGCCTGGAACAATGGGACACACCCTACAACCTTTACCACGAGCCGCAGACGCCGTTCGTGGCCAGCTTCATTGGCCAGGGGTATTTCATCCGTGGGCAGATGATCAGCCACGAGGCGGTCAATACCGAGCTGGGTGAATTGCGCGGCAACCGTGCCTACATCATGGCGCCGGGCAGCTCGGTGGATGTGCTGCTGCGCCCTGACGATATCGTCCATGCACCGGGCAGTGCGCTGCAGGCGAACATCGTCGGCAAGAGCTTCCTTGGAGCATCGACCCTGTACCGCCTGCAGTTGCCGACCGGCAGCCAGCTGGAGGCGATCTTCCCTAGCCATAACGACCATCAGGTCGGTGAGGATGTGGGAATTGCGGTCAAGGCCGATCACCTGGTGCTGTTCCCGGTCCCGGGCAGCGTGGCGGCGCAGTTGCCGCGGCAGGAGAACGGCGTGCGCCGGTACAGCTCGGCGACCTGATTCGAAATTTTGGGGCCGCTTTGCGGCCCTTTCGCCGGCAAGCCAGCTCCCACAGAATCACCACATGCCCTGAAGGCAACGCTGTACCTGTGGGAGCTGGCTTGCCGGCGATGGACTGCAAAGCAGCCCCAAGATTCTCAGCCTCTACCGATCCCGGCAAACTTGCCCTGGGTGTGCTCGGCCAGCACTACGGCCGCCAATTCCACTTCCAAGCCACGCCGCCCGGCGCTGACATGGATGGTTGCAAAGTTCTGCGCCGAGTCATCGATAAAGGTGCGCAGGCGCTTCTTCTGCCCCAGCGGGCTGATCCCCCCTACCAGGTACCCCGTGGCCCGCTGTGCCGCCGCCGGGTCGGCCATCTCGCACTTCTTCACGCCCGCGGCATGGGCCAGGGCCTTGAGGTCCAGCGTACCCACCACGGGCACCACCGCCACAAGCAATTCTCCCTTCTCGCTGCTCGCCAGCAAGGTCTTGAATACCTGCTGCGGGTCGAGACCGAGCTTTTCCGCCGCCTCAAGGCCATATGACGCCGATTTTGGGTCATGTTCGTAACTGTGCACACGGTGCTCGGCACGGTGTTTCTTCAACAGGTCTAGGGCGGGGGTCATGCAGGGGCTCCGGTCGGGACAGCTCGGCGGCTACTTTAGGACAATTCCCACACCGCAGCCAGCGCACCGCAATTGCGCGCCTCTAGTACGCGGATCCGCACCTGAAATCAGCATCCAGATCGTGACCGACCGTTCACTTTCGACCTTTGACATCAGCGTTTCTTGTCTATATTTTTTCGTTTCTGAATAAATGGTGCACTTTTAAGGTGCAATTCCTACATCTGCCTGGGGTCAACGGGGATAGACTCCGGGCTTTGCTGTCGAGCGCCACGCGCCTCACAACAAAAAAAACGAGGTCATACATGACGACTGCTCTACGCCAACCTGCGCTTTCCAGCCAATGCCTGGCCGAGTTCCTCGGCACTGCACTGCTCATCTTCTTCGGTACCGGCTGCGTCGCCGCGCTCAAGGTCGCGGGCGCCAGCTTCGGCCTGTGGGAAATCAGCATCATCTGGGGCGTGGGCGTCAGCATGGCGATCTACCTGACCGCCGGGATTTCCGGCGCGCACCTGAACCCGGCGGTGAGCATCGCCCTCACCCTGTTCGCCGGCTTCGACAAGCGCAAGCTGCCCTTCTACATGCTGGCCCAGGTGTGCGGCGCGTTCTGTGGCGCAGCATTGGTCTATACGCTGTACAGCAACCTGTTCTTCGATTTCGAACAGGCCCATGCCATGTTGCGCGGTAGCGAAGCCAGCCTGGAGCTGGCCTCGGTGTTCTCCACCTACCCGCACCCATCGTTATCCACCGGCCAGGCGTTCCTGGTCGAAGTGATCATCACCGCCATCCTGATGGCCGTGATCATGGCCTTGACCGACGACAACAACGGTCTGCCGCGCGGCGCCATGGCCCCACTGCTGATCGGCCTGCTGATCGCCGTGATCGGCAGCGCCATGGGCCCGTTGACCGGCTTTGCCATGAACCCGGCACGCGATTTCGGGCCAAAACTCATGACCTTCCTGGCCGGTTGGGGCGAAATCGCCTTCACTGGCGGTCGGGACATGCCTTATTTCCTGGTTCCAGTGTTCGCACCGATCCTTGGCGCCTGCCTGGGCGCCGCGACCTATCGCGGCTTGATCGCCCGCAACCTGCCAATGGCAGCCGCTGTGAACCCTGAGACAAATGACAATCGCCAGGGCGATACTCAAGTCAATTGACGCCGGCATCACGCCCAGCCCTGACCCCCCTATTTTCGCAAGGCCTACGACCATGACAGACACCCAGGATAAGAACTACATCATCGCCCTGGACCAGGGCACCACCAGTTCGCGGGCCATCATTTTCGACCGCGACGCCAATGTGGTGGGCACCTCCCAGCGCGAGTTCGCCCAGCATTACCCGCAGGCGGGCTGGGTCGAGCACGACCCGATGGAAATCTTCGCCACGCAGAGCGCGACCATGGTCGAGGCCCTGGCCCAGGCGGGCATCAGCCATGCCCAAGTCGCGGCACTGGGTATCACCAACCAGCGTGAAACTACCGTGGTGTGGGACAAGGAAACCGGCCGTCCGGTGTACAACGCCATCGTCTGGCAGTGCCGCCGCAGCACCGAAATCTGCGCGCAGCTCAAGCGCGACGGCCATGAAGACTACATTCGCGAAGCCACTGGCCTGGTCACCGACCCGTACTTCTCCGGCACCAAGCTGAAGTGGATCCTCGACAATGTCGAGGGTGCCCGCGAACGCGCCGAGCGCGGCGAACTGCTGTTCGGCACCATCGATACCTGGCTGATCTGGAAGTTCTCCGGTGGCAAGGTACATGTCACCGACTACACCAACGCCTCGCGCACGCTGATGTTCAACATCCACAGCCTGCAATGGGACGACAAGCTTCTGGAAATCCTCGGTATCCCACGGCAGATGCTGCCCGAGGTACGCCCTTCTTCCGAGGTATACGGCCACACCAAGAGCGGCATCGCCATTGCCGGTATCGCCGGTGACCAGCAGTCGGCACTCTTCGGCCAGATGTGCGTGGAGCCGGGCCAGGCCAAGAACACCTATGGCACCGGCTGCTTCCTGCTGATGAACACCGGCGATCAGGCGGTGAAATCGTCCCATGGCCTGCTCACCACCATTGCCTGCGGCCCCCGAGGCGAAGTGGCTTACGCGCTGGAGGGCGCGGTGTTCAACGGTGGTTCCACCGTGCAGTGGCTGCGTGACGAACTGAAGATCGTCAACGACGCACTGGATACCGAATACTTCGCCAGCAAGGTCAAGGACAGCAACGGCGTATACCTGGTGCCCGCCTTCACCGGCCTGGGTGCACCGTACTGGGACCCGTATGCCCGTGGCGCACTGTTCGGCCTGACCCGTGGCGTGAAGGTGGACCACATCATCCGCGCCGCACTGGAATCGATCGCCTACCAGACCCGCGATGTGCTCGACGCCATGCAGCAGGACTGCGGGCAACGCCTGTCCGAGCTGCGCGTGGACGGCGGTGCGGTGGCTAACAACTTCCTCATGCAGTTCCAGGCCGACATCCTGGGCACCTGCGTGGAGCGGCCGAAGATGCGCGAAACCACGGCGCTGGGTGCGGCCTACCTGGCAGGCCTGGCCTGTGGTTTCTGGAGCGGCCTGGACGAACTGCGCGACAAGGCGATCATCGAGCGCGAGTTCAGCCCGCAGCTGGATGAAACGCAGAAAGAGAAGCTGTATGCCGGCTGGAGGAAGGCAGTGGACCGTACCCGTGACTGGGAAGATCACGAGGCCTGATGCCCGGCGCGCAAGCTTGCCCAAATCCTGTGGGAGCGGGTTTACCCGCGAAGATGGCACCGGCTGCGCCGGTGTTCGCGGCTGAAGCCGCTCCCACAGGGACCAGTACAGCTTTTGGGTTTTGTGCATGACGAGCGCCGCAGCAAGGACCGCGTGAAGCAACGGGCCTGTTAGTCTACTGGTCGTAATCCCCGTCCTACGGCATCATTGCAGCATTTGTCCGGCAGCCCCAAAGGACCGCCCATGAATCTGCCCCCTCGCCAACAACAAATCCTCGAACTGGTGCGCGAACGCGGTTACGTCAGTATCGAAGAAATGGCGCAGCTGTTCGTCGTTACACCGCAAACCATCCGCCGTGATATCAACCAGTTGGCCGAGCTCAACCTGCTACGTCGCTACCACGGGGGCGCGGCCTACGACTCGAGCATCGAGAACACCGCATACGCCATGCGCGCCGACCAGATGCGTGACGAAAAGCAACGCATCGCCGAAGCCGTGGCCCGGCAGATTCCCGACCATGCCTCGCTGTTCATCAATATCGGCACCACCACCGAATCCATCGCCCGGGCGCTGCTCAACCACAACCACCTGAAGGTCATCACCAACAACCTGCACGTCGCCGCGATCCTTGCTGCCAAGGACGATTTCGAAGTGCTGGTGGCGGGTGGCACGGTGCGCCGTGATGGCGGCGTTGTCGGCCAGGCCAGTGTCGACTTCATCAACCAGTTCAAGGTCGACTTCGCCCTGGTGGGCATCAGCGGCATCGATGAAGATGGCAGCCTGCTCGATTTCGACTACCAGGAAGTGCGGGTGTCCCAGGCGATCATCGCCAATGCCCGACAAGTGATCCTTGCTGCCGACTCCAGCAAGTTCGGGCGCAACGCCATGGTGCGCATGGGCTCGATCAGCCTGGTCGACTGCCTGGTGACCGACCAGGCGCCAACACCAGCCCTCACCCAGCTGCTGAACCAATACAAGATACGCCTCGAAGTAGTTTGAGCCGCCAGCGGGCTGTAAGCGGCCCGCCATTTTCGTAAATGTTCACTTTATTGTCATCTGATCAGTTTTTTCTATAAAGACTGACTGGCGACCGGCTTTCTGTTGCGCTAGTATTTTCGAAAACGAACATCAATGTTCATATTCGATGTGAACAGCCCCAGGAGGCCTTGCCCGTGTCCCAGCCCGTTTCGTCCCAGCCCCCAGTCGCCGACTGCTATGACCTCGTCGTGATCGGCGGCGGCATCAATGGCGTGGGCATCGCTGCCGACGCCGCCGGGCGTGGCCTCAAGGTATTTCTCTGCGAAAAGGACGACCTGGCCCGGCACACCTCGTCGGCCAGCAGCAAACTGATCCACGGCGGCCTGCGCTACCTGGAGCACTACGAGTTCCGCCTGGTGCGTGAAGCGCTGGCCGAGCGCGAAGTGCTGCTGGCCAAGGCCCCGCATATCGTCAAACCAATGCGCTTCGTGCTGCCGCACCGCCCGCACCTGCGCCCGGCCTGGATGATCAGCGCCGGCCTGTTCCTGTATGACCACCTGGGCAAGCGCAAGCGCCTGGGCGCCTCGCGCAGCCTGCGCTTCGGCCCGGGCTACCCGCTCAAGCCGGCGATCACCCGCGGCTTCGAGTACGCCGACTGTGCCGTGGACGACGCTCGCCTGGTAGTGCTCAACGCCATGGCTGCCCGCGAACATGGCGCGCAGATTCGTACCCGTACCCGCTGCCTGCGCGCCGAGCGTTCAGATGGCCTGTGGCAGGTTGAACTGCAGCATGCCGACGGCAGCTTGCAGAGCATTCGCGCCCGCGCCCTGGTCAACGCCGCCGGCCCCTGGGTCGCCAGCTTCATCAAGGACGACCTCAAACTCGACGCGCCTTACGGCATCCGCCTGATCCAGGGCAGCCACATCATCGTGCCGCGCCTGTACGAAGGCGAACATGCCTACATCCTGCAGAACGAAGACCAGCGCATCGTTTTCTGCATCCCCTACCTCGACCGCTTCACCCTGATCGGCACCACCGACCGCGAATACAGCGGCGACCCGGCCAAGGTGGCGATCACCGAGCAGGAAACCGACTACCTGCTGAATGTAGTGAACCAGCACTTCAATCACCAGTTGAGCCGCAGCGATATCCTGCACACCTACTCAGGCGTTCGCCCGCTGTGCAACGATGAGTCGGACAACCCCTCCGCGGTCACTCGCGACTACACCTTGGCGTTGTCCGCAGGCGAAGGCCAGGCACCCTTGCTGTCGGTGTTCGGCGGCAAGCTGACCACCTACCGCAAGCTGGCCGAGTCGGCCATGGGCGAGCTGAAGCCGTTCTTTACCCAGATGCGAGGCAGCTGGACAGCTGAGGCCGCGCTTCCCGGAGGTGAAAACATGACCACCGTCCAGGCCCTTGTCGACGCCATCCTGGCGCGCTGTGGCTGGTTGCCGGTAGACATCGCCAAACGCTGGGCAGTTACCTACGGCAGCCGCGTCTGGCGCCTGCTGGATGGCGTGCATGGGCCTGAAGATCTCGGCCAGTCGATTGGCGGTGGCTTGTTCAGCCGCGAAGTGGACTACCTGTGCAACGAAGAATGGGCATGCGACGCCGAAGACATTCTCTGGCGCCGCACCAAGCTGGGGCTGTTCACCAGCGCCAGCGAACAGCAAGTACTCAGGGAGTATCTGCAACAACGCGGACAAGATCAGGCACGCATCCAAGCGGCCTGATCGGTGCCGCCTCGCAGCCTTCAGGCGCGGGGCGGTTTACACTAGGTCGCATAGCGCGAGCGCGCCCACACTTCGGTGGTCAGGTTGCGCATCAAGTTCGACTCTTCTGCAGCGTGCTGCTGCATCAGGGACCGTGCTCGCTCGTCATACTCGTGTTCCTGGCCAGCCCTGGCCTGTTCTTCGAGTACCTCCAGGCGATCATGGTACGGCGCGCCCAGCACCTCGAAACGCTCCGGGAAAGTTTCGCGCAGGTAGCTCTGCCAGAAGGGGCGTTCGACAAGTGCGTCCAACATGGCAACCGGGGTACTGGAACGCAGTACCTCAAGTTCCGCATGGCTCAGGTCGGCCATGGTCACATTGGCGAATGAGGCAAAGTGCATTTCATCGGGCGGTACCGGCAAGTCGAGTGCTCCCGCTAGCCGCGAGCGGTAGTACAACCGCACCTCGATGTCATCGACCCTGCGCAAGCCCTCCTGGCGCAACCGCTGTACATGCCTGTTGGCGATCTCGTCCAGCAAGTCCAGGCGGTGCAATTGCCGCCCCAGACGCAACAACCGATTCGCCCTCAGCTCAGTGGGTATCCCCTCGATACCCCGGTAGGCCAGGATGCCGACTTCCAGCTGGTTGAGCATCAGCAACAGGCGGTCCTCGCAACTGCGCGGCGCATCGGCTTCGCGGAACAATAACTCACGTAATGCTTCGTTGTTTTCGCAGGCATCAAGGATGCGCCATATGCGACGACGGAAATAGCGCGGGTGGGATTCGAAATCCTCACTTTCGGCAAAGTCGGCCAGGAACCTGAACAACCCACCCGAACCAGGCTCTTCAGTCAGGCGATCCCAGGTAGCTTCCCGCTGACTCCTGAGCAGATCGCTCCTGGACATGACCCAGTTAGCCCGGGTCTGCTCATCGACCACCTCATGGGTATAAGCTGCACTGCCTCTGGCAGCGCGTCGTTGAAACCACGTGCTTCGTCCAGATATTGCACACTGCTTTCCGTCAACGGGTTGTCATGAAGGTTCAGGCGCTGAAGACGCAAGCGCAGGCCGCGCATTTCCCGTTGCAACTCGCTGATCCTGTTGTCACGCAAATCGATATGGGCGCGCAACGTCACGTTTTCATGGACCTGGCGGATATCCACCTGCCCGGTAGAGCGTAACCGCACATCGCGAACATGCGGCAAGGCGGAGAGGTCCGGCATGCCATTGAGCGGGTTGTAGCTCAATATCAACGTATCAAGGCGGCGTAACTGGGCCAGGCGCTGGCTGCCCGTCTCGTCCATGACGATACGGTTGTTGCCCAGGTCCACCCTTCTGAGCTGGGTCAGGCGCTCGATTCCGTCCGGCACCTGGACAAGCTGATTACCGCTCAGGTCGAGATCGACAAGGTTCGGGAACAGGCTGAGGAACTGGGCGTCGATGGCCGGCAGCTGCATATTGCGCAAAGCCAGACGGCGCACATGCACAAAATCCACACCTGCCGGCAAGGTCGGCAACGCCCCTACCTGCTCGCCTTCGATGGTCAGTTCGTACTGATCGTTGCTATCGACCAACTTGCGTCGCCAACTGCGCCGCAGTGTGTCCGCAACACGGCGACGACGGATGGCATCGATCGGTGTCCGCCAGCCGGCCTGCCATTGTCGCAATGCCTCACGCAGCTCGGTGAGTTACTGGCGCGAAGTGTTTCCAGAAGGGAAGCACTGCTGTGATCCAGAATTTCCTGAGCCCCTCTGGGCGACAGGCCCTTGAATGCCTCCATCAATTGCTTCCCGTCATCCGAAGGCGTTTCACTCAGCGTTTGCAGTTCGTCCTCGAACGCAGTGCCGGTGAGGGCTGGATACCGTCGGCCCAGCTCGATGCGCTCATGGATGTCCAGCAACCGCGCCGGAGGGGCTGCATCTTCCAGGCTCAAGCGCCGCAACTGAGCAAGTTGAATGCCGGTAACTTCGAGCATTAAGCTGGCATCATCCGACAAGGTATCGGCAAAGTGCTCTCCTTGCAGTTGATCGAGCAACGCCAACACCTGCTCTTCAACAGGTGCATAACGAGGCGCTCGACCCAGCTTCACACCGCCCTCAGGCGTTACTTTTGGCGCCAACCCATCGACAAAAGGTAGCCGCCTCGCTATGTGGACCGCCCCTGCGGTCACACCTGCCAGTACCAGACCCTGCGCAACGGCAAACAGATGGTCCAGCGCCCCTTGACGATCACCCAACTGCCAGTCCTGATATCCCTCATACACCTCATCAAGCAGCTGCACCGCGCCAACGGCCAACATCAGCTCGCCCAGCCCGGGCACGAAGAAAGCTGCCATACCCAGCAGGTCCAGACCCGCGCTGGCCATTTCCTGCAAACGCTTGTGCCTGGTCATTCGATCTTCAACCCCCGTCGGGACAGCGAGGTAGCAAGCGTCATCGAATATTTTTGCCATCAGCAATGCTCGTACATGAGCGAACATTTCGCCGTCGACAGGCCGATTTCGTCCGTCCAGTTCCATTGGCTTGCCGGGCTCCGATGCGGCCAGCAAGCGCATCAGGTTCTTCTCGAACTGGCTTTTGTCCTGCGCCTTGATGAAACGGCCGAAGAACCGACGGAAAGACTGCTGCTGCAGGCGAATGGAAAAAGCGCTGTACACTTCATCCCATGAGTCGTAATAACGCAGGCTTTTTTCTGGGTCATCAGGAATCCAGACAATGATTTCGTCAATGTCTGCATCCGGCGCAGGCCGCCATTCGAAGGCGACAACCCCGACCATACATTTGCCCAGCAGATACAGTTGGCTGGGTGTCAGCGTACCTCCCCGGTATGTCGGTGAGGGCGACTTGAAGACCTTTTGCAGCCGCTGCAGATCCCGCTCGTCCAGTTCACCCTTTAACCGTCCCTGATACAGCGAAACCTGCATCTGGGTACGCACGCTGCTCTCGAACAGCTGCTCTATCTGCCTTCCGGCCTGATGCTCAGGTTGATTGCGACCGGCCTTGGGGTGCAGGAGCCGCTTCAGGAGCGACTGATACTGCCCGCCAATGTCCAGCGTGCGAGTCAGCCTGGCAAAATCCTCATACGTCATGGCCAGCCTTACCCCGTTCGGGTCGACAAGATGGGCCTTGCGCATCAGCCATGGCAGGGTTTCATGCTCTTCGAAATTATGCAGCGCGGCCGCAAGAAGGCTCTGCCGCGTTGAATACGTGATCCTTGGCTGATAAAGCTTTTCCGCAGCCGAAGGGAGAGGAAATTCTTCGGAAACGACCACGCACGCCCGTCGTGTGTCGATATCACCAAGCCCCTGCTCCAGCAAAGCCTGCTGCAGCAGCGGGGCGGCGAAGTCTTCAAGGCCAGGGATGCTGCCAAGCAAGTGCTTCAAGTCATTTGCACTTTGTTGCTGCGCCCGCAGCGCCTGGTGATAAGCGCTGATGTGATGCTTTTCGGCAGTTGTCAGCCAAGCAGGTAGTTGCCGCGCGATCAGATGATCGATAGAGGTCGTGGGGATGCTTTGCGCAGTTGCCATGTTGGTGTTCTCCGTACCTGAAAGGTTCAGGACACCACGCTGCTGGTGCGTACTGGCGGTATATAAAGCCCCTCGGCCTGCCAGGCACCCGGACACCTTCGTTCGGATTCCCGAACAGCAACTAGCAACTCATTCGGAAACCCGTTCGAAAAAAGCGGTAAAACCTAGGCCAAAAAAGATTAATCCCATGGATTTTCGCGGCGTTATGATCGTTATCAGAGCTTGGCACGACTCATGCTCTACACTTGGTAGCCGAATGCACTCGCTTCTAGCGGTATTCGTTGAACGAAAGAGTCCGCCAACGGCTCCATAAAAAAAACAAACACGTCGAGGAAAATTTGATGCGCATCGTTCGTCAATTGCTGGGCGCCGCCATCGCGGCCGCTGTGATCGCTTCGCCGGCCATGGCCGAAGAACTGACCGGCACCCTGAAGAAGATCAAGGATTCGGGCACCATCACCCTGGGCCACCGCGACTCCTCCATCCCGTTTTCCTACCTGGCCGGCAAGCCCGAGCCCGTGGGTTACTCGCATGACATCCAGCTGGCCGTCGTCGAGGCCCTGAAGAAGCAGCTGGGCACGGACATCAAGGTCCGTTACAACCTCGTCACCTCGCAGACCCGCATCCCGCTGGTGCAGAACGGCACCGTGGACCTGGAGTGCGGCTCCACCACCAACAACGTCGAGCGCCAGCAGCAGGTCGGCTTCTCGGTCGGTATCTTCGAAGTCGGTACCCGCCTGCTGACCAAGGTCAAGGACGGTCAGCCAGCATACAAGGACTTCCCGGACCTGGCCGGCAAGAACGTGGTGACCACCGCTGGTACCACCTCCGAACGCATCCTCAAGGCGATGAACGCCGACAAGCAGATGAAGATGAACGTGATTTCCGCCAAGGACCACGGTGAAGCCTTCAACATGCTCGAAAGCGGCCGAGCCGTGGCCTTCATGATGGACGACGCCCTGCTCGCCGGTGAAATGGCCAAGGCTCGCAAGCCGGCGGACTGGGTCATCACCGGTACCCCACAGTCGTACGAAATCTACGGCTGCATGGTGCGCAAGGATGACGCGGCCTTCAAGAAAGCGGTCGATGACGCCATCGTCGGCTACTTCAAGTCGGGTGAAGTCAACAAGAGCTACGACAAGTGGTTCCAGCAGCCAATCCCGCCAAAGGGCCTGAACCTGCAGTTCCCGATGAGCGACGAGCTGAAGAAACTGATCGCCGAGCCGACCGACAAGGCTGCGGACGAGAAGAAGTCCTGACTCTCAGATAGTGGCCTGGTGCTCAACAGCACCAATCAATACTGCAGGCCACTCATTAGTGTCTAACCTTTCATCCGAGGGCGCCAAGCGCTCTCGGATGCTCGAAGGTGCCCGTGAAACAATCGTCTGAGGGGAAATCCCGATGAATTACAACTGGGACTGGGGCGTGTTCTTCAAGTCCACCGGCGTGGGCAGCGAAACCTATCTGGACTGGTACGTCACCGGCCTGGGCTGGACCATCGCCATCGCCATTTCCGCCTGGATCATCGCCTTGCTGCTGGGCTCGGTCCTCGGTGTCATGCGTACCGTGCCGAACCGTCTGGTAGCAGGTATCGCCACTGCCTACGTGGAGCTGTTCCGCAACGTACCGCTGCTGGTGCAGCTGTTCATCTGGTACTTCCTGGTGCCGGACCTGCTGCCCGAAGGCCTGCAGGAATGGTTCAAGCAGGACCTCAACCCGACCACTTCGGCGCTGATCAGCGTGGTCATCTGCCTGGGCCTGTTCACCGCCGCCCGCGTGTGCGAACAGGTGCGTACCGGCATCCAGGCGCTGCCCCGCGGCCAGGAAGCCGCCGCCCGCGCCATGGGCTTCAGCCTGTCGCAGATCTACACCAACGTGCTGCTGCCGCAGGCCTACCGGATCATCATTCCGCCGCTCACCTCGGAATTCCTGAACGTGTTCAAGAACTCGTCGGTGGCGTCGCTGATCGGCCTGATGGAACTGCTGGCACAAACCAAGCAGACCGCCGAATTCTCGGCCAACCTGTTCGAGGCCTTCACCCTGGCCACGCTGATCTACTTCACCCTGAACATGGGCCTGATGCTGCTGATGCGCATGGTCGAGAAGAAAGTCTCGGTGCCCGGCCTGATTTCCGTAGGGGGCAAATAAATGGACATGGATTTCAGCGAAATCATCCCGGCCCTGCCCGCCCTGTGGGAAGGCATGGTCATGACCCTGCAACTGATGGTCATGGGCGTGGTCGGCGGCATTGTACTGGGGACCATCCTGGCCCTGATGCGCCTGTCGTCGAGCAAGCTGCTGTCGAACGTGGCCGGCGCCTACGTCAACTACTTCCGCTCGATCCCGCTGCTGCTGGTAATCACCTGGTTCTACCTGGCGGTACCATTCGTGCTGCGCTGGATCACTGGCGAGGACACCCCGGTGGGTGCCTTCACCTCCTGCGTGGTGGCCTTCATGATGTTCGAGGCCGCGTACTTCTGCGAAATCGTCCGCGCCGGCGTGCAGTCGATCTCCAAGGGCCAGATGGGCGCCGCCCAGGCCCTGGGCATGACCTACGGCCAGACCATGCGCCTGATCATCCTGCCCCAGGCCTTCCGCAAGATGACCCCGCTGCTGTTGCAGCAGAGCATCATTCTGTTCCAGGACACCTCGCTGGTATACACCGTGGGCCTGGTGGACTTTCTCAACTCGGCACGCTCCAACGGCGACATCATCGGGCGCTCCCATGAGTTCCTGATCTTCGCCGGTGTCGTGTACTTCCTCATCAGCTTCTCCGCTTCGTGGCTGGTCAAGCGCCTGCAAAAAAGGATCACCGTATGATTTCCATCAAGAACGTCAACAAGTGGTACGGGGACTTCCAGGTACTGACCGACTGCAGCACCGAGGTCAAGAAGGGTGAAGTGGTGGTGGTGTGCGGCCCGTCGGGCTCGGGCAAATCCACCCTGATCAAGTGCGTCAACGCCCTGGAGCCGTTCCAGAAAGGTGACATCGTGGTCGACGGCACCTCGATCGCCGACCCCAAGACCAACTTGCCCAAGCTGCGCTCGCGCGTTGGCATGGTGTTTCAGCACTTCGAGCTGTTCCCGCACCTGTCCATCACCGAGAACCTGACCATTGCCCAGCGCAAGGTGCTTGGACGCAGCGAAGCGGAAGCGACCAAGAAGGGCCTGGCCCTGCTCGACCGCGTCGGCCTCGGTGCCCACGCCAAGAAGCACCCCGGCCAGCTGTCCGGCGGCCAGCAGCAGCGCGTGGCCATTGCCCGCGCCCTGTCGATGGACCCGATCGTCATGCTGTTCGACGAACCGACCTCGGCGCTGGACCCGGAAATGGTCAACGAAGTACTGGACGTGATGGTCGAACTGGCCCACGAAGGCATGACCATGATGTGCGTGACCCACGAAATGGGCTTCGCCCGCAAGGTGGCCAACCGCGTGATCTTCATGGACAAGGGCAACATCATCGAGGATTGCCAGAAGGAAGACTTCTTCGGCAACCCGAGCGCCCGCCACGAGCGTACCCAGCACTTCCTCAGCAAGATCCTGCAACACTGATTTTGCTTCACTGAAGCGGTCGGCGCCGCTGCCCTTTCGGGCAGCAGGCGCTGGTCGTGACAAGGCCACTGTGATGAAATGCGATCCTTCGCTTCTTCTCCCTGCCAAGCCTGCCGTGAAATCCCGCCTGCTCCGCCAATTGCTGTTGCCGCCACTGATCATCCTGCTGATGGTCGGCCTGGGAACGGCCGGCTACCTGATCAGCGAGAGCAACGGTATCCGCGCCCTCAGCGAAAACGGCGAGCGCCAGCTGGAGCTGCACGCGCGCACGGTCGAGAGCGAAATCAGCAAGTACACCTACCTGCCGAGCCTGCTGGAGCTGGAAGACAGCGTCTCGCACCTGCTCACCGACCCTGACGGCGGCTCGCGGCAGGCCGTCAACGAATACCTCGAAGGCCTGAACCGGCGCAGCCGCAGCCGGGCCATCTTCGTGCTCGACACCAATGGCCGGGTCCAGGCCACCAGCAACTGGCGCGATGCCGACTCGTTCCTCGGCGAGGACCTGTCGTTCCGTGCCTACTTCCAGACCGCCGTGCGCGGCGAACCCGGGCGTTTCTACGGTATCGGCAGCACCACTGGCGAGGCCGGTTATTACCTGGCGCATGGCCTGGAGGAACACGGCAAGGTCATTGGCGTGGCGGTGATCAAAGTGCGGCTGGATACCCTGGAAGAGCGCTGGCAACGTGCGCGCCTGGAAGCGTTCGTCAGCGACGAGAACGGCATCATCATCCTCTCCAGCGACCCGGCCCGGCGCCTGAAGTCGGTACGCCCGCTGACCCCGCAAATCAAGGAGCGCCTGGCCCGTAGCCTGCAATACTACTGGTGGCCGCTGAACGAGCTGCAGCCCCTGGCCCGGGAAACACTGGCCGATGGTGTGGAAAAGCTGACCTTCCCGGCCAACAGCGAAACCGCACAGGGCAAGGCCCGCGAAATGGCCTACCTGGCCCAGACCCGGCGGCTGGTCGACACGCCCTGGCATTTTACCTTGCTGACCCCGCTGCAGGACCTGCGCCGCGAATCCATGGTACAGGGCGTCCTGGTGGGCGTGGCCTTCGCCTTGCTGGCAATCCTCGGTATCGCCTGGAACGAACGACGCAAGGTCATCGCCACCCGCCTGGCAGCCCGCGAGGCCCTGCAGGAAGCCAACAGCCAACTGGAGCGACGGATTACCGAACGCACGGCCGACCTGCGTGCCAGCAACGAGCGTCTTAAGGGCCAGATTCGCGAGCGCCGGCATGCCGAACAAACCCTGCGCCACGCCCAGGATGAACTGGTACAGGCCGGCAAGCTGGCCGCCATCGGGCAGATGTCCACCAGCATTGCCCACGAACTGAATCAGCCGCTGGCCGCGCTGCGCACGTTGTCCGGCAATACCATACGCTTCCTCGAACGCGGGGCGCTGGAAACCGCCAGCACCAACCTGCGCACCATGAACGACCTGATCGACCGCATGGGTCGCATCACCGCCAGCCTGCGTTCGTTCGCCCGGCGCGCTGACGACAGCGGCCAGGCCTCGCTTGCCAAGGCGGTTGACGCTACCCTGCAGGTGCTGGCCAACCGCATCAGCGCCT
The DNA here is from genome assembly GCF_017490905.1 of Pseudomonas sp. 32_A. Lineage (NCBI taxonomy): Bacteria > Pseudomonadati > Pseudomonadota > Gammaproteobacteria > Pseudomonadales > Pseudomonadaceae > Pseudomonas > Pseudomonas sp. 32_A. The sequence continues at coordinate 126,009 of NZ_JAFGYI010000005.1, read as the reverse complement.
GCCACCTGCAGTTGCACAATCAGTTCGAGGACCAGCAGCTGGCGATCGACCAGACCCGGTTGGAGCAGATCCTGGTCAACCTGATCGGCAACGCCCTGGATGCCATGGCCGCCCAGCCGCTGCCGCAACTGTGGCTGGAAGGCGAGCTGCAGGGCGACAAGTACCGTTTGCAAGTGCGCGACAATGGCCATGGCATCGACGCCGAGGCGCGCAAGCACCTGTTCGAACCTTTCTTCACCACCAAACCGGGCGAACATGGCCTGGGCCTGGGCCTGACCCTGTCGGCGAGCCTTGCCGCCGCCGCCAAGGGCAGCCTCAACGTCGAGCACCCCGCCAGTGGCGGCACGGCGTTCGTCCTGGCCCTGCCCCTGGCCTCCCCCCCTAGCGAATCGGCAGAGCACCCATGACCCAAGCGCCTCTTACTGTCCTGATCGTCGAAGACGACCCGCATGTGCTGCTCGGCTGCCAACAGGCGCTGGCCCTGGAGGACATCGCCTGTGAAGGCGTGGGCAGCGCCGAGCAGGCGCTGGAACGCATCGGCGACGACTTCGCCGGCATCGTCGTCAGCGATATCCGCCTGCCGGGCATCGATGGCCTGGAGCTGCTCAACCGCCTCAAGGCCCGCGACCGCAGTCTGCCGGTGGTGCTGATCACCGGCCACGGCGATATCGACATGGCGGTGGGCGCCATGCGCAATGGCGCCTACGACTTCATGGAAAAACCCTTCTCCCCAGAGCGCCTGGTCGACGTGGTGCGCCGTGCCCTCGAACAGCGCGGGCTGTCGCGCGAAGTGGTGGCCCTGCGCCGCCAGCTGGCCGAGCAGAGCAGCCTGGAGGGGCGCATCATTGGCCGTTCGCCGGCCATGGAGCACCTGCGCGAACTGATCGCCAACGTCGCCGATACCTCGGCCAACGTGCTGATCGAAGGCGAAACCGGTACCGGCAAGGAACTGGTCGCCCGCTGCCTGCACGACTTCAGCCGCCGCCAGGGCCAACCGTTCGTGGCGCTGAACTGTGGCGGCCTGCCGGAAAACCTGTTCGAAAGCGAGATTTTCGGCCACGAGGCCAACGCCTTCACAGGTGCCGGCAAACGCCGCATCGGCAAGATCGAACATGCCAACGGCGGCACGCTGTTCCTCGACGAAGTGGAGAGCATGCCGATCAACCTGCAGATCAAGCTGTTGCGCGTGCTGCAGGAGCGCACTCTGGAGCGGCTGGGCTCGAACCAGAGCATTGCGGTGGACTGCCGGGTGATCGCCGCCACCAAGTCCGACCTGGATGCCATGGGCCAGAGCGGCCAGTTCCGCAGTGACCTGTATTACCGGCTGAACGTGGTAACCCTGGAGCTGCCGCCGCTGCGCGAGCGCCGCGAAGATATCCTGCAGCTGTTCGAGCACTTCCTGCAGCAGTCGGCCCTGCGCTTCGACCGTGAAACACCTGCGCTGGACAGCCAGACCCTGTCGCGCCTGATGGCCCACGACTGGCCGGGCAACGTGCGTGAACTGCGCAACGTCGCCGAACGCTATGCCCTCGGCCTGCCAGCATTCAAGAAAGGCCCCAGCGGTGGTGCCAGCCAAGGCCTGGGCTTTGCCGAGGCGGTGGAAGCATTCGAGCGCAACCTGCTCGGCGACGCCCTGCAACGTACCGGCGGCAACCTTAGCCAAGCCAGCCAGGAGCTGGGCATGGCCAAGACCACGCTGTTCGACAAAGTGAAAAAATACGGCCTCGGCTGACCTCAATCCCAACTGGAAAGACAACGTGGACCTGGTATTCAAAGCGGCCCTGGGCGCTGGTGTGGTATTGCTGCTGGCGGTGCTGTCGAAGACGCGCAATTACTACATCGCCGGGCTGGTGCCGCTGTTCCCGACCTTCGCCCTGATCGCCCACTACATAGTCGGCAAGGGGCGCAGCATTGCCGACCTGAAGACCACCATCCTGTTCGGCATGTGGGCGATCATTCCGTACTTCGTGTACTTGGCGACCTTGTATGTGCTGGTCGACCGCATGCGCCTGGAGGTATCGCTGGCGTTGGCCACCGTGGCCTGGCTGATGGCCGCGACGGTTCTAGTGACCTTGTGGGTGCGGATGCACTGAGACTGACCGGCTGACTCCGGCCTTTGTGGGAGCGGGTTCACCCGCGAAGAATCCAGCGCGGTGTATGGCACCGGCGTTGCCGGTGTTCGCGGCTAAAGCCGCTCCCACAGGTACCGCGTAAACCTTAAACCTGTACTGCACCTGTGGAAGCAGGCGCGCCGGTTCAAAGCCCTGCGATATGCGTGTCATCCTGCCGATGTGCCTGCAGATAGGGCAACACCGCCCCCAGCAACGGCGCCTTGAACGGCTCCTGGAAGCGGTGCGCCAACCCCGGTATCAAGCGCAGCTGGCTGCCCTGGATATGCGCCGCCAAATGCACGCCATGCATGACTGGCAACAAAGGGTCGGCCGTGCCGTGCACCACCAATGTCGGCACCCTCAGCTGGTTCAATAGCTCAACCCGGCTCGGCTCGGCCAGTATCGCCATGATCTGGCGCTTGGCCCCGTCAGGGTTGAACGCCCGGTCATAGGCCACCGCCGCCTGCTGCAGCAACGCCGCACGGTCGTCACGCACGTCGGGGCTACCCAGCGCAGCCAGCAGGTCGGCCTGTTGCTCGATGGCCACTTCGCGGTTCGGTGCGCTGCGCCGGGCCAGCAACTGCACCAGCGCCGGGGCCGGCGCTGGCAGCCCCGCCGCCCCTGAACTGGACATGACCAAGGTCAGGCTGCGCACCCGCTCGGGCGCCATTGCAGCCAGGTGCTGAGCAATCATGCCGCCCATGCTCACACCCAATACATGAAACTGGCGCACACCCAATGCATCCATCAGGTGCACGCCATCATCCGCCATGTCGGTCAGCGTGTACGGCGCCGCCATCGGCAGGCCCAGCTTGTAGCGCAGCAGTTCGACCGTCAGGTTGGCCGACGGCGGCACCTGGTTCCAGCGCGACAGCCCGACATCGCGGTTGTCATAGCGGATCACCCGAAAGCCCTGTCGGCACAACGCCTCGACCACATCGTCCGGCCAGTGAATCAACTGCCCGCCCAGGCCCATCACCAGTAGCAAGACCGGGTCGCGTGGCGCGCCGACGCTCTGGTACACCAGGCTGACCGCGCCCAGTTCGGCACGCTGCACCGGCACGTGGGCGTCACAACGCTGTTCAGCAAAACCCGCAGGAACGCCGAATACAAAGAAAAGAAAAAGCCAAAAAGCCCGCATGAAAGAAACACCAGAATGCAGATCCCCAGTAGAACGCGAGTCTGATGAATTCTGTTCGGGCGCGCTGCCACAGTTCGGTGACAGTTTGATGACTCCCGCCAGGCGGTGCGGCCGAACGCCCAGTCGACAGGCACGGCAACATGAGGGAAACTCAACTCATTCCCTGTTTCCTCAAGTCCACACACCGGAGTCAGCTGTGCTGGAGATCCGTCACCTGAAAACCCTTCATGCCCTGCGCGAGGCCGACAGCCTGGTAGAGGCCGCCGAGCGCCTGCACCTTACCCAGTCGGCGCTGTCACACCAGTTCAAGGAGCTGGAAGAACGCCTGGGCCTGCCGCTGTTCGTGCGCAAGACCAAGCCGATCCGCTTCACCAGTGCCGGTTTGCGCCTGCTGCAGCTGGCCGATGCCACCCTGCCGCTGCTGCGCGGCGCCGAACGTGACATCGCGCGCCTGGCCGGCGGCACCGCCGGGCGCCTGCACATGGCCATCGAATGCCACAGTTGTTTCCAATGGCTGATGCCGACCATCGACCAGTTCCGTGACGCCTGGCCGGAGGTGGAGCTGGACCTGGCCTCCGGCTTTGCCTTCGCCCCACTGCCGGCCTTGGCCCGCGGCGACCTCGACCTGGTAGTGACTTCCGACCCGCTGGACCTGGCGGGCATCACCTACGTGCCGCTGTTCACCTACGAGGCGATGCTGGCGGTGGCCAACCAGCATCCGTTGGCCAGCAAGCCCTACATCGTGCCGCAGGACCTGCTCGACCAGACCCTGATCACCTACCCGGTGGAGCGCGACCGCCTGGACATCTTCACCCGCTTCCTGGAACCGGCCGACATCGAGCCCGCTGCCGTGCGCACCTCGGAGCTGACGGTGATGATGATGCAACTGGTGGCCAGCGGCCGTGGCGTGTGCGGCATGCCGCACTGGGCGCTGCACGAGTACAGTTCGCGCGGGTATGTGAAGGGCAAGCGCCTGGGTGAGAAAGGCCTGTTCGCCACGCTTTATGCCGCCGTGCGCACCGACATGCTCGATGCGCCATACATGCGCGACTTCCTGCTGACGGCCAAGGACACCTCGTTCGCCACCCTCGATGGCGTCAGTGCGGTGCGCTGACGGCCTGGCGGTAAAGCGGCAGGATCAGGTCGCGGGTCAGGGGCGCCAGCTGCATGGCGGGTACCTGGTCAGCGGCCAGCCACACCACCTCCTCTATCTCCGCGGCCGGCAGCACGGCTGCGGCGCTGTCGACACGAAACAGTTCGGCCTGTACCTCGAAGCCTGGCTCGTTGGCGGCCGGGGCACTGAACTGGCCCAGGTGCACGGCCTGGGCCGGGTCAATGTGCAGGCCCAGTTCCTCATGCAGCTCGCGCACCAGCGCCTGCACCGGGGTTTCGCCAGCATCGATCTTGCCGCCGGGCTGCATGAAGGCCTGGGTGCCGCGTTTGCGTACCAGCAGGGTGCGGCCTTGGGGGTCGATCAACAGGGCGGCGGCGATGCGGATGGTGTTGGGCATGGGTGGGCTCACCTGAAACAATGGCCGGGGAGGATCCCATGGGGGTCATTGGCCTGACAAGGCCGGTGTTTCCTGTGCCGGCCTCTTCGCGGGCGCGCCCGCTCCCACAGGTGCACCCACAGGGCCAGAGAGCGGCGCTGTACCTGTGGGAGCGGGTTTACCCGCGAAGAGGCCAGCACAGGTCAAAGCTTATTTCACAGACGAACGGCCCCTTGCCAACCCGCCCCACACCCTCCATAACCAACACATGAACCTGCCCGCCAAACACCACCCGGTGCTCGAGCTGTTCCACCCCGCCGTGCGCACCTGGTTCCGTCGCCACTTCGCCACGGTGACCGATGCCCAGGCCCAGGCGTGGCCGTTGATCCATGCCGGCCAGTCGATGCTGCTGGCCGCGCCGACCGGTTCGGGCAAGACCCTCAGCGCGTTCCTTGCCGTGCTCGACGAACTGTTTCGCCAGGGCCTGGAGCATCAGGGCGAACTGCCCGCACGAACCCAGGTGGTCTATGTTTCGCCACTCAAGGCGTTGTCCAACGACATCCGTCTGAACCTGCAGGCGCCGCTGGAAGGCATCAGCCAGGCCCTGGCGGACCAGGGCCTGAACGCCCCGCGCATCACCACGGCCGTGCGCAGCGGCGACACCCCACAGAAGGAGCGTGCCGCCATGCGCAAGCTGGCGCCGCACATCCTGGTGACCACACCCGAATCGCTCTACGTGCTGATGGGCTCGGCTTCGGGCCGTGAAGGCCTGGCCAGCGTGCACACGGTGATCGTCGACGAAATCCATGCCTTGGCCGGCAACAAGCGCGGCGCCCACCTGGCACTGACCCTGGAGCGCCTGCAGGCCCTGTGCAACCGGCCATTGCGGCGTATCGGCCTGTCGGCCACGCAACGCCCGGTCGAGCGAGTGGCGCAATTCCTGGTCGGCAACGACCGTCCCTGCGCAATCGTCGATGTCGGCCATGCTCGGCAGCGCGACCTGGCCATCGAGGTGCCGCCAGTGCCGCTGGGTGCAGTGATGGCTACCGATGTCTGGGGCCTGGTCTATGACCGCCTGGCCACCCTGGCGCGCGAACACCGCACCACCCTGGTGTTCGTCAACACCCGGCGCCTGGCCGAGCGCATCACCCGCCACCTCAGCGACCGCCTGGGGAAAGAGGCGGTTGCCGCGCATCACGGCAGCCTGGCCAAGGAACTGCGCCTGGATGCCGAACAACGCCTGAAAAACGGCCAGTTGCAGGTGCTGGTGGCCACTGCGTCGCTGGAGCTGGGCATCGATATCGGCGACATCGAGCTGGTCTGCCAGATCGCTTCGCCAGGTTCGATCGCGGCCTTGCTGCAGCGGGTCGGCCGCGCTGGCCACCAGGTCGATGGCGTGCCCAAGGGGCGTCTGTTCCCGACTTCGCGCGATGACCTGATCGAATGCGTGGCCCTGCTCGACTGCATACGCCGGGGCGAGCTGGACGAACTGCACATTCCTCGGGCGCCGCTGGATGTGCTGGCCCAGCAGATCGTAGCCGAGGCCAGCAACCAGCCCTGGCACGAACAGGCCCTGTTCGACTGCCTGCGCCAGGCCACGCCCTACGCCGAACTCGACCAGCAACATTACCAGGCGCTGCTGCGCATGCTCGCCGAGGGCTACAACGGCCGCCAGGGCGTGCGCAGTGCCTACCTGCACCGCGATGCGGTGAGCGGCACCCTGCGTGGCCGTCGTGGCAGCCAACTGACCGCGCTGACCAGCGGCGGCACCATCCCCGACAACGCCGACTACGCCGTGCTGCTCGAACCGCAGGCGCTGAACATCGGCAGCGTCAACGAAGACTTTGCCGTGGAAAGCATCGCCGGCGATATCTTCCAGCTGGGCAATGCCTCCTATCGCATCCTGCGGGTCGAACCAGGCCGGGTGCGGGTGGAGGATGCCCATGGCCTGCCACCGACCATCCCGTTCTGGCTGGGCGAGGCGCCGGGGCGCAGCGACGAGCTGTCTGCCGCGGTGGCCCGGCTGCAGGCGCAGATCGACCAACAGCTGGCTGACAACGACCAGGCCGAGGTGCTGGCATGGTTGCAGGGTACCTTCGAACTGGGCGAAGACGCCGCCAGCCAGTTGCTCGACTACCTGGCCCGCACCCGCGAAGTGCTCGGCGCCCTGCCCTCGCAGGACACGCTGGTGATGGAGCGCTTCTTCGATGAGTCCGGCGGTACCCAGCTGATCATCCATTCACCCTACGGCAGCCGTATCAACCGCGCCTGGGGGCTGGCCCTGCGCAAGCGCTTCTGCCGCACCTTCAACTTCGAGTTGCAGGCGGCGGCCAGCGAGGACGCCATCGTGCTGTCGCTGTCCTCCAGCCACAGTTTCGAACTGGACGACGTGTGGCGTTACCTGAATAGCCGCAGCGCCGAGCCGATCCTGGTCCAGGCGCTGCTCGATGCGCCGCTGTTTGGCGTGCGCTGGCGCTGGAATGCCGGCGTGACCATGGCCCTGCCGCGCTTTGTCGGCGGACGCAAGGTGGCGCCACAGATCCAGCGGATGAAGAGCGAAGACCTGATTGCCGCCGTATTCCCCGAGCAGATCGCCTGCCTGGAGAACATCGTCGGCGAGCGGCAGATTCCCGATCATCCGCTGGTCGAGCAAACCCTCGACGACTGCCTGCACGAGGCCATGGACAGCGAAGGCTGGCTGGCGCTGTTGCGGCGTATGGAAAGCGGCGCAGTGCGCCTGCTGTGCCGCGACCTGCCCGCCCCTTCGCCGCTGGCGTCGGCCATCCTCAACGCACGGCCTTATGCCTTCCTGGATGACGCACCACTGGAAGAACGGCGCACTCAGGCAGTGCTCAACCGGCGCTGGAGCGAGGTGCAGAACGGCGACGACCTGGGCGCGCTGGACGCCGATGCCATTGCCGCCGTCGCGGCCGAGGCCTGGCCGCAGCCGGGCAACGCCGACGAAATGCATGAAGCGTTGATGGGCCTGGGTGCCATCAGCCAGGACGAAGTGCAGGGCAATGCCAGCTGGGAGCTGCTGCTCAGGCAGTTGGCCAAGGCCGGCCGGGCCCTGCGCCTGGTGGATGAAAAGCTGTGGCTGGCGCGTGAGCGGTTGAGCCTGCTGCAGGCACTGTACCCCGGCTCCCGGCTGGAACCTGCGTTGCAGGTACTGCCTGGCTTCGATCAGGTCATCGAGCCGGACGTTGCGCTGGTCGAACTGTTACGAGCCCGCCTGAGCGGCCATGGCCCGCTGACCCGCGCGCAGATTGCGGCAGCACTTGGCAAGCCGCCGCAGGCCATCGAACAGGCCTTGGCCCGCCTGGAGGCCGAAGGCTATGTGCTGCGTGGGCATTTCAGCCCTGGCGCAAGCGAACTGCAATGGTGCGAGCGCCATTTGCTGGCACGCATCCATCGCTACACGGTCAAACGCCTGCGCCGGGAGATCGAGCCGGTCAGCCTGCAGGACTTCATGCGCTTTCTGTTCGACTGGCAGCACCTGGCCAACGACACACACCTGCGTGGCCCGCAAGCGGTGGCTGAGGTCCTTGGCCAGTTGCAAGGGTTCCCGAGTGCCGCCGGAGCCTGGGAAGCCGAACTGCTGCCGGCACGTATCAAGGACTACAGCCCGCACTGGCTCGACGATGCGTGCCGTAGCGGGCAGTTCGCCTGGAGCCGGCTGGCGGCGACGGTGTCGAGCAACACCCTGTCGAGCACACCGCTGGTACTGCTGCCGCGCGAGCACCTTGGCCTGTGGCGCAGCCTGGCCCCCGTGCCTGCGGTGGATAGCCTCGGCGCACGGGCGCAACGCGTCCACCAGGTGCTGAACGCACATGGCGCGCTGTTCTTCGACGAGCTGGCACACGACGCCCACCTGCTGCCCAGCGAGTTGGAAACGGCCTTGCAGGAACTGGTAGGCGCAGGCCTGGTGGGAGCCGACAGCTTCACCGGCCTGCGCAGCCTGATCACCCCGGCGGCGAAACGCACATCGCGCAACAGCCGACGCGGCCACCCGCCGCTGTCCAGCAGCATGTCCCATGCCGGGCGCTGGGCCTTGCTGCGCAGGGGCACTGTAGACGACAGCCAGCGCCTGGAGCACATCGCCCGGGCCCTGCTTCGGCGCTATGGCGTGGTGTGCTGGCGCCTGCTGGAGCGTGAAAGCGATGTGCTGCCGCCCTGGCGTGAACTGCTGCGCTGCTATCACAGGCTGGAAGCGCGTGGCGAGATTCGTGGCGGGCGCTTCATTGCCGGGCTCGCCGGCGAACAATTCGCCTTGCCGGAGGCGGTGGGGCTGCTGCGGCAGGTGCGGCGGCGTGAATTGGACGGGGCATTGGTGGTGGTAAGTGCCAGTGACCCGCTGAACCTGGTCGGGTCGTTGCTGCCGGGGGCGAAAGTGCCAGCGGTGAGTGGCAACCGTTTGTTGTATCGCGACGGAGTGCCGGTGGCGGTGCGGGTGGCCGGGCACTATTCGTACCTGGTCGAAGCGCCGGCACAAGAGCAGGAAAGCTGGCGGCAGAAGCTACTGCGCGACACTTTCTGAATGCCTTCACGGCATGCACAGGCCCTGTAGGAGCAGCCTTGTGCTGCGAAGAGGCCATTATTGCCGAAGACAATCTGTATCCCTGCTGGCCTCTTCGCAGCACAAGGCTGCTCCTACAAAAGCCCGCGTTGGCCTGAAGACCGTTGCCAGGTCTCTGCGAGAATGATTTTCGCTACCCCGAATTTCATTTTCAGCACCGCCCAAACCGGGCTATGGTCGGGGTTTGCCCCAGGCCCTGAGCCTGACCGCGCCATCGCAAGGACCCTGTATGAGCCTGTCACTTCTCAGTCGCTATGCCTTCTTCGCCGCCTGTGTACTGTTCACCTTGGCAAGCCTGCCCTTCACCCACCACGAATGGTTGTGGCCGTTCACCCTGAGCACCGCCATCCTCAGCCTGATCGGCCTTTTCGACCTGTTGCAGCAGCGCCACGCGGTACGCCGTAATTACCCGATCCTGGGCAACATCCGCTACCTGGTCGAAGCCATTCGCCCGGAAATCCGCCAGTACCTGCTGGAGGCAGACAGCGACGCCCTGCCATTCTCCCGCGCCCAGCGCTCGCTGGTGTATGCCCGGGCGAAGAATGAAGCCTCGGACAAACCCTTCGGCACCCTGATCGATGTGTACGAGTCCGGCTTCGAATTCATCGGCCACTCCATGCGCCCGGCGTCTTTGGCCGACCCGGCAAGTTTCCGGGTCATCGTCGGTGGGCCGCAGTGCAGCCAGCCATACTCGGCGTCGATCTTCAACATATCGGCGATGAGCTTTGGCTCACTCAGCGCCAACGCCATCCGCGCCCTCAACCAAGGCGCCAAGCTGGGCAATTTCCACCATGACACCGGCGAGGGCAGCATCAGCCCCTACCATCGCGAGCATGGCGGCGACCTGGTCTGGGAACTGGGCAGCGGCTATTTCGGCTGCCGCACGCCGGACGGGCGCTTCGACCCCGAACGCTTCGCCGCCCAGGCACGCAGCCCGCAGGTGCGGATGATCGAAATCAAGATGAGCCAGGGCGCCAAGCCCGGCCATGGCGGCATCCTGCCCAAGCACAAGGTGACCCGGGAAATTGCCGAAACCCGTGGCGTGCTGATGGGCGAAGACTGTATCTCGCCGTCACGCCACAGCGCCTTCTCCACCCCCATCGAGATGATGCAGTTCATTGCCCAGCTGCGTGAACTGTCTGGTGGCAAACCGGTAGGCTTCAAGTTCTGCCTGGGCCACCCGTGGGAGTTCATGGGCATCGCCAAGGCCATGCTGGAAACCGGCATCCTGCCCGACTTCATCGTCGTCGACGGCAAGGAAGGTGGCACCGGCGCGGCACCGGTGGAGTTCACCGACCACATTGGCGTACCACTGCGCGAAGGGCTGCTGTTCGTGCACAACACCCTGGTCGGCCTGAACCTGCGTGACAAGATCAAGCTTGGCGCCAGCGGCAAGATCGTCAGCGCCTTCGACATTGCCAGCGTGCTGGCCATTGGCGCTGATTGGGCCAACTCGGCGCGCGGCTTCATGTTCGCCATCGGTTGCATCCAGTCGCAGAGCTGCCACACCAACAAGTGCCCGACCGGTGTAGCCACGCAAGATCCACTGCGCCAGCGTGCGCTGGTGGTGCCGGACAAAGCCCAGCGGGTGTTGAACTTCCACCACAATACCTTGCGAGCCTTGGCCGAAATGCTGGCTGCTGCGGGGCTGGAACACCCGGCGCAGCTGGAAGCCAAGCATCTGGTGCGACGCATCTCGGCCACCGAGATCAAGCTGTTCTCGCAGATGCATGTGTTCTTGAAGCCGGGTGAGCTGCTGACTGGCGAGGTTAATGGCCAGTTCTATTCGCGCATGTGGCAGCTGGCGCGGGCGGACAGCTTCGAACCGAACAGCGAAGTGGCAGCCTGATAGAACCCTGGGGGCTGCTACGCAGCCCTTTCGCGACACAAGGCCGCTCCTACAGGAAATCGCGACCCATGCTGCTGTCGCGGTCGCCTGTAGGAGCGGCCTTGTGTCGCGATAGGGCTGCGCAGCAGCCCCGGCAATTTCAGATCAGGAAGCAGTGCTCGCCACACCCTGCGCCTCTTTCGGCGCCAGGCGGAACGCGTAGTACAGCACCGTCAGCAACACCAGGAACGCCGGGCCGATGTACAGCGCCACGCGGGTATCCTCGAAGTACGCCATCAGGCCGACCACCAGCACCAGGAAGGCCAGCGCCAGGTACGAGCTCAGCGGCCACAGCCACATGCGGTACTTCAGTGCCTTGCGTTCGGCAGTGCAGAGGCCGGCGCGGAACTTCAGCTGCGCCAGCAGGATCATCACCCAGGTCCAGATCGCGCCGAAGGTGGCGATCGAAGTAACCCATACGAAGACCTTCTCCGGCACCAGGTAGTTGGCCAACACGCCCAGCAGCAGCGCGCCGATGGACAGCAGCAGCGCGTTGCGCGGCACGCCGTTCTTCGAAGTGCGGGCGAAGGCCGCCGGGGCCTGGCCGTTCTGCGCCAGGCTGTAGAGCATGCGCCCGGTGCTGAAGATGCCGCCGTTGCACGACGACAGCGCTGCAGTGATGACCACGAAGTTGATGATGCCGGCGGCGGTCTTGATGCCCAGGCGCTCGAAGGTCATGACGAACGGGCTGCCCTGGCTGCCGATTTCGTTCCACGGGTAGATCGACAGAATCACGAACAGCGCACCGACATAGAACAACAGGATGCGCCAGAACACCGAGCCGATGGCCTGCGGGATGGTCTTTTGCGGGTTGCGTGCTTCACCAGCGGTCAGGCCGATCATTTCCACGCCCAGGTAGGCGAACATCACCATCTGCAGCGACATCAGCACGCCGGTCACGCCATTGGGCATGAAGCCGCCGTTGCTCCACAGGTTGGAGATACCCATTGCCACACCGTCATTGCCGAAGCCAAAGGCAATGATGCCGATGCCGCCAAGGACCATGGCAATGATGGTAACGATCTTGATCAGGGCGAACCAGAACTCGAACTCACCAAAGGCCTTGACGGCCACCAGGTTGACCGCACCCATGCTGCCCAGCGCCGCCAGGGCCCAGATCCAGCGCGGTACGTCGGGGAACCAGATGCCCATGTAGATGGCCACCGCAGTGATTTCGGCAACGCAGGTCACCAGCCACAGGAACCAGTAGTTCCAGCCAGTAAGAAAGCCCGCCAGCGGGCCGAGATAGTCCTGGGCATAACGGCTGAACGAGCCGGCGACAGGGTTGTGCACGGCCATTTCGCCAAGGGCGCGCATGATCACCAGAATGGCCAGGCCGCCGATGATGTAGGACAGCATGATAGCGGGGCCGGCCATTTCGATGGCCTTGGCCGAACCGAGGAAAAGACCGACACCGATACAGGCGCCCAGCGCCATCAGGCGGATGTGCCGTTCGCCCAGTTCGCGCTTGAGCGGGCCGCCTTCAGTGGCCTGGCCGTGGGCAGGATGGTTGCCGACTGGCATAGCAATACAACCTCATTTTGTTATTGGATTTGACCTTCGTGCAGCACCGGCCACGCCGATAGGCGAAGCGTTGGCTTGCCGGGCTGGCCTCGTGGGCCGGCCCGTGTGCCGGAATAGAGCGCCCGGCAAGGCGAAGGGGGCGAGCAGTATAGGAAGACCGTTGTAGGGATTTTCGCTGTATAAACAGGAAAATTCAGCTAGATTTCTGGGGCGCGAAGCGGACCCAAAATCGCCCGGCCACCATAGCAACATCGCCGTATCAAGAAACCCACACCAAAGCCGCATAGCCCTACGCCACTTTTCGCCGTCTCTTACAAATTTTTCACCTGACCCGCTCAACGTCTAAGCTTCAGACAAGCAAGACGAAAATACCTGGCCGGATTGAAGACTATGGGCGCACTGTGGCAATCGGAACCAAGCAGAACGGAAGCACCCGAGATACCTCCGGCCGAGACGCCACAACCCAAATCCCCCCGTCAGCGTCGGCTATGGTGGCGGCTGATCATCCTTATCCTGCTGGTGGCGCTGGTGGCCATCGGCTTCGCTGCGTATGACGAATTCCGCACCTCCAACCTGCAGTCACGGGAATTCAGCAAGCTGGCCAGCACTCTCACCTATTCGCTGCAACCAGGCCCCAGCGATGCCATCGTCTACCCTGGCGAAGGGCCGTTCGACAAACGCCTGGGCTACAGCGCCCTGAGCGAATTCCTGCCGCGCCTGCTCAAGCGCGACTACCTGATCAGCGAACAAGTGAGGTTCTCGCCGGCGTTGATGAACTACGTCGATCATGGGCTGTTCGCCCCCTATATCGAGAAAATCCAGGCAGGCCTGTCGATCACCGACTGCCGCGGCGACGTACTGTACCAGTACAACTACCCACAACACCTGTACCCGGACTTCGCTGCGATCCCGCCGGTGATCGTCAACAGCCTGCTATTCATCGAGAACCGCGACCTGCTCGACACCAAGGACCCGCGAAACAACCCGGCCGTGGACTGGCCGCGCTTCGCCAAGGCCGCCTACAGCCAGGTGGCCAAATACCTGGCCCTGCCCGGCCAGTCCGCTGGCGGCAGCACCCTGGCCACGCAACTGGAAAAGTACCGCCATTCACCGGACGGCCTGACCGTTTCGGGCGCCGAGAAGATCCGCCAGATGATTTCCGCCAGCGTGCGCGCCTACCAGGGCGGCCCCGACACTACCGAGGCACGCCAGCGCATCGTGCGGGACTACCTGAACAGCGTGCCGCTGTCGGCAGTGCCCGGGCATGGCGAAGTGCATGGCATGGCCGAAGGCCTGCGGGTGTGGTACGGCGCCGATTTCGACCAGGTCAACCAGACCCTGAATTCCACCGCCAGCGACCCCGAAAGCATGGCCGCACGCGGCCTGGCCCTGCGGCAGGTGCTGTCGCTGATGATTGCCCAGCGCCGGCCCTCGCACTACCTGTCCAAGGGTCGGCTCGAACTGGCCGAACTGACCGATGCGCACATCCGTGTGCTGGCCGCCAACAAGGTCATCGAGCAGCCACTGGCCGACGCGGCACTGGCCAGCAAGGCGGTATATCGCGATTGGGTGGCGCAACCGACCATCGTGCCGATCGTCACCAACAAGGGCATCAGCCTGGCACGCAACCGCCTGGCGGCCATGCTCAATCGCCCGCTGTACGACCTCGACCGGCTCGACGTGTCCGCCACCAGTACCCTGCAGTCCGACCTGCAACTGCAGGTCAGCCAGTACCTGAAAAACCTTGCCGACCCTGAATTCGCGGCGCAGATCGGCCTGATCGGCGAACGCCTGCTCACCGCCAAGACCACCGACCAGGTGAGCTACAGCTTCACCTTGTTCGAGCGCACCGCCGACGGCTCACGGGTACGGGTGCAGACCGACAGCACCGACCAGCCCTTCGACATCAACGAAGGCAGCAAGCTGGAACTGGGTTCCACCGCCAAGTTGCGGGTGCTCACCACCTACCTGGAAATCATCGCCGAGCTGCACGACAAATACGCTGGCAAACCTGCCGCCGAGTTGAAGAAAGTCGAAGTCGCCGAACTCGACCGCATCAGCCAGTGGTCGCTGGAATGGCTGGCACAAAACAGCAAGAACCAGAGCCTGGACGCCATGCTCGATGCCGCGTTGGAGCGCAAGTATTCAGCCAACACCGGCGAAGCCTTCTTCACCGGCGGCGGCATGCATGTGTTCAACAACTTCCGCAAGGAAGACAACAGCCGCAACCCAACCCTCAAGGATGCATTGCGCGAATCGATCAACCTGCCGTTCATCCGCCTGATGCGCGACCTGGTGCGCTACGTGACCTACCAGCAGCCGTACAACCGCGTGCCGCTGCTCAAGGACGACTCCGACCCGCGCCGCCAGGAGTACCTGGCCCGTTTCGCCGACAAGGAAGGCACCAACTACCTGATGCGCTTCTGGAAGAAATACCAGCGCAAGACCTCGCAGCAGCGCCTGGACACCTTCCTCGACAGTATGCGCGTGACCCCGCAACGGTTGGCGGCCGTACACCGCTACCTGTTCCCCGAGGCAGGCCAGGAAACCTTCAACGCGTTTGTCCGTGCCCACCTCAAGGGTGACAAGATCGTGCTGGGCAAACTGACCGATGGCCGCCTGTCGGAGATGTACGACGCCTATGGCCCGGGCAAATACGACCTGCCCGATCAGGGTTATATCGCCAAGGTCCACCCGCTGGACTTGTGGCTGCTCGGTTACCTGCTGAAGAACCCAGGTTCGACCTTGACCGAAATGGTCAATGCCAGCCGCTTCGAGCGCCAGGAGGTATACGGCTGGCTGTTCAAGAGCCGCCATCAGGGCGCCCGTGACAGCCGCATTCGCACCATGGTGGAGATCGAAGCGTTCCTCGACATTCACCAGCGCTGGAAGCGCGTGGGCTATCCGTTCGACCACCTGGTACCCTCGCTGGCCACCGCCATCGGTAGCTCGGGGGATCGACCTGCCGCCCTTTCCGAGCTGGTCGGCATCATCCAGAACGACGGCGTGCGCCTGCCGACCTTGCGCATCGACACACTGCACTTCGCGGCCAACACGCCCTACGAGACCAAGCTGGTCACTGACCCGGACCGGGGTGTGCGGATACTGCCGGTCGAAGTGGCGCGCGCCCTCAAGGGCGCCATGTCGCAGGTGGTGGATGCGGGCACTGCGCGGCGTATTTCCGGCAGTTTCAAGCTGCAGGACGGTACACCATTGGTGATGGGCGGCAAGACCGGCACCGGTGACAACCGCATCGAAAGCTTTGGGGCTGGGGGCCGGCTGATCGGCTCGCGCTCGCTGAACCGTACCGCCACTTTCGTGTTCTTCCTGGGCGACAACCACTTCGGTACCTTGACCGCGTTCGTGCCGGGGCGCTCGGCAGAGGCCTTCAAGTTCACCTCGGCGCTGCCAGTGCAGGTACTCAAGGGCATGGCACCGATCCTCATGCCGTACCTGCAGCCGGGCAATCCGAATGAGTGCAAAGCGCCGCAGGTGGCCGTGCATACAACCACGCCGCAAGGGGATACATCGAACAACTAGATGATAATCATCTGCAATTAAAGGCTTGTCTTTAGATATATCTTGAGTAATATCTTACGATATATCGCAAACGACGGAGCCCTGCCCCCATGCGCGAACACACCCCTCATGACCCCTTCGAACGGCGCCCCGGCCGTGGCGAGCGCGGACCACGCGTCTTTGCCCCCGGCGACCTCAAGCTGCTGATGCTGGCCCTGCTCGCCGAACAGCCAGGCCACGGCTACGACCTGATCCGCCAGATCGAAAACCTGTTCGACGGCAGCTACAGCCCAAGCCCCGGGGTGATCTACCCCACCCTCAACTTCCTCGAAGAGGCCGAGCTGATCAGCGGCCAGGTGCAGGGCAGCAAACGCCTCTATGCCATCACCGAAGCCGGCCGCACCGCCCTTGCCGAACAGGCGGTTGCGCTGGACGGCGTGCGCATGCGCATCGAAGTCAGCAAGCGCGCCCTGCGCGGCCACGACCGCCCACCAGAAATTCATGAAGCGGTCGGCAACCTGCGCCACGCGCTGCACATGCATAGCGGCCGGTGGACACCGGAAGAAATCGAGCGGGTTCGCGACCTGCTCAACCATACCGCCAAGGCCATCGCCTCTGGGCCGGCCGAACCTGTCAGGGAGACACCCCATGAGTGACACCATTCACCGCGTGAACCACGAAATCCGCCAACGCCGCCTGCAGGTGCTGCGGGTCACCGAACTGACCCCGCGCATGCGCCGCATCACCCTCGGGGGCGCCGAGCTGCAAGGCTTCACCAGCGTGGGCAGCGACGACCATATCAAGCTGCTGTTCGCCGAAACACCGGAGCAACAGCAAGCCATCGAGGCTCGCAACCTGGGCCGAGAGGGTGGCGCACGGCCTACCATGCGCGAATACACGCCACGGCGCATCGACCTGGTGGCCAATGAGCTGGACATCGACTTCGTGCTGCACGGCGATGGCCCTGCCTCCACCTGGGCCGCGCAGGCGGCACCCGGGCAAACTCTGGACATCGCCGGGCCGCGGGCTTCGATGGTGGTGCCGGACATCTTCGACAGCTATCTGCTGATCGGCGACGAAACTGCCATTCCGGCCATTGGCCGCCGCCTGGAGGAGTTGCCTGCGGGGCGCCAGGTGCTGGCGGTTATCCAGATCGAAGACGAGCAGGAACGCCAGCCGCTGCCGAGCAAGGCGCAGGTGGAGGTGATCTGGGTACGTCGCCAACAGGAAGACTTGCTGGCGCTGGTGAAAAACCTGACCTTGCCGCAAGGCCGGTTATACGCCTGGGTGGCACTGGAAAAAGCCCTGTCCCGCCAGGCCAAGGCACTGTTGCTGGAGAAAGGGGTGCCTGAAGATGCGCTGAAGGCTGTAGCGTACTGGCGTGCCGACGGGACTGCGGACGACGAATGATTGTTTATTGCTGCCCCGGCCTCTTCGCGGGTAAACCCGCTCCCACAAGGGCGGCGCTGTTCCTGAGGGCAGCGCAGTACTTGTGGGAGCGGGTTTACCCGCGAATGGGGCGCCACCGATCCAGCCCCAGCAGCACCAGCCCGATTCCCCAGAACCCCGCCAACACCCCCAGGGCATTGAGCATCACCTGCCCATACCCCAGGCTCGCCACATCGATGAACGGGTAGGCATATACGCCAATCTCGCTCCCCCGCCACAACGCGTAGGCAAAATACGTTGCCGGATACACCGCCCAGACCGGCAACTGCCATAGGCGCAACCTGCCCTTGGGCACCTCGCACCACCAATACAAGGCATATAGCACGGGCATCACATCATGCATCAGCTCGTCGGCCAGCCATTGCCAGCCCTGCGGTTGCCACAAGTGACGCAACAGCACGCTGTAGGCCAATGCCACCAGCACGATGCTGGCGGCCACCGCGGAACTCACTGAAGGCGACAGGAAAAAACGCTTGGCACGGCCTTCCCGGCCGAATGCCGCATAACTGAGCACCGTTGCCACCAGGGTATTGGTCAACACGGTGAAATACCCGAACACATTGATCAGGCCACCCACCAGGCTGGCCTGCTCCTGCCAACGCGCCAACAGCACCAGGTACACCTGCACGGCCAGGCCGAACCAGCCCAGCACGGCCATGCCGGTCAGCCAGGGACGGCGCGGCATGTCAGGCCTGGCGCTGCAGCTTCACGTACAACTGCTCGACCTTTTCCCGTGCCCACGGCGTCTTGCGCAAGAAAGTCAGGCTCGACTTGATGGTCGGGTTGCTCTTGAAGCAGCGCACATCGATGCGCTCGGCCAGGCCCTGCCATTGGTAGTGCGCAACCAGCTCGGTGAGGATCTGTTCGAGGGTCTTGCCGTGCAGCGCGTTGTGTTGGGCCGTGCTCATGCCAGTGCTCCGTAGGAAAGATGCGCACCTTACACGAGTGTAGTGGTGGGTGGGATCAGATGAGTCGACAGAAAAACCGCTGGCCAGGCGCAAAACCTCTGTGCTGAAATAGAGATGTTATATTGTAACAATACAAAAGCATCTGCCAAGGAACGCCCCATCCCCATGCTGTACACACCGCTTCGCCTCTCTCCTCTCGCCGTCGCACTGTGGCTGGCCGCATCACCCAGCCACGCTGTGGAACTCGAACCCCAGGTCATCACCGCCAACCCTTTGGGCAACAGCCAGCTGGCCGCCCCCAGCACCGTGCTCGATGGCGACAACCTGCTGCAACAGCAGCACGGCAGCCTCGGTGAAACCCTGAACAAGCAGCCGGGGGTCGCTTCCACCTGGTTCGGCCCTGGCGCCAGTCGCCCGGTAATCCGTGGCCTGGATGGCGACCGCATTCGCATCCTGCGCAATGGCGTCGGCGCCCTGGATGCTTCATCGCTGTCCTACGACCACGCCGTGCCGCTGGACCCGGTGACCGTCGACCGCATCGAGATCGTCCGTGGCCCCGCTGCCCTGCTCTACGGCGGCAACGCCATCGGCGGCGTGGTCAACACCTTCGACAATCGCATCCCGGATACCCCCATCGAGGGCATCCAAGGTGCCGGTGAACTGCGCTACGGCGGCGCCGATACCACCCGCAGCAGTGCTGGCAAGCTGGAAGCCGGCAACGGTGCCTTTGCCCTGCACCTGGATGCCAACAGCCGCCAGTTCAACGACCTGCGCATCCCCGGTTACGCGCGCAGTTCCAAGGTGCGCGATGCCGACGAACCCGGCAGCGAGCACCGCCTGGAAAACAGCGACGGTCGCCAGGACGGTGGCGCCGTGGGTGGCGCCTACCATTGGGACCACGGTTACGCCGGCCTGTCGTACAGCCGCTACGACAGCAACTATGGCTCGGTAGCCGAGCCAGGTGTGCGCCTGGACATGAAGCAGGACCATTACGCCTTCGCCTCCGAACTGCACGATCTGCAAGGCCCGTTCACTTCGGTCAAGGTCGATGCCGGCTACACCGACTACGAGCACCGTGAAATCGAAGAAGGCGAGGTTCACACAACCTTCAGGAACAAGGGCTATGAAGCACGTATCGAAGCCCGCCACCAACCGCTCGGGCCGGTAGAAGGCGTGATCGGTGCGCAGGTCAGCCGCAACGAATTCTCCGCCTTGGGCGAGGAAGCCTTCGTCCCGCACACCGACACCGATAGCCTGGCGCTGTTCATGCTGGAACAGTGGCAAGCCACCGAGCGCCTGAACCTGAGCCTGGGCGCACGCATGGAGCACACCCGGGTCGACCCGGATGCCAAAGGCAACGAGAACTTCGCCGACGCCGACAGCGCCAGCAGTTTCAACGCCTTCAGCCTGTCTTCCGGGGCGGTGTACCAGCTCGACCCGATCTGGGCGCTGGCCGCCAACCTCGGCTACACCGAGCGCGCCCCGACCTTCTACGAGCTGTATGCCAATGGTGCCCACGTGGCCACCGGAGCCTTTGAAGTCGGCGATGCCAGCCTGAACAAGGAAAAAGCCATTTCTGCCGACCTGGCCCTGCGTTTCGACAACGGCACCCACAAGGGCAGTGTCGGGGTGTTCTACAGCCACTTCCGCAACTACATCGGCCTGATCGGCACCGGCAACATCCGCGAGGGGCATGACCACGACCATGGCGAGGATGACCACGACCACGATCACGACCATGACGGTTTCCCGGAGTACCAGTACCAAGGCGTGCGGGCGCGCTTCTATGGCATCGAGGCCCAGGACCGCTGGCAACTGGTCGAGAACCGTTATGGCAGCTTCGCCCTGGAGCTCTCTGGTGACTACACCCGGGCGAAGAACCTCGACAATGGCGAACCGCTGCCACGTATCGCCCCGCTGCGCCTGAACAGCGGCCTGGTCTGGGAGCTGGACCGTTGGCAGGCGCGGGTCGATGTGCAGCACGCTGCGTCGCAGCATCGCAAACCGGCCAACGAAACCAGCACCGATGGCTACACCACGCTGGGGGCCAGCGTTGGCTACCGCTTCGAAGTTGGCCAGAGCCAGTGGCTGGCGTTTGTGCGCGGCGAGAACCTGACTGACCAGACCGTGCGCTATGCCAGCTCGATCCTGCGCGATATCGCCCCGGCGCCGGGGCGCAGCGTGGAAGTGGGCCTGCGTACCACCTTCTAACCTGACGCGATGCCTGTGGGAGCGGGTTTACCCGCGAATGCGATGCCAGGGCCACCGCCGCATTCGCGGGTGAACCCGCTCCCACAAGGTCCCTCCTTTATCCTCCTATCATCTGTACTGTTACCAGACAAGCAACAATCCAGTGCGACAATTTGTCTTTTTTTCTTACAACTTCCTCTATATCCTCCCCGCCGCAAGCTGAATCGCTTCATCGAAACCATCTTGTTGCCATATCCATTGAAGGGCGCGCCCTTCGATGCGCTTGCCGTTTATTCAATAATCAGAAGATAGCGCTATCTCATGCTCCAACTGCCCAAAACCTGTTACATCGGCCTTGCCCTCAGTGCGCTGGCGACTCCCACCGGCGCCAGCGAGATGTTCGCCAGCGATTCCCCATGGATGCTCGGCGACTGGGGTGGTACCCGCAGCGAACTGCTGGAAAAAGGCTACGACTTCACCCTCGGCTACACCGGCGAGATGGGCAGCAACCTGCAGGGTGGCTACGACCACGACCGCACCGCGCGCTACAGCGACCAGTTCACCTTCGGTAGCCACCTCGACCTGGAAAAGATCCTCGGCTGGCACGACACCGAATTCCAGCTGACCATCACCGAGCGTCATGGCGACAACATCAGCAACGACCGCATCAACGACCCACGTGTCGGCGGTTTCACCTCGGCCCAGGAGGTCTGGGGCCGTGGCGAAACCTGGCGGCTGACGCAGCTGTGGGTCAAGCAGAAGTACTTCGACGGCGCGCTGGACGTGAAATTCGGCCGTTTCGGCGAAGGCGAAGACTTCAACAGCTTCCCCTGCGACTTTCAGAACCTGGCCTTCTGCGGCTCGCAGGTAGGCAACTGGGTGGGTGGCATCTGGTACAACTGGCCGGTCAGCCAGTGGGCCCTGCGCGTGCGCTACAACCTCAACGATGCGCTCTACGCCCAGGTCGGCGTGTACGAGCAGAACCCCTCCAACCTGGAATCGGGCAACGGCTTCAAGCTCAGCGGCAGTGGCACCCAGGGCGCGGTAATGCCGATAGAACTGGTATGGAGCCCACGGGTCAATGGTCTGAAAGGGGAATATCGCGCCGGCTACTACTACAGTAATGCCAAGGCACAGGATGTTCTCAAGGACAGCAACGGCCAGCCGGCAGCCCTCAGCGGCGCCGCCTACCGCAGCAGTTCGAGCAAGCACGGCTTGTGGCTCGGGGCCCAGCAGCAGGTGACTTCGCTGGCGTCCGACCAGTCGCGTGGCCTGAGCCTGTTCGCCAACGCCACGGTGCACGACAAGAAGACCAATGCCATCGACAACTATGTTCAGGCAGGACTGGTATACAAAGGGCCCTTCGACGCCCGCGCCAAGGACGACATCGGTTTCGCCCTCGCCCGCGTGCACGTCAACCCTGCCTACCGCAAGAACGCGCGCCTGGCCAACCAGGCCAGCGGTATCGACGACTACGACAACCCCGGTTTCCTGCCGGTGCAGGACACCGAGTACAGCGCCGAGCTGTATTACGGCATCCACCTGGCCGACTGGCTCACGGTACGCCCCAACCTGCAATACATCCGCCACCCGGGCGGGGTGTCGCAGGTCGATGGCGCCCTGATCGGCGGCCTGAAGATCCAGAGCAGTTTCTAACCCCTTTTTGACCTGACGGAGAACCTACGATGAGCACTGAAGGTGCCAACAATGGAAGCCGCTGGCTACCGCGCCTGATCGGCGCGCTGCTGTTGCTGATGGGCCTGGCCCTGCTGGCCGGTGGCATCAAGCTCAGCCAGCTGGGCGGATCGCTGTACTACCTGATCGCCGGTATCGGCTTTGCCCTGTCGGGCATCCTGCTGCTGGCCCAGCGCCGCATCGCCCTGGGCCTTTACGGCCTGGTACTGCTGGGCAGCACCGTGTGGGCCCTGCTCGAAGTGGGCCTGGACTGGTGGCAACTGGTACCGCGCCTGGCCATCTGGTTTGCCATCGGCGTGGTTCTGCTGCTGCCCTGGGCGCGTCGCCCGCTGATCGGCCCGGCCAGCAAGGCCAATACTGCGCTGCTCGGCGTTGCAGTGGTCGCTTCGGGCGCTTGCGCCCTGGGCAGCCAGTTCACCCACCCCGGTGAAGTGTTCGGCGAACTGGGCCGCGACAGCAGCGAGATGGCCAGCGCTGCCCCGGCCATGCCCGACGGTGAATGGCAGGCCTACGGGCGTACCGAGCACGGCGACCGCTATTCGCCACTGCGCCAGATCACCCCGCAGAACGCCTACCGCCTGGAAGAGGCATGGCGCATCCGCACCGGTGACCTGCCAACCGAAAACGACCCGGTGGAGCTGACCAACCAGAACACCCCGCTGAAGGTCAACGGCATGCTCTATGCCTGCACCGCGCACAGCCGCCTGCTGGCTCTGGACCCGGACACCGGAGCGGAAATCTGGCGCTACGACCCTCAGGTCAAGAGCCCGGTCGGCACCTTCAAGGGCTTTGCCCACATGACCTGCCGTGGCGTTTCGTACTATGACGAAAACCGCTACGTCAGCCGCGACGGCAGCCCGGCACCGAAAATTACCGAGGCCGGCCAGGCCGTGGCCCAGGCCTGCCCTCGCCGCCTCTACCTGCCGACTGCGGACGCCCGCCTGATCGCCATCAACGCCGACAACGGCAAGGTCTGCGAAGGCTTCGCCAACCAGGGCGTGATCGACCTTACCACCGGCATCGGCCCGTTCACCGCTGGCGGCTATTACTCCACCTCGCCAGCCGCGGTCACCCGTGACCTGGTGATCATCGGTGGCCATGTCACCGACAACGAGTCGACCAACGAGCCATCCGGCGTGATCCGCGCCTACGATGTGCATGACGGCCATCTGGTGTGGAACTGGGACAGCAACAACCCGGACGACACCCAGCCACTGGCGCCCGGCAAGATGTACAGCCGCAACTCGGCCAACATGTGGTCGATCGCCAGCGTCGACGAAGACCTCGGCATGATTTATCTGCCTCTGGGCAACCAGACCCCGGACCAGTGGGGCGCGAACCGCACCCCGGGTGCCGAGAAGTACAGCGCCGGCGTTGTCGCCCTGGACCTTGCCACCGGCAAGGCTCGCTGGAACTACCAGTTCACCCACCACGACCTGTGGGACATGGACGTCGGCAGCCAGCCGACCCTGGTCCACCTGAAGACCGACGATGGCGTGAAGCCGGCAATCATCGTGCCGACCAAGCAAGGCAGCCTGTACGTGCTCGACCGCCGCGACGGTACGCCGATCGTGCCGATCCGCGAAATCCCCACCCCGCAAGGTGCGGTGAAGGGCGATCACACCTCGCCGACCCAGGCCCGCTCCGACCTCAACCTGCTTGGCCCCGAGCTGACCGAACAGGCCATGTGGGGTGCCACGCCGTTCGACCAGATGCTGTGCCGCATCCAGTTCCGCGAGCTGCGTTACGAAGGCCAGTACACTCCACCGTCCGAGCAAGGCTCTCTGGTCTACCCGGGCAACGTCGGTGTGTTCAACTGGGGTAGCGTGTCGGTCGACCCGGTGCGCCAACTGCTGTTCACCTCGCCCAACTACATGGCTTTCGTGTCGAAGATGATCCCGCGTGAGCAAGTTGCCGAGGGCAGCAAGCGCGAAAGCGAGACCAGCGGCGTGCAGCCGAACACCGGCGCGCCGTACGCAGTGACCATGCACCCGTTCATGTCGCCACTGGGCGTACCGTGCCAGGCCCCGGCCTGGGGCTATGTCGCCGCCATCGACCTGTTCACCAACAAGGTGGTGTGGAAGCACAAGAACGGCACCACCCGCGACAGCACCCCGGTGCCGATCGGCCTGCCGGTTGGCGTGCCGAGCATGGGCGGCTCGATCGTCACCGCTGGTGGCGTCGGCTTCCTCAGCGGCACCCTGGACCAGTACCTGCGCGCCTATGACGTGAACAACGGCAAGGAACTGTGGAAAGCCCGCCTGCCAGCGGGTGGCCAGGCCACGCCAATGACCTACAGCGGCAAGGATGGCAAGCAGTACGTGCTGGTGACTGCTGGCGGACATGGCTCGCTGGGCACCAGGATGGGCGATTACATCATCGCCTACAAACTGGCTGAGTAATCCAGAGATGCGGCAGTGAACCTGCTGCCGCATTCGCGGGTAAACCCGCTCCCACAGATACGGCGCTGCCCCCAAGGTCGGCGCCGTATCTGTGGGAGCGGGTTTACCCGCGAAAAGGCCGGTACAGGTATCACTTCTCTCTGCGCCCTTCGTCTACCATTGAAACCCATCCCCCCGCGCCCCATCTAAGCACCATAGTCATTCACGCAGGTGCCCCATGAGCGACCAGCAGGATTTCCCGGAACATCCCGACGAACACAGCGAAGTCGAACACACCACTCCCCAGGCCGAAACCGGCCACGCCCTCGCCCTGCCCGGCCAGCAGTTGCCGGACAAGGTCTACGTGATCCCGATCCACAACCGTCCGTTCTTCCCGGCCCAGGTGCTGCCGGTCATCGTCAATGAAGACCCTTGGGCAGAAACCCTCGACCTGGTAGCCAAGACGCCAGATCACAGCCTGGCCCTGTTCTTCATGGATACTCCGCCAGAAGATCACCGCCATTTCGACACCTCGGCGCTGCCCCAGTACGGCACGCTGGTGAAGGTGCACCACGCCAGCCGCGAAAACGGCAAGCTGCAGTTCGTCGCCCAGGGCCTGACCCGGGTACGCATCCGTACCTGGCTCAAGCACCACCGCCCGCCGTACCTGGTAGAGGTCGAATACCCGCGCCAGCCCGCCGAGCCGACCGACGAGGTCAAGGCCTACGGCATGGCGCTGATCAACGCGATCAAGGAGCTGCTGCCGCTCAACCCGCTGTACAGCGAAGAGCTGAAGAACTACCTCAACCGCTTCAGCCCCAACGACCCGTCGCCACTCACCGACTTCGCCGCCGCCCTCACCTCGGCTACCGGCAGCCAGTTGCAGGAAGTGCTCGACTGCGTGCCCATGCTCAAGCGCATGGAAAAGGTCCTGCCGATGCTGCGCAAGGAAGTCGAGGTCGCGCGCCTGCAGAACGAGATCTCGGCCGAGGTCAACCGGCAGATCGGCGAGCACCAGCGCGAGTTCTTCCTCAAGGAACAGCTCAAGGTCATCCAGCAGGAACTGGGCCTGACCAAGGACGACCGCAGCGCCGACCTCGAGCAGTTCGAGCAACGCCTCGAAGGCAAGACCCTGCCGGACCAAGCGCGCAAGCGCATCGACGAAGAGATGGGCAAGCTGGCCATCCTCGAAACCGGCTCGCCCGAATACGCCGTCACCCGCAACTACCTGGACTGGGCAACCGCCCTGCCCTGGGGCGTGTACGGCAAGGACAAGCTCGACCTCAACCACGCGCGCAAGGTCCTCGACCAGCACCACGCCGGCCTCGATGACATCAAGGAGCGCATTCTCGAATTCCTCGCCGTGGGCGCCTGGAAAGGCGAGATCAGCGGCTCGATCGTGCTGCTGGTTGGTCCGCCCGGGGTCGGCAAGACCAGCATCGGCAAGTCCATCGCCGAATCGCTCGGCCGGCCGTTCTACCGCTTCAGTGTCGGCGGCATGCGTGACGAGGCCGAGATCAAGGGCCACCGCCGCACCTACATCGGCGCCCAGCCCGGCAAGCTGGTGCAGGCCCTGAAGGACGTCGAAGTGATGAACCCGGTGATCATGCTCGACGAGATCGACAAGATGGGCCAGAGCTACCAGGGCGACCCGGCTTCAGCACTGCTAGAAACCCTCGACCCGGAGCAGAACGTCGACTTCCTCGACCACTACCTCGACCTGCGCCTGGATCTGTCCAAGGTACTGTTCGTGTGCACCGCCAACACCCTGGACTCGATCCCCGGGCCATTGCTCGACCGCATGGAAGTGATCCGCCTGTCCGGCTACATCACCGAAGAGAAGCTGGCCATCGCCAAGCGCCACCTGTGGCCCAAGCAGCTGGAAAAGGCCGGCGTGGCCAAGACCAGCCTCGGCATCAGCGACAGTGCGCTGCGCGCAGTGATCGAAGGCTATGCCCGAGAAGCCGGGGTGCGCCAGCTGGAGAAACAACTGGGCAAGCTGGTGCGCAAGGCAGTGGTCAAGCTGCTGGATAACCCCGAGGCCAAGCTGAAGATAGGCACCAAGGACCTGGAAGCCGCGCTTGGCATGCCCGTGTTCCGCAGCGAGCAAGTGCTTGCCGGCAAAGGCGTGATCACCGGCCTGGCCTGGACCAGCATGGGCGGCGCCACCCTGCCGATCGAAGCCACCCGGATCCACACTCTCAACCGGGGCTTCAAGCTGACCGGCAAGCTGGGTGATGTGATGAAAGAGTCAGCCGAAATCGCCTACAGCTACGTCAGCTCCAACCTCAAACAGTTCGGTGGTGACCCGGGTTTCTTCAACGAAGCGTTCATTCACCTGCACGTGCCCGAAGGCGCCACGCCAAAGGACGGCCCGAGTGCCGGCATCACCATGGCCAGCGCCCTGTTGTCGCTGGCCCGTGACCAGGCGCCCAAGAAAGGCGTGGCCATGACTGGCGAGCTGACGCTGACCGGGCAGGTGCTGCCGATTGGCGGTGTGCGCGAGAAGGTGATTGCGGCGCGGCGGCAGAAGATCTTCGAACTGATCTTGCCGGAGCCTAACCGTGGGGACTATGAAGAACTGCCGGATTATCTGCGCGAAGGCCTGACCGTGCATTTTGCCAAGCGCTTTGCCGACGTGGCGAAAGTGCTGTTCTAGCCAGCACCGGCCTCTTCGCGGGTAAACCCGCTCCCACAGGGATAGCGCAGGGCTTGAGCCCAGTGAGATCACTGTGGGAGCGGGTTTACCCGCGAAAGGGCCGGCACAGACAACACAAATCTACTCGATCATCGGTTATCCTCAGGCCATCGTCAGCCTCCGGAGCCAACATGACCGCCCCTCGTCTGCTCGTTCCCCTGAGCTTCGCCCTGCTTTCTGCCTGCGCCAATCAGCCCACCCGGCCGGTTGCACTCGATGCCGAAAGCGAATGCCCGACGCGCCTGCAGGTTGGCCAGACGCTGACCCTGACGCTGCCAAGCAACCCGTCCACCGGTTACCGCTGGCGGGTCGAAAACCCAGCCGCGAACGTGCTGCAAAGCCTCGGCCCGGAGATGTACAGCGCCCCGGAAGAAGACGATGTGGTCGGCAGCGCCGGTGTCTCGACCTGGCGCTACCAGGCCAGCGGCACCGGCGATGGCCAGTTGGTGCTGATCTACCAGCAGCCGTGGGCTGCAGATGTTGCCCCGGTACAGACTTTCGATTGCAGGATCGTCGTCCGCTGACCGCAGCGGCTGCTCCATGAACACCCTGAGGCTGAAGCGCTGCCATGGCAAGAATCGCGGCCTTTGGCTAAAATGCGCCTCCGTTTCACCCTGTATCGAGCCCTCCGTGAGCAAACAACCCGACCGCCTTTTCGCCCAGCCCCTGGAGCAGGTGCCCGACTTCGTCTTCAACGAGGATGTGGTGCGTGTGTTCCCGGACATGATCAAGCGCTCGGTGCCGGGCTACCCGACCATCGTCGAGAACCTCGGCGTGCTGGCCGCGCGCTTCGCCCAGCCGCACACCACGCTGTACGACCTGGGTGCGTCGCTGGGCGCCGTTACCCAGTCGCTGCGCCGCCATGTGCGCAGTGACGGCTGCCGGGTTGTTGCCGTGGACAACTCAGCGGCCATGGTCGAACGTTGCCGTCAGTACCTCACCGCCCAGGACTCGATGTTCCAGGAACTGCTGCCGGTGCAAGTGCTGGAAGCCGACATCCTGGCCCTGCCCTTCGAGCCCGCCTCGGTGGTGGCGATGAATTTCACCCTGCAGTTCATCGCCCCCGACCAGCGCCTGGAACTGCTCGGCCGTATCCGCCAGGCGCTGTTGCCCGGTGGTGCGCTGATCCTCTCGGAAAAACTGCGCTTCGCCGATGATGAACAGCAGGACTTGCTCAATGAACTGCACCTGGACTTCAAGCGTGCCAATGGCTACAGCGAACTGGAGATTGCCCAGAAGCGCAGCGCCATCGAGAACGTGATGAGGCCCGATACCCTCGAAGCCCACCAGGCGCGCCTGCGCGCAGCCGGTTTCTCGAAGGTGGTGCCCTGGTTCCAATGCCTTAATTTCGCCTCTTTGATTGCCCTGCCATGATCGATCTGTCCCCCCTCGTCCGCCGCCTGGCGGGCACGCCCCTGGCTTCCTGGTCGCAAGGCCTGCAAGCGCAACTGGAAGCCAAGCTGGAGAAGGGCCACGGCGACCTCGACCGCTGGCGTGGTGCGCTGGAAGCCCTTCCCGCCCTGCAGCCGAGCGAAATCGACCTGGCCAACGGGCTGCGCCTGGACTGCGATTGCGACGACGCGACCCGCGCGCAGATGCGTCAGGCATTGATGGGCCTGTCGCCTTGGCGCAAAGGGCCGTTCGACCTGTTCGGGGTGCATGTGGACACCGAGTGGCGTTCGGACTGGAAATGGTCCCGGGTTGGCCCGCACCTGGACCTCAAGGGCAAGCGTGTGCTCGACGTGGGCTGCGGCAACGGCTACTACCAGTGGCGCATGCTCGGTGCCGGTGCCGACATGGTTGTTGGCGTCGACCCGAACTGGCTGTTCTTCTGCCAGTTCCAGGCCGTCCAGCAATACCTGCCAGAGTTGCCCGCATGGCACCTGCCGTTCGCCCTCGAAGACCTGCCGGCCAACCTCGAAGGTTTCGATACGGTGTTTTCCATGGGGGTGTTCTATCACCGCCGCTCGCCTATCGAGCACCTGCTGGCGCTCAAGGACTGCCTGGTCAAAGGTGGCGAACTGGTGCTGGAAACCCTGGTGATCGAAGGTGACGAAAACCAGGTACTGGTACCTGAGGACCGCTATGCACAGATGCGCAACGTCTGGTATCTGCCGTCGGTACCAGCCCTGGAGCGCTGGTTGCGCCGGGCCGGTTTCAGCGATGTGCGGTGCGTCGACGTAAGCGTGACCAGCGTCGAAGAACAGCGCAGCACCGAGTGGATGCGCTACCAGTCACTGGTCGACTTCCTTGACCCGAACGACCACAGCAAGACCATCGAAGGCCTGCCGGCTCCACGTCGCGCCACCCTGCTGGCACGCAAATAAAAAAAGACGCCCGGATGGGCGTCTGAATACATCTGCGCCGAGGAACTGACGCGGCGCAGGTGCTGTAACTTCAATCCTTGGCCAACTCGCGGGCCCTCTCCTGCGCCTTGCGCTCACGTTCGGCAACGGCCTGTTGCTTGTCGCCGTGCAGGCGCTGCTGGTCTTCGCGGAACGCTTGCCAGAATTGTTTCGAACGTTCCGCACCGCCCTCGGCATAAACACTGGCGCTGCCCAGGGCAAGGGTGGCCAACAGCAGGTATTTGGTCAGGTTCATCGTGGTTGCCTCGTGATAACCGATCAGACACGGCCATCCTAGCGAGGGCTAGCTAACAGCAAGGTGAGGCGCGGATTACAGTCTTGCAATGTGGCCCTGTGTTGTCAGTGCTGGCCGCTTCGCGGGTAAACCCGCTCCCACAGGAACTGCGGGGATTTTCAGCGTCTGTGAAGACCCTGTGGGAGCGGGTTTACCCGCGAAAGGACCGCAACAGACAGCCAGATAACACCAGCATTACAAATCCGTTATCTGCGCCGCACGCCCTTACTCATGCCGTAACATCCTGCCCCTTGACCCTGATGTCACTACAGGGTCGAGAATCGCCCCCCTTTCATCACACCGAGCCTCCCATGCGTCTACTGCTCATAGAGGACGAACTGCGCACTGCCGACTACCTGCAGCAGGGCCTGCGCGAGAACGGCTACGTGGTCGACTGCGCCCACACCGGCACCGATGGCCTGCACCTCGCCCGCCAGCAGCCCTACGGCCTGGTCATTCTCGACGTCAATCTGCCCGAACTCGATGGCTGGACCGTGCTGCAGCGGCTACGTGCCGAATCGACCACACGTATCATGATGCTCACCGCCCACGGCCGCCTGGCCGACCGGGTCAAGGGCCTGGACCTGGGAGCCGACGACTACCTGCTCAAACCCTTCGAGTTTCCTGAACTGCTGGCCCGCATCCGCAGCCTGCTGCGCCGCAACGATCAGCAACTGCAGCCCAGCACCCTGCGCGTCGCCGATCTGGAGCTGGACCCCGCCCGCCACCGCGCTTACCGTGCCGGGCAGCGTATCGACCTGACCGCCAAGGAATTCGCCTTGCTGCACCTGCTGATGCGCCAGACCGGCGAGGTGCTGTCGCGCACCCAGATCATCTCGCTGGTGTGGGACATGAACTTCGACTGCGACACCAATGTGGTCGAGGTTTCGATCCGGCGCCTGCGGGCAAAGATCGACGACCCGTTCGACGACAAGCTGATCCATACCCTGCGTGGCGTCGGCTACGTGCTCGAGGCACGCTTTTGAACAACGCCAGCCTGTCACTGCGCCTGGGCCTGAGCGTGACGCTGATGGGCGCCGCACTGGTGCTGCTGCTGGCTTGCCTGGCCGTGTTCGCCCTTGATCACGAACTGGACAACCGCGCACGCAAGGACCTGGCGCGCAAGATGCTGCAGGTCGAGCACAACCTGCGCGTCGACCTGCGTAGCGAAGACCTGGGCAGCCGCGCCCATCCCTTGCTCGACCTGGTGATGGGGCACGACAACCTCAGCCTCAGCGTGCTGGCCCTGGAAGGCCGCCACCCGCACCTGCTCAGCCTGGGACCAGCGCTTGAATCGCAGGTAGGCGAGCTGCGCACCGATGCCCACCTGGCCTTTCATGCCTGGCGCGACAGCAAAGGTAACCAGATCCTTACCGCGACCCGGCTGATGCGCCTGCGCGACGACACCCCAGTCAGGGTGATGATGTCGCTCAACCGCGCCGACGACAACGCCCTGCTACAGGCTTACCTGCATTCCACCTTGCTGGCGTTGCCGCTGCTGTTGCTGTTGATCGGCGCTGGCGCCAGGTGGCTGACGCGGCGCGGCCTGAAGCCCTTGCGCCACTTCCGCCGCATTGCCGGGCAGGTGTCGGCGCAAGATTTGCAACATCGCCTGCCAGCAAGCGGCCTGCCGCTGGAACTGGCAGAGCTGGCCAGCAGCATCAATGTGATGCTCGATCGGCTCGATCAGGGGGTCAGCCAGCTGTCGCAGTTTTCCGACGACCTCGCCCACGAGCTGCGTACCCCCTTGAGCAACCTGATGGGCAAGGCCCAGGTGACCCTGGCCCGTGAACGGGACAACGCCAATTACCGCGAAGTGCTGGAAGACAGTATCGAAGAGCTGACCCGGCTCAACCGCATCATCAACGACATGCTGTTTCTTGCCCAGGTCAGCCAGCCTCAAGCCCAGGTGGTGCTGAAACCCATGGCATTGGCCGACGAAACTGCTCGGGTTGTCGAACTTTTCGCGTTCAGTGCCGAACTGAAAGACGTTGAGCTGCGTGTTCAGGGCTGGGGGACGGCACTGGGGGATCGGCTGATGTTTCAACGGGCATTGTCGAATCTGCTGAGCAATGCGATTCGGCACTGCCCCGATGGCAAGCCCGTAGAGTTGCGCATCGAGCGCCTGAGTAGTGAAATTCGGCTTTCGGTGGAAAACCAGGGGCCTGGTATTGCTGCAGAGCACCAGTCGCGCTTGTTCGAGCGGTTTTACCGGGTTGGCTCGGGGCGCTCGCGGCTGGAAGGCGGGACCGGGTTGGGGCTGGCGATCGTCAAGTCGATCATGCAGCTGCATGGCGGGCGGGTCGAGGTCAGCAGCAGCCCATTGGGGCCTACCCGGTTTACCCTGGTGTTTCCTGCCGATTGATCTTTCGCCTGTGCCGGCCTCTTCGCGGGTGAACCCGCTCCCACAGGTACCCTACAGGGCTGGGGCTTGTGCGCCCCCTCTGGGAGCGGGTTTACCCGCGAAGGGACCGGTACAGGCGACCAACGATCAGCGCGAAGCCGCCACGATCAGCGCCTTCATCTCGGCCACGGCCGCCTTGAAGCCGACAAACAGCGCATGCGCCACCAGCGCATGGCCGATGTTCAGTTCATTGATGCCCTTGATCGCGGCAACCGCCTCGACGTTGTGGTAATGCAGGCCATGCCCGGCATTGACGATCAGCCCCTGCCCCACCCCGAACGCCACACCATCGACGATACGCTTGAGCTCCTCAGCCACATCAGTCGGGGTTTCGGCGTCGGCGTAACGCCCGGTGTGCAGTTCGATGGCTGGCGCTCCAACACGACGCGATGCCTCGATCTGCCGCTCGTCGGCATCGATGAACAGCGACACTTCGGCACCGGTACGCGACAGGCGCTCAACCGCAGCCTTGATCCGTGCCTCCTGGCCCGCCACATCCAGGCCGCCTTCGGTGGTCAGTTCCTGACGGGTTTCGGGTACCAGGCAGATGTGCGCCGGGCGAATCTTCTCGGCAAAGGCCATCATCTCTTCGGTGACGCCCATCTCGAAGTTCATGCGGGTCTGCAGCACGTCCTTGAGCAGCACCACGTCACGCTCCTGGATGTGCCGGCGGTCTTCACGCAGATGCACGGTGATGCCATCGGCGCCAGCTTCCTCGGCATCCAGGGCAGCCTTGACCGGATCAGGGTAACGCGTGCCCCGGGCCTGACGCAGGGTCGCCACGTGGTCGATGTTTACGCCGAGAAGCATGCGGTTGCTGTGAGTCACGAAAGGCTCTCCTGAAGATTGAGCCCCACAGCATACGTCCTGATCAGCGCTTGCGAAACAGTTCCCGGCTGACCAGCGGTTTTCCCCCCAGGTGAACCGCCAGGGCCTGGCGCATCAGGCGCTTGGCGGCGAGCAAGGCGCCTGGCGCATTCCAGTCGGCTTCAGCCAGGGCCACCAGTTCGGTGCCGCGGAACAGGCCGGGTTGCGCCAACTCCACCCGCTCCAGGCCGGCGTCCACACGCAAGCGGTACAGGCCGTCGACCGCGATCGGCTGGTCATTGACGTCGTGATGCAACGAAAACGCGTAACCGAGCTCGTCCAGCATCCGCCATTCGAATGAGCGCAGCAGCGGCTCTAGCGGGCGACCGGCGGCCAAGGCCTGCAAGGTCAGGGTGTAGTGCTCGAACAGCGCCGGGAAAGGCGCTTCGGCGGGCAGCAGGCGCATGAGCAGTTCGTTGAGGTACAACCCGCTGAACAGGGCATCGCCGTGCAGCCAGGCGGCGATGCCGGCGCTGTCCATGCGGCCGACATTCTTCAGCTCGCCACGCCCGCGCAGCTCCAGCTCCAGCGGCACGAACGGCCGCACCAGGCTGCCACCCTTGCCACGCGCACGGCGCAGCACGGCGCGCATGCGGCCCTGCGGGGTGAAAAAGTCCACCAGCGCGCTGGTTTCCTTGTAGGCACGGCTGTGCAGCACGTAAGCTGGCTGGCCAACAGGTTGTTCCATAAACGCTCTCTAAAAGCCCCAGACAACTGTGGGAGCGGGTTTACCCGCGAATGCGATGGTGAACCCACTGACGCATTCGCGGGTAAACCCGCTCCCACAGAGTAACCTGAGCCGTCAGGCGAATTTACAGGTCGCCGTAGCCCAGCGAACGCAGGGCACGCTCGTCGTCGGACCAGCCGCCTTTCACCTTGACCCACAGGTTGAGCATGACCTTGGAGTCGAACAGCACCTCCATGTCCTTGCGCGCCTCGGAGCCAATGCGCTTGATACGCTCGCCCTTGTCGCCAATGATGATTTTCTTCTGGCCGTCGCGCTCGACCAGGATCAGCGCGTGAATGTGCAGCACATGGCCCTGCTGCTTGAATTCTTCGATCTCCACGGTGATCTGGTACGGCAATTCCGCACCCAGCTGGCGCATGATCTTCTCGCGCACCAGTTCGGCGGCCAGGAAGCGGCTGCTGCGGTCAGTGATCTGGTCTTCGGGGAAGAAGTGCTCGTTCTCGGGCAGGTGCTTGGCGATCTGTGCTTCCAGCGCCTGGAGGTTGTGCCCCTGCTGCGCGGAAATCGGCATGACCTCGGCGTTCGGCAATTGCTCCTGCAGCCACTGCAAGTGCGGGATCAGCTCGGCCTTCTCTTCCATGCGATCGGTCTTGTTGACCGCGATGATCAGTGGGCCCGTCACGTACTGCACGCGCTCCAGCACCAGTTGGTCCTCGTCGGTCCATTTGGTGCGGTCGACTACGAAGATCACCACGTCGACGTCTTTCAGGGCCGCCGAGGCATTGCGGTTCATGTAGCGGTTCAAGGCCTTGTCGTTGGCCTTGTGCATACCTGGGGTATCGACGTAGATCGCCTGCACGTCACCCTCGGTCTTGATGCCGAGCATGTTGTGACGGGTGGTTTGTGGCTTGCGCGAGGTAATCGCCAGTTTCTGGCCGAGGATGTGGTTGAGCAGGGTCGACTTGCCCACGTTGGGGCGGCCGACGATGGCCACGTAGCCGCAGCGGGTCGGGTTGCTATCAGTCATTGCCATTCTCCACGCCCAGGGCGATCAATGCAGACGCGGCGGCGACTTGCTCGGCAATACGCCGGCTGACGCCCTGACCACGGCTCTTGTTGTTCAGCAGCACTACCTCGCATTCGACGAAGAAGGTACGGCAATGAGGTTCGCCCTGGATATCCACCACTTCGTAACGTGGCAGCTCACAGCTGCGCGACTGCAGAAACTCCTGCAGGCGGGTTTTCGGGTCCTTGTTGGTATCGACCAGGGTCAGCCCCTCGAACTCGTCGGCCAGCCAGGCCAGCACGCGCTCACGGGCAGTTTCCATGTCGGCGTCCAGGTAGATGGCGCCAATCAGCGCCTCCAGGGCATCGGCCAGGATCGACTCGCGGCGGAAGCCACCGCTCTTGAGTTCCCCCGAGCCCAGGCGCAGATAGTCACCCAGGTCGAAACCACGGGCCAGACGAGCCAGGGTCTCACCCTTGACCAGGCGCGCACGCAGGCGCGACAGCTGGCCTTCGCGGGCCTGCGGAAAGCGCTCGAACAGCGCCTCGCCGGCGACGAAGTTGAGAATGGCGTCACCGAGAAACTCCAGGCGCTCGTTGTTGCGCCCGGCGTAGCTGCGATGGGTCAGGGCCAGAAGCATCTGGTCCTGGTTCTTGAAGGTATAGCCGAGCTTTCGCTCCAGACGGGCAAGGGAAGCAGTCATGCGGCCACCCGTTCGTTGTTCAACGCGTTGTTCAAATCAACATCCTGAAAGACTGTTTGGCTGTGGCCCGCCGCGATGTGCGGCGAATCTCCCGATCCCTGAGAACACAGCCTATGTCAGAAATGCATTCGGCGCTGCCTGCTGGCCAGCGCCGATGGGTATCAATGGATCAGACCGACCCGCGACAGGTTGGGCAGGTGGCTGAGTTTGGGCTCTGGCCAGCTCATCCACACCGCGAAGGCCTTGCCGACGATGTTCCGGTCCGGAACCATGCCGTGCAGCTCCTTCGGGATGTTCGGGTCATCCCAGTAACGGCTGTCGTTGGAGTTGTCGCGGTTGTCGCCCATCATGAAGTAATGGCCTGCCGGCACGGTCCATTGCTGGTCCGGCGGCATGCGGTAACGGCTCATTTCCTTGCGGATCAGGTGTTCGGCCTCGCCGAGCTTTTCCTTGTACAGCTCGGCGCTGCCCAGGGTGCCCGGTTCGGTGCCCACCAGTTGTTCGGCAATTGGCTGGCCGTTGACGAACAACCGCTTGTCGCTGGTGTAGCGCACCTGGTCGCCCGGCAAGCCAACCACTCGTTTGATGTAGTTGACGTTCGGGTCGCTCGGGTAGCGGAACACCATCACATCACCGCGTTGCGGGTCACCCACTTCGATGACCTTCTTGTCGATCACCGGCAGGCGAATGCCATACGAGAACTTGTTCACCAGGATGAAGTCGCCCACTTCCAGGGTCGGTTTCATCGACCCCGACGGAATCTGGAACGGCTCGACCAGGAACGAACGCAGCACCAGCACGATGAACAGCACCGGGAAGAACGACTTGCCGTATTCAACCAGCAATGGCTCCTTGCCCAGGCGCTCGACCACCGCCATCTCGGGCTGGCTGACGCTGCCCTGGTAGTTGGCGATTGCCGCACGCCGGCGCGGGGCCAGGAACAGCAGGTCGATCAAGCCCAGCAGGCCGCAGACGAAGACGGCGATGACTAGCAACAGCGGGAAATTTAGCGACATAGGACCTAGCTATCCAACCTGAGCACGGCGAGGAAGGCTTCCTGTGGAATCTCCACGTTACCCACCTGTTTCATGCGTTTCTTACCGGCCTTCTGCTTCTCCAGCAGCTTCTTCTTACGGCTGACGTCACCACCGTAGCACTTGGCCAGTACGTTCTTTCTGAGCGCCTTGACGGTTGTCCGCGCGATGATCTGGCCGCCGATAGCTGCCTGGATCGCCACATCGAACATCTGCCGAGGGATCAGTTCCTTCATCTTTTCGGTCAACGCACGGCCCTTGTAGGCCGCGTTGTCACGGTGCACGATCAATGCCAGGGCATCGACCTTGTCGCCGTTGATCAGTACATCCAGCTTGACCAGGTTGGCCGACTGGTAGCGATCGAAATGATAGTCCAGCGAAGCATAGCCGCGGCTGGTGGACTTGAGCCGGTCGAAGAAGTCCAGCACCACTTCGTTCATCGGCAGGTCGTAGCGCACCTGCACCTGGCTGCCGAGGAACTGCATGTCGCGCTGCACGCCACGCTTCTCGATGCACAGGGTGATGACGTTGCCCAGGTGCTCTTGCGGCACCAGAATGGTGGCGGTGACGATCGGCTCGCGGAAATCGGCGACAGCTGAAACGTCTGGCAGCTTCGACGGGTTGTCGACGGTGATGGTTTCACCGGTTTTCAGTTCCAGCTCGTAGATCACGCTTGGCGCGGTGGTAATCAGGTCCAGGTCGTATTCGCGCTCCAGGCGCTCCTGGATGATTTCCATGTGCAGCATGCCGAGGAAACCGCAACGGAAGCCGAAGCCCAGGGCGTCGGAGCTTTCCGGCATGTACTGCAGCGACGAGTCGTTCAGGGTCAGCTTCTGCAGCGCATCGCGGAAGTCCTCGAAGTCGTCGGAGCTTACCGGGAACAGGCCGGCATAGACCTGCGGCTGGATCTTCTTGAAGCCTGGCAGCACCTCGACCTCAGGGGTCGTGGACAGGGTCAGGGTGTCACCGACCGGGGCACCGTGGATGTCCTTGATGCTGGCGATAATGAAGCCCACTTCGCCGGCCTTCAGGTCGGCGGTCTGGGTGTGCTTCGGGGTGAACACGCCCACGCTGTCGACCAGGTGCACCTTGCCGGTGGACTTGACCAGGATCTTGTCGCCTTTCTTGACGCGGCCCTGGCGCACGCGCACCAGCGAGACCACGCCCAGGTAGTTGTCGAACCAGGAATCGATGATCAGCGCCTGCAGAGGGGCGTCGATCTCGCCTTCAGGCGCCGGAATGGTATGCACCAGGCGCTCGAGCACCTCGTCCACGCCCATGCCGCTCTTGGCGCTGCAGGCCACGGCGTCGGTGGCGTCGATGCCGATGATCTTCTCGATCTCGTCCTTGACGCGATCCGGGTCGGCCTGGGGCAGGTCCATCTTGTTCAGAACCGGCATGACTTCCAGGCCCTGCTCGATGGCGGTATAGCAGTTGGCCACGGACTGGGCCTCGACACCCTGGCCGGCGTCCACGACCAGCAACGCGCCTTCACAGGCTGCCAGGGAGCGTGAGACTTCGTAGGTGAAGTCGACATGGCCGGGGGTGTCGATGAAGTTCAGCTGGTAGGTCTTGCCGTCCTGCGCCTTGTAGTGAAGCGTGACGCTGTGGGCCTTGATGGTGATACCGCGCTCACGCTCCAGGTCCATGGAATCGAGCACCTGGGCTTCCATTTCGCGTGCCGACAGGCCACCGCACATCTGGATGAAACGGTCGGCCAGCGTCGACTTGCCATGGTCGATGTGGGCGATGATGGAGAAATTGCGGATATGACTCAAATCACTCACGGGTCAACACTCGAAAAGGCTGCGAGCCGGACGCCCGCCGAAAAATAGCCGGGAATTGTACCTTAAGCTGCCGGGATATGGGAGATTCCTCTATCGGGCTGTGCACAGCATTCGCCCCGGCAATTGTGAATTTTCATGAAAAAGGGCAGCCGAAGCTGCCCTTTTCTCCTTGCGAACCCGCTTACTCAGCCAGCTTGAAGGTAATGAAGCTGGCACGGCCCTGACGCAGCACGCGCATCGACACCGAACGGTTCTTTGGCAGTTCCTTGGCGATTTCGGTGAATTCCTTCGCCGAACCGATGGCCTGGTTGTTCAGGTGGCTGATGACATCACCTGGGCGCAGGCCGATCATCGCGGCCGGGCCATCCTGGACTTCCTTGATGACCACGCCGCCCTTGAGTTCCAGGGCTTTCTTCTGCTCGGCGGTCAGGTCGGCCACCGAGACGCCCAGGCGGTTGCTGCTGCGCTCTGCGCTGCCTTCGGCACCGGTACCGATGTCGGCGTCTTCGTCGGGCAGTGCGCCAACGCTGATGTCGAGGTTCTGGCGCTTGCCGTTGCGGATGATCTCCAGCTTGGCCTTTTCGCCATCCTTGAGGCTGCCGACCAGATGCGGCAGGTCGGCCGACATGATGATCGGCTGACCGTTCATGCTCAGGATCACGTCACCCACCTGCAGGCCGCCCTTGGCTGCCGGGCCGTTTTCCAGCACCTGTGCCACCAGGGCACCGGCCGGCTTGTCCAGGCCGAACGATTCAGCCAGGTCCTTGTTGACTTCCTGGATCACCACGCCCAGCCAGCCGCGGCTGACCTTGCCGTCTTTCTTCAGCTGATTGGAGACATCAATCGCCACATCGATCGGAATCGCGAACGAAAGGCCCATGAAACCGCCGGAACGGGTGAAGATCTGCGAGTTGATACCCACTACTTCGCCATTCATGTTGAACAGCGGGCCGCCGGAGTTGCCCGGGTTGATGGCCACATCGGTCTGGATGAACGGTACGTAGGTGTCGTTGGGCAGGGTACGGCCCTTGGCACTGACGATACCTTTGGTCACCGAATGGTCGAAGCCGAACGGCGAACCGATGGCCAGTACCCACTCGCCCACCTTGAGCTTCTCGGAGTCACCCAGCTTGACGGTCGGCAGGTTCTTGCCCTCGACCTTGAGCAGGGCCACATCGGTGCGCGGGTCGGTGCCGACCAGCTTGGCTTGCAGCTCGCTGCGGTCCGACAGGCGGACGATGATCTCGTCGGCATCGGCTACCACGTGGTTGTTGGTCAGCACGTAGCCATCGCTGGAAATGATGAAGCCCGAACCCAGCGACTGGGCTTCGCGCTGGCGGTCGCCACGCGGCGAGCGTGGCTGCTGCGGCATATTGCGCTCGAAGAATTCGCGGAACATCGGCGGCAGGCCTTCCAGGTCGGGCATCTGCCCGGCGGCCATGCGGCGGTCCGGCAGTTTCTGCTTGGTACTGATGTTGACCACGGCCGGCGAGGCCTGCTCGACCAGGGTAGTGAAGTCCGGCAGGGCTTCCTCGGCCTGGGCGCTGAGCACCTGGCCGAGCATCAGCACGGCGGCGAACATCGATAGGTAGGATTTCAAGCGTGGTATTGACATACGGCTCCCGTCACAACGAGCGGTAGTTTAGAAAGGCCCCTGCACAAAGCAGGAAAGGCCAGGCTCCTAGAAGCCTGACCTATAGAAAATTTGCCGATGGATTGCAAATGACAATGCTTTAATTTCATTTCAGCGGCATGCCCGCGTGCCTTGCGTCAGGCCCGCAAAAGCGCGCCATCACTGGCGCGCCTGGCCATCCTGTGGGCGCATGGACAGCGCCACACGCTCTGCGGTACCCAGCGGAATTTCGCCGACCACGGTAACCATGACCTTACCCTTGGGGGTGTTGAGGCGACGGGAAACCGCCGAAGTCGGGCCTAGCTGAGTGCGCATGTCGGTCCCGCCCTCATCCTTTACCGGCTCGAGGAACACCGAGAAACGTGCCAGGCCATCGTCATACATCAGGCTGCTGACCGTGCTGTCCTGCTTCGGATCGCGGCGTACCGAACTGTTGACCAGTTCGAAACCAGGCGGCAGCCAGTCCGAGCGCCAGCCGGCGACCGTGTCATGGGCGCTAGCGGCCACATGCTGCACCGGCTTGCACGCAGTGCTGGCGCGCAGCTGGTCATCGCTGGGCGCTGCAGTATCGAGACGGGTCATCTGGAAGCGCTCCAGCAATTGCCCCTTGTCGTTGACCATCAACGAGCGCAGCGGCAGACCGGTAGCACGGTCCAGGTGCAATTCGAAGGCATAGCGGTGCTGGTCGCGCGGGGTGAGCGTCACGATCACGGCATCGCGCCCGGCGACCCGTGACTTGCCCGCCACGCTCAAGTCATACCAGCCCATCAGTTTCAGTGGATCAAGCACACGCTGCGCGGTGTCCGGGGGCGCCGTCACACCACTGGCCAAGGCCCCGCTGACGCACTCTACCTTGCCATCCAGGCGCACGATCTCCTGGGCAGTACCATCGAGCTGCAACAGCCGCTCACTGACCTTGCCGTCGTCGACCCTGTGCCAGATCTCGTGGGAAGAGAAACTGCCGTTGCGTTCGTAGACAAAAGAGCCTTGGTAGCTCTGCTTTTGCTCGGCCTGTGCCAGCTTGCTCAGCCACTCGCTCGCCTCGGGCGAGGAGTTGGCGGCCAACGCTGGCACCGTCATGCAGCTGCCAATCAGCAGCGACAGGAGAGGTAGCGCGCGCATGATCCTC
Source organism: Pseudomonas sp. 32_A (assembly GCF_017490905.1). NCBI lineage: Bacteria > Pseudomonadati > Pseudomonadota > Gammaproteobacteria > Pseudomonadales > Pseudomonadaceae > Pseudomonas > Pseudomonas sp. 32_A. Next base: position 84,548 of record NZ_JAFGYI010000005.1, on the reverse strand, counting down.
CTTACTTAACGGTTTTCCAGGCTGGCGGCGCGGGCATACGGCAATGCGGTTTCAGTGCCCTTGAGCGCAGATTCCTGGGCATGCTGGCGCAGGTAGCCTGGCAGACGCTGATCCCAGCCGGCCTGGTTCTGCAGCACGCCGTTGGCCATCGGCCCGGTCGGTTGCTCACTGCTCTCACTATAGCCTGCCAAAACGGCGGGGCCTTGTGCTTGTGGCACACTCAGGCCTTGCTGGGCAGGTTGCTGGGCAGCAAGCTCGGCGCCAGTGATCTCGTCCTGGTTGTACATGCGCACACCGGCCAGCACCGCTACGGTGACCGAGGCAGCCACCGCCAGGCGGCCAATGCTGCGCCATGGCCCTTTCTTGGCCTTGGCCGGCACGGCTTCGTCAGCCAGCGCTGCAGACACCGCCGAGGCGATATCCAGGTCAGGCAGCAGCAGCTCCTTGTGCATGGCTGCGCGGGCAACCTGGTAACGCGACCAGGTGGCTCGGGTTTCAGCATCGTCTACGGCGTTCAACACACGACGCAGTTCAAGCTCGTCCGCTTCGTTATCCATCACCGCGGACAGCGATTCCTGCAAAGCTTCACGACTCATGGCGGTTCCTCTCTTGGCTGTCGCCGCTGTCTCAGGTTTCCTGCAGCAAAGGTTGCAGGGCTTTGTCTATTGCCTCCCGAGCGCGGAAGATTCGAGAGCGCACGGTACCCACCGGACATTGCATGACACTCGCAATGTCTTCGTAACTCAGCCCGTCGAACTCGCGCAGGGTCAGCGCCGTACGCAGGTCTTCGGGCAGTTGCTGGATGGTGCGATGGACAGTGCCTTCGATTTCATCCCGCAACAACGAGCGTTCTGGGGACTCGAGATCCTTGAGACCATGATCGCCGTCGTAAAACTCCGCATCCTCGGAGCTCACATCACTATCTGGTGGCCGTCTTCCACGGGACACCAGGTAATTCTTCGCCGTGTTGATGGCGATGCGGTACAGCCACGTATAGAACGCACTGTCGCCGCGGAAGTTGCCAAGCGCACGGTAGGCCTTGATGAAGGCTTCCTGTGCTACATCCTGGGCCTCGTGGGTATCGTGAACGAACCGCACGATCAACCCGAGAATCTTGTGCTGATACTTCAGCACCAACAGATCGAACGCTCGCCTGTCGCCGCGCTGAACGCGCTCGACAAGCTGCTGATCCTCTTCCTGGGTTAGCATGAACACTCCTCAGTGAACTCGAAGGAGCGTTGCATCAGCCATCGTTCAGGCTTGCAACCATAGACTCGGGCTTTGCGCAAAAGTTCTCCCCTCCAAGCAAGTTTCCTGCAGCCCTTGGTCGGCTTGCACGAAAGACGCGGCACGGTCACGGCCGGCTACGTCGATAATCAGGTTTCGAGTACGCAGGGACAGCCCGGACAGGCCTGCCGCCCTGCGTCGCCGCGGCAAGTTGTGGCGCGTGGGCAGCCTTCATAGGATTTGCGGCCATGCCGGAAAGTTCCCACAAAGGTTGTCGCGACCAGGCAAGTGGCATGGAAATTGGCCACCGGGGGCTGCTATAAAGGCAACCCGGCCAGCTTTAACGATAGTTTCACAATGCCATCGGCGCGTGACTATTGTGCCGCGCCCCCTCCAAAGAATACTAGTGTCCCGACATGAGCCAACAATTCCAACATGATGTCCTGGTGATCGGCAGCGGTGCCGCCGGTCTCAGCCTGGCACTGAACCTCCCCAGCCACCTGCGAGTCGCCGTACTCAGCAAGGGCGACCTGGCCAACGGCTCGACCTTCTGGGCCCAGGGCGGTGTCGCGGCAGTGCTGGACAATACCGATACCGTCCAGTCGCATGTCGAGGACACCCTCAATGCCGGCGGCGGCCTTTGCCATGAAGAGGCAGTACGCTTTACCGTCGAACACAGCCGCGAAGCCATCGAGTGGCTGATCGAGCAAGGTGTGCCCTTTACCCGTGACGAGCACTACAGCGTCGACGACGGCGGCTTCGAGTTCCACCTGACCCGCGAAGGCGGTCATAGCCACCGGCGCATCATCCACGCTGCCGATGCCACCGGCGCCGCTATCTTCACCACGCTGCTGGGGCAGGCCCGCCTGCGTCCGAACATCCAGTTGCTGGAGCAGCGCGTGGCGGTCGACCTGATCACCGAGCGTCGCCTCGGCCTGCCTGGCGAACGCTGCCTGGGTGCCTATGTGCTCGACCGCAACACCGGCGAAGTGGACACCTTCGGCGCGCGTTTCACCGTGCTCGCCACTGGCGGTGCGGCCAAGGTCTACCTGTATACCAGCAACCCCGATGGTGCCTGCGGCGACGGCATCGCCATGGCCTGGCGGGCCGGTTGCCGGGTGGCGAACCTGGAGTTCAACCAGTTCCACCCGACTTGCCTGTATCACCCACAGGCCAAGAGTTTCCTGGTCACCGAAGCCCTGCGCGGCGAAGGCGCCCTGCTGCGCCTGCCCAATGGCGAGCGTTTCATGCCACGCTTCGACCCCCGCGAAGAACTGGCCCCGCGCGACATCGTGGCCCGCGCCATCGACCACGAAATGAAGCGCCTGGGCGTGGACTGCGTGTACCTGGACATCACCCACAAGCCGGCCGACTTCATAAAGAGCCACTTCCCCACCGTGTACGAGCGCTGCCTGGGCTTCGGCATCGACATCACCCGCCAGCCGATCCCGGTGGTACCGGCAGCGCACTATACCTGCGGCGGGGTGATGGTCGACGATCGCGGCCACACCGATGTGCCGGGCCTTTATGCTATCGGCGAAACCAGCTTCACCGGCCTGCATGGCGCCAACCGCATGGCCAGCAACTCGCTGCTGGAATGCTTCGTCTATGGCCGTGCCGCTGCGGCCGACATCCAGGCGCACCTGGATGAAGTAACCATGCCCAAGGCCCTGCCCGGCTGGGACGCCAGCCAGGTCACCGACTCGGACGAGGACGTGATCATTGCGCACAACTGGGACGAACTGCGGCGTTTCATGTGGGACTACGTCGGCATCGTGCGCACCAGCAAGCGCCTGCAACGGGCGCAGCACCGTATTCGCCTGCTACTGGACGAAATCGACGAGTTCTACAGCAACTACAAGGTCAGCCGCGACCTGATCGAATTGCGCAACCTGGCGCAGGTGGCCGAATTGATGATCCTGTCCGCCATGCAGCGCAAGGAAAGCCGCGGGCTGCATTACACCCTGGATTACCCGGGAATGCTGGATGAGGCCAAGGACACTATTCTTAGTCCGCTCTGAAAGTTGTAGCGCCTGCGAGATCGAGCGCCGCCCGCGCGGCGCTCGATCTCGCAGGCGCTGTAGCTGCCACGACGAACACCTGTCAGCCCTGACTCGCCCCCACCTCGCCCCACCTGCGCCGACTGAATTTCAGCCGCACCCGCAAACGCCGATGCTCATCAGCGCCCATTGCATCCCCCGGTACGCACTGGCTCTGCCCCATCCATCGCTCCGCCCGTACAAAGCGCAACACCACCAGCCCCGGCAACGCCACGCTGTCCCGGCACAAGCGCACCGGCTGCCAGCCACGGGCACGGCTGAACACCTGCCAGCCGCGCACATCACGGCGCAGGCCGACAACGGCATGCTCATGCGTCAGCAGAATACGTCGGGGAATGGCCCAGCCAGCGTGGGCAATACAGGCGATGACAACAGCAAGGGCCGGCCACCTGGGCAGCGGGCTCGCCCATACGGCGAGCCAAGCCAGTACCTGGCAACCCAGGTAGGCCGCCAGCAGCAGGCGCGAGCCTTGCCAGCGGCACTCGAAGCACTCACTTGGGCTGGACACGGTCCAGGATGATGCGGACCATGCGCTGCAGCTCCGGGTCTTCGGACTCGGTGCGTTCCATGAACCAGCCGAACATGTCCTGATCCTCGCAGCTCAACAGGCGCACGTAGAGTTCACGGTCGGTCTCGTTGAGAGTGGGGTAGACTTCCTGGGTGAAAGGCACCAGCAGTACGTCCAGTTCCAGCATGCCGCGGCGGCTGTGCCAGAAAAGCCGGTTGAGTTCAGTTTGTTCGACCATGGGGCCCTCCTCGAATGGCCCGCCAGTATACAGCCAGGCGAGCGAAGCGGCACCGGGCGTTGGTCTAGTCAACTACCTATTTTGTTACCGGCGTTCTATGATGGCCGCCAGTCTTTAGCCACCGCGATGACCCATGGCCGATTCCGCTTTCTTCTGCCCCCTGTCCCACGAGGGCATCCTCGCCGTCCGCGGCTCCGATGCAGGCAAGTTCCTGCAAGGCCAGCTGACCTGCAACATCAACTACCTCAGCCCGGAATACGCCAGCCTTGGCGCCCGCTGCATGGTCAAGGGCCGCATGCAATCGAGTTTCCGCATCCTGCCCGAAGGCAACGGCTATCTGCTGGCCATGGCCAGCGAGCTGCTCGACGCCCAGCTGGCCGACCTCAAGAAGTACGCCGTGTTCTCCAAGGCCACACTGACCGATGAAAGCGCTGCCTGGGTACGCTTCGGCCTGCAAGGCGGCGATGCAGCGCTGCAGGCCCTGGGGCTCGATGTGCCTGCGGCAGCCGGCAGCACCGTGCGCCACGACGGCTTGATCGCCATTGCCGTGTCCGCTGGCCGCGTGGAACTGTGGGTACCTGCGCAGAACGCCGACAGCGTTCGCCAGGTGCTGGCCGCCACGCTGCCCGAAGGCAGCCTCAACGACTGGCTACTGGGGCAGATTCGCGCCGGTATCGGCCAGGTCATGGGGCCGACCCGCGAGCTGTTCATCCCGCAGATGATCAACCTGCAGGCCGTCGACGGCGTCAGCTTCAAGAAAGGCTGCTACACCGGCCAGGAAATCGTTGCCCGCATGCAATACCTGGGCAAGCTCAAGCGCCGCCAATACCGCCTGGCCCTGGACCAGCAGGCCATTCCGGCCCCGGGCGCCGAGATCTTCTCGCCCACCCATGGTTCGTCGGTCGGTGAAGTGGTCATTGCTGCCAGCAACGGCACAGGCTGCGAACTGCTGGCGGTGCTCAGCGCCGAAGCGGTGGAAGACGACAACCTGCATCTGGGCAGCCTGGAAGGCCCGCGCCTGCAGGTGCTGACCCTGCCCTACGAACTGGACCGCGACCGGGAAATCCAGCGCTGACCAGCCTGCCCCGCCTACGTGGCGGGGCCGCACCACCACTGCGGTAGACACGCCCATGAACAAGCTGGCCGAGATGGTTCAAGCACAATTGCTCGATGCCATCGAAAAGGATGACCTGGTCCTGCCCACCCTGCCCGAGGTTGCCTTGAGCATCCGCGAGGCAGCTGAAGACAGCGAGATCAGCGTAGCGGCCCTGAGCAAGGTGATCGGTCGCGACGCGGCCCTTTCAGCGCGCCTGATCAAGGTCGTCAACAGCCCGCTGCTGCGCGCGGCGGTCGAGGTCACCGACCTGCACACCGCCATCACGCGGCTGGGCATCAACTACAGCTGCAACCTGGCCATTGGCCTGGTGATCGAGCAGATTTTCCACGCCCGGGCGCCGGCGGTGGAGCAGAAGTTACGTGATATATGGGCCAACAGCCTTGATGTGGCTGGCATCAGCTACGAAATATGCCGCCGCTTCACCCAGCTCAAGCCCGACCAGGCTACCCTCGGCGGGCTGGTCAACCAGATTGGCGCGCTGCCAGTGCTGATCTATGCCGAAGAGCACAACGAACTGCTGTCGGACCCTGTGTGCCTGCATTATGTGATCGAGCAGATCCAGCCGGTGCTGGGCGACAAGATCCTCAAGGCCTGGGAGTTTCCGGAGCAACTGGTCAGCCTGCCGAGCCAGGTGCAGGACCTGGACCGGCAGACCGACAAGATCGACTACATCGACATCGTGCAGATCGCCCGCTGCATCAGCCAGCGCGGGCGCCACCGGCCGCTGGCCGCACTACCGGCATACCGCCATCTGGGCCTGCCGTACGGCACCGAGCTGGAAGTGGGTGAACTGATCGAGGCACGGAGCATGTTGCGCTGACCGGTGTCAGCCTGTGCCGGCCTTTTCGCGGGTAAACCCGCTCCCACAGGACCGCCTCGCTGCTGAAGGCTGCGCTGTACCTGTGGGAGCGGGTTCACCCGCGAAAGGGCCGGTACAGGCAACACATCAATCCGCGATAAAGCTCACCCGCACCCGCAACCCGCCATTCGCACCGTCATGCAGACTCACCTGCGCCAGGTGCGCCCGGCAGATCTCGCCGACAATCGCCAAGCCAAGCCCGCTTCCCTGCGCACTGCGCCGGTAGAAGCGCTCGAACACCCGTTCACGCTCGGCCTCGGGAATCCCCGGCCCGTCATCCTCTACCTCCAGCACCGCCGGCGCCATCACCCGCAAGATCACGTTGCCACCCGCTGGCGTATGGGCCAGTGCATTGTCCACCAGGTTGCTCAACAGCTCGTTGAGCAGCGTCGGCTCCCCCTTCAGCCACACCGGCGCCTCGGCCTCCAGAGCCAGTGCCACCCCGCGCTTGTGCGCCAGCGGTGCCATGGCCATGCCCAACTCACGAGCCAACTGGCTCAAGTCCAGGCGTTGCGCCCCGCCTTCGGCAATCGCCCGCGCACCGTTCTCGACCCGCGCCAGCGATAGCAGCTGGTTGGCCAGGTGGGTCAGCCGATCAGTGCCCTGGGCCGCAGACTCAAGCGTCTGCCGCCACTCCTGCGGCTCGGCTGAACGCAAGCCCAGCTCGACACGCGCCTTCAGCGCGGCCAGTGGCGTGCGCAACTCGTGGGCGGCATCGGCGATGAACTGCGCCTGGCGCTCGAACTGGCCACGCAAACGCTCGGTGAAATGGTTCAAGGCCCGCACCAGTGGGCTCAGCTCACGCTGCACCTGTACCACCGGCAACGCCCGCAGGTCGTCCGGCTGGCGCTCTTCTACCGCCGTGCGCAGGCGCTCCAGCGGCCGCAATGCGGCACTCACGGCAAACCACACCATCACCAGCGCGCCCAGCGCCAGCATGCCCAGGCGCAGCAGCGTGTCGGTCATCAGGTCACGGGCCATGCGCACCCGCGCTTCCTCGGTCTCGGCCACACGGATTTCCGCCATGCCGTTCATGTTCGGTTCGCTGACCGCCTTCAACAGGCTGACCACACGTACATCCTGGCCCTGGTAGGTGCCGTTGTAGAAGCGGGCCAGCGCCGGGTAATCGTCGGTACGCGGCGTGCCTGGCGGCGGCGGCGGAAGGTTTTCATAACCGGAAATCAGCCGCTGCTGGATATCCAGTACCTGGTAGTAGATGCGCCCGGCACTGTCGTAGGCGAAGGTGTCCAGGGCCACATAGGGCACATCCGCACTCAGCGAACCATCGCGCTGGGACAGGCCTGCGGCAATGGTCCGCGCCGAGGCCAGCAAGGTCCGGTCGTAGGCGGTATCGGCGGCCTCGCGACCGTTCCAGTAGGCGCTCAGGCCGCTGGCCAGCATCAACACCACCAGCAACAAGGCCAGGTTGCCGAGCAAGCGCCCACGCAGGCTGCCATTGTCACGCATCGCGGTGCTCGAGCAGGTAGCCCAGGCCACGGAAGGTGACAATGGCCACCGGGTGGCCGTCGAGCTTCTTGCGCAGGCGGTGGATGTAGATTTCGATGGCGTCAGGGCTGGCTTCTTCGGCCAGGCCGAACACCTGGGCGGCCAGTTGTTCTTTGCTCATCACCCGGCCCGGACGGGCGATCAGCGCTTCCAGTACGCTTTGTTCGCGCGAGGTCAGGGTCAGGTTGTCGCCACCCAGGGTGAAACGCCGAGTGTCCAGGTCGTACACCAGCGGCCCGCAGCGTTGCTGGCGCTCGCCACCAAGCACGCTACGCCGCAGCAGGGCCTTGACCCGTGCTTCCAGTTCGGTAAGCTCGAACGGCTTGGCCAGGTAGTCGTCGGCCCCCAGGTTCAGGCCGTGGACCCGGTCCTTGACGTCGCTGCGCGCGGTCAACATCAGCACCGGCAGGGTCTTGCCACGGCCGCGCAGGCGCGCCAGCACCTCGAAGCCGTCCATGCGCGGCAAGCCGACATCCAGCACCGCCACGGCGTATTCCTCGCTGGCCAGAGCCAGGTCGGCGGCCACGCCGTCATGCAGCACATCCACGGTAAGGCCATGGCTTTTCAAGGCCTGGGCCACGCTTTCGGCCAGTTGCAGGTGGTCTTCGACCAGCAGCACACGCATCGGATTCTCCCTGCTCGGGTGGGACGGTGGCGCGGAGTGTACCGCTGTCGGCAGGCCTGTGAAGCCCTGTCGACAAACCTTTCACGCTGAAAGGTTAGCGAAAGGTTGGTTACCTAGCATCGCACTACGGCTGCCCTTCGCGCCGAAAAAAGCACCAGCAAGGTGCAACGAATAAGAACAATAAACGGAGCCATCAGTGATGCTGTCATCGCAACCGCAGGCGTTCGCGCCTACCCGTTCCTTTGCCGCACGCCCCTCCGCCATCGCCAGCGCCCTTGCGCTTGCCGGTGTCGCCCCGATGAGCCAGGCCGCCTTCTTCGAAGACAGCACGGCCACCTTCGAAACCCGCAACATGTACTTCAACCGCGATTTCCGCGACGGCACCAGTGCGCAGCAATCCAAGCGCGACGAGTGGGCGCAGGGCTTCATCCTCAATTTCGAGTCTGGCTACACCGATGGCACCGTAGGCTTCGGCCTGGATGCGCTGGGCATGCTCGGCATCAAGCTCGATTCCAGCCCCGACCGTACAGACACCGGCCTGCTGCCGACCCACGATGACGGCAAGGCTGCCGATGAGTATTCCAAGCTTGGCCTGACCGGCAAGGTGAAGATTTCGCAAACCGAACTGAAAATCGGCACGCTGATCCCGGAATTGCCGACCCTGCAGCCAAACGACGGGCGCATCCTGCCGCAAACCTTCGAGGGCGGCCTGCTTACCTCGAAGGAAATCAAAGGCCTGACCTTCACCGGCGGGCGTCTGGACAAGGCCAAGGACCGCAACGACACCAACTGGGAAGACCTGGCCCTGAACAACAAGAACGGCCGCTTCGGTGGCTCGTTCAGCGCTGATAACCTGACTCTGGGCGGCCTTGATTACCAGTTCACCGATCGCATCACCGGCAGCTACCACTTTGCCCAACTAGACGACATCTACCGCCAGCACTTCATCGGCATGGTCGCCACCCAGCCATGGGGCCCAGGCACCTTCGGCGCAGACCTGCGCCTGGCCGTGAGTGACGACGCCGGTGCCGCCAAGGCCGGCAACATCGACAACACCACCGTCAACGGCATGCTCAGCTACGCCCTGGGCGGGCACAAGGTCAGCGCCGCCTGGCAGCAGCTGTCTGGCGAAAGCGCCTTCCCGTACGTCGATGGTGCCGACCCGTATCTGGTCAACTTCGTCCAGATCAACGACTTCGCCGGTGCCGACGAACGCTCCTGGCAGGCGCGCTACGACTACAACTTCGCCGCGCTCGGCGTGCCCGGCCTGACCTTCATGACGCGCTACATCAGCGGCGACAACGTCAGCCGCGCCGCCGGTGGCGAGGGCAAGGAGTGGGAACGCGATACCGAGATGAAGTACGTGGTACAAAGCGGCCCGTTGAAGAACGTCGCCGTGCGTTTGCGCAACGCCACCTTCCGCTCCAACTTCGCCCGCGATGCCGACGAAGTGCGGCTGCTGGTGAGCTACAGCGTGGCCCTTTGGTAAGCCAACAGCAGTAACCCGATAACAACAATACTCACGGAGATTGACGATGACCCTTTCACTGCGCCGCCTCGTCCTCGCTACCAGCTGCCTGCTGTTGGCCGGCAATGCCCTCGCTGCCGAACCGAAACGCCCCGAATGCATTGCCCCCGCCTCGCCAGGCGGCGGCTTCGACCTGACCTGCAAACTGGTGCAGAGCGCCCTGGTGCAGGAAAAGATCCTCACCAAGCCGATGCGCGTCACCTACATGCCCGGCGGTGTCGGCGCGGTGGCCTACAACGCCGTGGTCGCCCAGCGCCCGGCCGATGCCGGCACCCTGGTGGCCTGGTCCAGCGGTTCGCTGCTGAACCTGGCCCAGGGCAAGTTCGGCCGCTTCGACGAGAACGCGGTGAAATGGCTGGCCGCCGTCGGCACCAGCTACGGCGCCATCGCGGTGAAAAGCGACTCGCCCTACAAGACCCTCGACGACCTGGTCGCGGCGTTGAAGAAAGACCCGAGCAAGGTGGTGATCGGCTCCGGCGGTACGGTCGGCAGCCAGGACTGGATGCAAACCGCCCTGATCGCCAAGGCCGCCGGTATCAACCCGCGTGACCTGCGCTATGTGGCCCTGGAAGGCGGCGGCGAAATCGCCACGGCGTTGCTGGGCGGGCATATCCAGGTAGGCTCGACCGACATCTCCGACTCCATGCCGCACATTCAGAGCGGCAACATGCGCATCCTCGCGGTGTTCTCGGAAAACCGCCTGGACGAGCCCGAGATGAAAGACATTCCCACCGCCAAGGAACAGGGCTACGACATTGTCTGGCCAGTGGTACGCGGCTTCTACCTGGGGCCAAAGGTAAGCGACGAGGACTACGCCTGGTGGAAACAGTCGTTCGACAAGATGCTGGCCTCGGAAGACTTCGCCCAGCTGCGTGACCAGCGCGAGCTGTTCCCGTTCGCCATGACCGGCGCCGAGCTGGACGTCTATGTGAAGAAGCAAGTGGCTGACTACAAGGCATTGGCCAAGGAATTTGGCCTGATCCAGTAAGCCTCCACGACCTGTCACAGCCCCCTGTGGGAGCGGGTTTACCCGCGAATGCCTCAGCTCGGACAGCACCGTTGTGGCGCCTGACGCTTTCGCGGGTAAACCCGCTCCCATAAACGAGGACTCCTTCATGATCCTGCAACGCATCTTCGCCTTGGCCCTGCTGGCGGTGTGCGCCGCCCTGGCCGTCATGGCCTGGCCTTACCAGGCGGCGTTTTCCTATGAACCGGTGGGCCCGCGCGCCTACCCGCTGTTGATGCTCGGCCTGCTGGGCCTGGGCCTGCTGTACCTGGTGTTCCGCCCCACGCCCATCGTGCGCAAGGACGACGAACCGGAACTGGACCGCGAAACCCTGACCAAGATCGCCGCCTGCGTCGGCCTGCTGATCGTTTTCGCCAGCACCTTCGAAGCCCTGGGCTTCATCCTCAGCGCCATCCTGATCGGCGTGCCCATGGCCCGCCTGTACGGCGGCCGCTGGCTGCACAGCGCCATCGTGGTGATTGGCATGAGCCTGTTCCTCTACTGGCTGTTCGACCGCGTGATGGACGTGCCCCTGCCCCTTGGCCTGCTGAGCGTACTGGAGAACTGACACATGGATACCTTGAGCTACCTGGGCCAGGGCTTCGGCGTCGCCCTTTCCCCCTACAACCTGGTCACCGCCCTTTCCGGCACGCTGATCGGTACCGTGGTCGGCCTGCTGCCGGGCCTGGGCCCGATCAACGGCGTGGCCTTGCTGATTCCCATTGCCTTCGCCCTAGGCCTGCCGCCGGAATCGGCGCTGATCCTGCTGGCGGCGGTGTATCTGGGCTGCGAATACGGTGGGCGCATCAGTTCGATCCTGCTGAACATTCCCGGCGAAGCCTCGACCGTAATGACCACCCTCGATGGCTACCCGATGGCCCGCAACGGCCTGGCTGGCGTAGCGCTGTCGCTGTCGGCCTGGAGTTCGTTCATCGGTGCGCTGATCGCCACCTGCGGCATGGTGCTGTTCGCCCCGCTGCTGGCGAAATGGGCAATCGCCTTCGGCCCGGCGGAGTACTTCGTGCTGATGGTGTTCGCCATCGTCGCTCTCGGTGGCATGGCCGGCGACAAGCCGCTGAAAACCTTCATTGCCGCACTGATCGGCCTGTTCCTGTCGGCAGTCGGCATCGATGCCAACAGTGGCGTGTACCGGTTCACCGGCGACAGCGTGCATCTGGCCGATGGCATCCAGTTCGTGGTGCTGGTGCTGGGCCTGTTCTCCATCAGCGAAATCCTCCTGCTGCTGGAAAAGACCCACCATGGCCACCAGGCGGTCAAGGCCACCGGGCGCATGCTGTTCAACTTCAAGGAAGCGGCCTCGGTGTTCGTGGTCAACATCCGCTGCGGCCTGCTGGGCTTCATCATGGGTGTGCTGCCCGGCGCCGGTGCAACACTGGCTAGCGCCGTGGCCTACATGACCGAAAAACGCCTGGCTGGTGAAAAGGGCAAGTTCGGCAAGGGCGACGCCCGCGGCCTGGCCGCCCCGGAAACCGCCATCGGTGCATCCTGCTGTGGCGCCCTGGTGCCGATGCTGACTCTGGGGGTACCCGGCTCGGGCACCACTGCGGTGATGATCGGCGCCCTGACCTTGTACAACATCACCCCGGGCCCACTGTTGTTCGAACAGCAGCCAGACATCGTCTGGGGCCTGATCGCCTCGTTGTTCGTCGCCAACATCATGCTGGTGATCCTCAACATCCCGATGATCCGCATCTTCACCCGCATTCTCGCCGTGCCGAACTGGGCGCTGGTACCGGTGATCGCCATCATCACGGCGATCGGCGTGTACGCCGTGCATGCCACCACCTTCGACCTGTTCCTGATGGTCGGCATCGGCATCATGGGCTATATCCTGCGCAAGCTGGACTTCCCGCTGTCGCCGATCCTGCTCGGCTTCATCCTCGGTGGGTTGATGGAGCAGAACCTGCGCCGGGCGCTGTCGATCTCCAACGGCGAACTGGGCATCCTCTGGTCGAGCCCGATCAGCATGTCGGTATGGGTACTGACCATTTGCATGCTGACCCTGCCGCTGCTGCGCATCTGGCGCAAACGCAGCCAGCAGCGCCGGGCGATGGCCGATGCCTGATCGCTCGTTGCCGTTGTTTGTCGCGACCGGGCTGGTCGGCCTCGCTGGCGGTTTTGCCGCCAGCAAGGTCGGCTGGCCTTTGCCGTGGATGGTCGGCTCATTGCTGGCGATCATCCTGGTGCGCTGCCTTACACCCTGGCAGCTGCCGGAAATCCCCAATGGCCGCAAATGCGGGCAGTGGATCATCGGCATCGGCATCGGCTTGCACTTCACCCCGGCTGTTATCGAACAAGTGGCCAGCCATTTTGCGCTGATCTTCTTCGGCGCCCTGTTCACTACCCTGTCCAGCGTGATCAGCGTATGGCTGCTGCGGCGCACCGGGGAAGACCGTGCCACGGCATTCTTCGCCAGCATGCCAGGCGGTTCGGGAGAGATGGTCAACCTTGGCGCGCGCAATGGCGCAGTGCTCAGCCAGGTGGCAGCGGCGCAGAGCCTGCGCGTACTGGCGGTGGTACTGTGCGTGCCGGCGCTGTTCAAGTTCCTGCTGGGTGACGGGGTACCGCTGAATCATACCGGCAGTGTGAGCTGGGGCTGGCTGGCGCTGATTGCCCCGCTGGGCGTTGCCGTCGCCCTGCTCTGGCAGCGCTTGCGCCAGCCCAACCCGTGGTTGTTCGGGCCATTGTTGGTGGCAGCCACCGTGAGCCTGGCGGGCAACCTGCAGATAACCCTGCCCAATGGCGCCAGCCAGATCGGCCAGTGGTTGATCGGCAGTGGCCTGGCCTGCCACTTCAACCGCGCGTTCTTCCGCCGCGCACCGTCGTTTCTGGGGCGTACCCTGGTGGCCACAGCGTTGTGCATGGCGATTGCCGGCAGCGCGGCGTGGGCATTGAGCGTGATGACTGCGCTGGATCTGCGCTCGCTGACATTGGGGATGATGCCGGGCGGCATTGCCGAGATGAGCGTGACGGCAGAGACCTTGCAGTTGTCAGTGCCGCTGGTGACGGCGCTGCAGGTGATGCGCTTGTTGTTCGTGCTGTTTCTGGCAGAGCCTTTGTTCCGGGTGTGGAATGCAACCCCGGAATGACTGTGACGGCCTCTTCGCGGGTAAACCCGCTCCCACAGAGACCACACAAGCCCTGAAGGTGGTGCAGTACTTGTGGGAGCGGGTTCACCCGCGAAGCAGGCGACGCGGTATGTCAGGCCATTACAATGGTGGCAACGCCCAGTTGATCGGCGCCAGCCCACGCTGCTCGAGGAAACTGTTGGCCCGGCTGAAATGCCCGCACCCCAGGAACCCACGGTAAGCCGACAACGGCGACGGATGCACCGATTTCAGCACCAGGTGCTTGGTCCCGTCGATCAGCTTCTGCTTGCTTTGCGCATGCGAGCCCCACAGCAGGAACACCACGTTCGGGCACTGCTCGCTGACCACCTGGATGATCCGGTCGGTAAAGAACTCCCAGCCCTTCTTGGCATGCGACGCGGCATTGGCGCGCTCCACGGTCATGGTCGTGTTGAGCAACAGCACGCCCTGCTCGGCCCAGCTCTGCAAGTAGCCGTGACTGGCAATCGGAATGTTCAGGTCGCGCTGCAGTTCCTTGTAGATGTTGACCAGCGACGGTGGCGTGGCCACGCCCGGCTGCACCGAGAAGCACAGGCCATGCGCCTGGCCCGGCCCGTGGTAAGGGTCCTGGCCAAGGATGACCACCTTCACCTGGTCCAGCGGCGTCGAGTTGAGCGCATTGAAGATCAACGGCCCTGGCGGGTAGATCTCTTTGCCGGCGGCGTACTCGCTGCGCAGGAACTCGCGCAACTGATGCATGTAGGGCTGGTCGAATTCGGCGCGCAAGGCGGCCTTCCAGCTGGGTTCGAGTTTGATGCGATCGTCGTCAGTCATGGGGCCTTCCATAAACAATGGCGCGACACTAGGTAAGCCCTTCCCGCTTGTCAAACGATCCGACCGACGACCGGCATGTTCGGCCAGGCAAGCCATACTTGTGCGATGACTTGCGCGAGGTAGTCCATGGCCATTCATTGCGAGGTACTCACCGGCGCCGATGGCGCCCGCATCGGCATCGCCACCCTGGATGCGCCCAAGGCGCTCAATGCCCTTAGCCTGCCGATGATCGAGGTATTGGGCGAACAGTTGCACGCCTGGGGTCGCGACCCGGGAATCGTCTGCGTACTGCTGCGCGGCAACGGTGCCAAGGCCTTCTGCGCCGGCGGCGATGTACGTGCGCTGGTGCAAGCCTGCCGCGACCACCCCGGCAGCGTCCCCCCGCTGGCCGCCACCTTTTTCGCCGCCGAATACCGCCTGGACTTTGCCCTGCATACCTATCCCAAGCCGCTGCTGTGCTGGGGCCACGGGCATGTGCTGGGCGGTGGCATGGGCCTGCTGCAGGGCGCCAATGTGCGTATCGTCACACCTAGCAGTCGGCTGGCCATGCCGGAAATCAGCATCGGCCTGTATCCGGACGTGGGCGCCAGCTGGTTTCTTGCCCGGCTACCGGGCAAGCTGGGGTTGTTCCTCGGCCTGACAGGCGCCCCGATCAATGCCCGCGACGCCCTTGACCTGGGCCTGGCCGACCGCTTTCTGGGTGAGTACCAACAAGAGGCGCTGATCGAGGAACTGCTGCAACTGAACTGGCAGGAACAGACCGCTCTGCAACTGAACAGCCTGCTCAAGGCCGAACAGCACCGCGCCTGCGCCGAGTTGCCCGAGGCCCAGTGGCTGCCACGGCGACAGGTGATCGACCAGTTGCTCGACGTGGCCGACGCAGCCGCCGCCTGGCGTGCGCTGGAGGGGCTCAAGCACCACGGCGACCCGCTACTGGCCGCTGCTGGTCAACGGTTGCATGAGGGTTGCCCGCTGACCGCACACCTGGTGTGGGAGCAGATCCGCCGGGCACGGCACCTGTCGTTGGCGCAGGTGTTCCAGATGGAATACAGCATGAGCCTGAACTGCTGCCGCCACCCGGAGTTCAGCGAAGGCGTGCGTGCGCGCTTGCTGGACAAGGACAACCAGCCGCACTGGCACTGGCCCGATGTGGCGCAAGTGCCGGCGGCAGTGGTCGAGGCGCATTTTGCCAAGGTGTGGGAGGGGCGGCATCCGCTGGCGGATCTCGGGTAGCTTCGAGAAGCTGGGGCTGCTTTGCAGCCCATCGCGACACAAGGCCGCTCCCACAGGTACAGCGATGGTTTCCAATGCTGCGCCGTACCTGTGGGAGCGGCCTTGCGTCGCGAAAGGGGCACAAAGCGCCCCCGGTTTTCAGTTCACCTACCGCTGCCAACTCCTCCCTTGCCCGTGCCCGCGCCGCCCGTCTCCACGACGGTCACCATCTCCCCGCCCATTGGAATGCCAACGGTCATTCTGGTAACGCTGGCTACCACCGCGATAATCATGTCGATCCCGATCACGCCCATAGTCATACCGCTGACGGTTGCCATAGTCATTGCGTGGGTTGCCATACCACTGCCTCATCCCCGGCTGCGGATGAGACCGGTAGTGAGGCGCAGGCGCCGAGCGGTAGTAGTAGCGCGGCGCTGGCTGGTAGTAATAGCGCGGTTGCGGTGTTACGTAATAGCGGTCATAGCGGTAATAATCCGGTGACACATAACGGTCGGAGTAGTAGTGGTCCGATCGGTAGTAGCCCCCGCTCTCGTAGTACGGAACGCAGGCGGAAGTCATCAGCCCCAGCAGGGCGATCAACAGGATTCGATAGGACATGGCGGCCTCCTGGACCGCTGGAGTGCCCGAACAGCGGCGCTGGCGAGCGTCGACGTGAAATGCGATCATCGACATTGAATAAGACAGTGCCGCCAAGGTGCAGTGCCATTTCCGCAATAATTTGATACAGGTGAGCGGCAGCCATGCCCGACAACCAGCACTGCCCTGCTTGTGGCGCCCTCAACCAGTGCAGCTTGGCCGACCCGCGCCGGGCTACCCAGGAATGCTGGTGTTACAGCGTGACCATCGACCCTGCCGTGCTCAAGGCCCTGCCCGCCGAACTGCGCGACAAAGCCTGCCTGTGCCCGCGCTGCGCCGCCGTCGAACAACAACTTGGCTCCCCCGCTTCCCACTGACCGTCTGTCATGCGCCTCGACCGTTTCCTCGCCAACCTGCCCAGCCACAACCGCCAGCAAGTCCGGCTCATGCTCGCGCAACGCCGTGTGCGGGTGGATGGCCAGGTTGTCAGCGACCCACTGGCCGAAGTGCGCGAATTCAGCCGCGTGGAGCTGGACGACCAGCTGCTGCAGGCAGGCCGCCCGGCCCGCTACCTGATGTTGCACAAGCCCGCAGGCTGCGTCAGCGCCACCCAGGACCCGCAACACCGCACCGTGCTCGACCTGCTGCCAGCCCCGTTGCGTGAGGACCTGCACATTGCCGGGCGGCTGGACTTCAACACCACCGGCCTGATGATCCTGACCAACGATGGCCAATGGTCACGGCGGCTTACCCAGCCCGCTACCAAGCTGCCCAAGCACTATCTGGTGGAAACCGAGGACGAGATTGGCGAGCACTATGTGGCCAGGTTCCTCGAGGGCTTCTACTTCGCCTTCGAAGACCTCACCACCCTGCCCGCCCAGCTGGACATCCTCGGGCCGCGCCAGGCGCGGCTGGCGATCGTCGAAGGGCGCTATCACCAGGTGAAGCGCATGTTCGGCCATTTCGACAACAAAGTGGTGGGGTTGCATCGGGAGAGCATGGGGGCGATCCGGCTGGACCCGGGGTTGCCACCGGGGGCGTTCCGTGAGCTGACGGCGGATGAAATAGCGACAGTCTAGATTGGCTGTTCCGACGCCTTCGCGGGTGAACCCGCTCCCACAGGTGCTCCATTGCCCTTGCAAGCGGCACGGTGCCTGTGGGAGCGGGTTTACCCGCGAAGAGTCCGGAACAGACATTTCGGGGTTGTCATACGACCGCTCAGCGACAAAAGTCACATTTTCCCCCGAACGGCACTTGCGGGATAACCGACCCACTGCTTGAATCCAAATCGTCAGTCCGCATGTGACTAACAAGTCACACTTGCGGTCGAAGACACTTTTTGCCGGCCACCCGGGGCCTCGATGCCTTGGGGCACGGCAAATTGCCTGCCAAAAACAATACCGTCGACGCAAGTGCCAAGGATCGACACAGGGCCCCCGGTTTCTCTTCAGGCAAATGCCTACCTGTCATAAAGAACGTGCACCCTAGGTGACGCGAATACCCTTTTTGCGCCAGGAGTCGATGACATGAGGCCAGAAATCGCTGTACTTGATATCCAAGGTCAGTATCGGGTTTACACGGAGTTCTATCGCGCGGATGCGGCCGAGAATACGATCATCCTGATCAACGGCTCGCTGGCCACCACGGCCTCGTTCGCCCAGACGGTACGTAACCTGCACCCGCAATTCAACGTGGTGCTGTTCGACCAGCCATACGCCGGCAAATCCAAGCCGCACAATCGCCAGGAACGCTTTATCAGCAAGGAGACCGAAGCGCATATTCTCCTGGAGCTGATCGAGCACTTCCAGGCAGACCACGTGATGTCGTTCTCGTGGGGTGGCGCAAGTACGCTGCTGGCGCTGGCGCACCAGCCTCGTGGCTTGAAGAAGGCAGTGGTGAGTTCTTTCTCGCCGGTAATCAACGAACCGATGCGCGACTACCTGGACCGCGGTTGCCAGTACCTGGCCGCCTGCGACCGCTATCAGGTCGGCAACCTGGTCAACGACACCATCGGCAAGCACCTGCCGTCACTGTTCAAGCGTTTCAACTACCGCCACATCAGCAGCCTGGACAGCCACGAGTACGCGCAGATGCACTTCCACATCAACGAGGTGCTGCAACATGACTTGGAGCGGGCGCTGAATGGCGCACGCAATATCGACATCCCGGTGCTGTTCATCAACGGCGACCGCGACGAGTACACCACGGCCGAGGATGCGCGGCAGTTCAGCAAGCATGTGGGCCGCAGCCACTTCAGCGTGATCCGCGATGCAGGCCACTTCCTTGACATGGAGAACAAGACCGCTTGCGAGGACACCCGCAGCGTCATGCTGGGGTTCCTGAAGCCAACCGTGCGTGAGCCTCGTCAACGTTACCAGCACGTACAACAGGGGCAGCATGCATTGGCCATCTGAGCAGCTCGGCGTCCTGTGGCTGAACCCCGCAAGTCATTGGGCGCCGACAAGCTTTTTTATAACTTGGGCTTCTAATTCGTTGAAGGTTCTGGTAAAAAGTGCTGCGCAAACGCGGGTATAGTTTAGTGGCAAAACGAAAGCTTCCCAAGCTTTAGTTGAGGGTTCGATTCCCTCTACCCGCTCCACATCGCATTCCCGCATGGCGTTCCCGCAACGTCATCGCTGTCAAAAGGAGCCCAGGCTCCTTTTTTCGTTTCCCCCCTTCCCTTTGACCTGCCCCATGGCCATTTGCCTGCCGATCCGCTTCAATGCCTGCATGGATTCGTGAAGCATTTCGAAAGGACGACGCATGTTTCTCTCCCGCTGGCTACCGGGCCTTGCCAACCTGCTGCATTACCGCCGCGAGTGGTTCCACGCCGACTTGCAGGCCGGCCTTTCGGTGGCGGCGATCCAGATCCCCATTGCCATCGCCTACGCGCAGATCGTCGGCCTGCCGCCGCAGTACGGCCTGTACGCCTGTGTGCTGCCAATGATGATCTACGCCCTGATCGGCAGCTCGCGCCAGCTGATGGTCGGCCCAGACGCCGCCACCTGCGCGATGATCGCCGGCGCCGTGGCGCCGTTGGCCCTGGGCGAGCCGCACCGGATTGCCGAACTGTCGGTGATCGTCACCTTGCTGGTCGGGGTGATGCTGATCGCGGCCGGTGTGGCCCGGGCCGGGTTCATCGCCAGCTTCTTCTCGCGGCCGATCCTGATCGGCTATCTCAACGGTATCGGCCTGAGCCTGATCGCCGGGCAGTTGTCCAAGGTAGTGGGGTTCAAGATCGAGGGTGACGGCTTCATCCTCAGCCTGATCAACTTCTTCCAGCGCCTGGGCGAAATCCACTGGGTGACGCTGCTCATCGGCCTCGCCGCACTGGGCCTGCTGATCTGGCTGCCACGGCGCTACCCGCGTCTGCCTGCGGCACTAATGGTAGTGGTGCTGTTCATGCTGCTGGTCGGTCTGTTCGGCCTCGACCGCTTCGGCGTCGCCATTCTCGGTCCGGTACCTGCCGGTATCCCGCAGCTGGCCTGGCCACACAGTAACCTGGCAGAAATGAAAAGCCTGCTGCGCGACGCCCTGGGTATCGCCACCGTCAGCTTCTGCAGCGCCATGCTTACCGCACGCAGCTTTGCCGCCCGACACGGCTACGCGATCAACGCCAACCACGAGTTCGTCGCCCTGGGCGTAAGCAACCTGGCTGCCGGCGTTTCCCAGGGCTTTGCCATCAGCGGCGCAGATTCGCGCACTGCGGTCAACGACATGGTCGGTGGCAAGAGCCAGCTGGTAGGCATCATCGCCGCGCTGGTCATCGCTCTGATCCTGCTGTTCTTCACCGCACCGATGGCGTGGATCCCGCAGGCCGCGCTGGGCGCCGTGCTGTTGATGGCCGGCTGGGGGCTGATCGACATCAAGTCGCTGGGGCACATTCGCCGCCTGAGCCGCTTCGAGTTCTGGCTGTGCCTGCTGACCACGGTCGGCGTGCTGAGCCTGGGCGTGCTGCCCGGCATCGTGTTTGCCGTGACCCTGGCGATCCTGCGCCTGCTGTACAGTATCTATCAGCCCACCGACGCGGTGCTGGGCTGGCTACCGGGCACCGAAGGCCAGGTGGACATCCGCAAACACAAGGATGCCCGCACCGTGCCAGGCCTGGTGGTGTACCGCTTCGACGACGCGATCCTGTTCTTCAACGCCGACTACTTCAAGATGCGCCTGCTCGAAGCAGTGCAGAGCCAGGATCAACCCAAGGCGGTGCTGTTCGATGCCGAAGCGGTAACCAGCATCGACGTCAGCGGCATCGCCGCCCTGCGCGAAGTGCGCGACACCCTGGCGGCCCAGGGTATCTACTTCGCCATCTCCCGCGCCCGCGGCACCTTTCTGCGTATGCTGGTGCGCTCGGGGATGGCCCGGGAGATGGAAGACAGACTGCTGTTCGGCTCGGTACGGGCGGGCATCCGTGCGTATCGGGTGTGGCGTAACAGGAGTCGCAGCGCGCAGGTGGCTGGAGAAGGTTGAAGAGGTGCATTGTTGCCGCTGGCCCTATCGCCGGCAAGCCAGCTCCCACAGATATTGCACTGCTATAAGACCTGCGGTGAACCTGTGGGAGCTGGCTTGCCGGCGATAGGGCCAGTACAGGCTTCACAAGGCAGGCGCCTGGATACAACCCTCGCACACCTTGCATGACATGCTAAAGTCGCCCCGTTCCCGCTCCACCCAATGGACCCCAGCATGCCCGCACTAGACGCCACCCTCACCCCTTGGCCAGAACTCGCCGCCTGCCACCCTTGCGACGCACTGCTGCTGGGCAACGGTGCCAGCCGCGCGCTGTGGAAGCCGTTCGGCTACTTCTCGCTGTTCGAGCAAGCGCAACGTGCCGGCCGCAAGAAAGGCCTGGCCGTCAGCGACCAGGCACTGTTCAAGTCGCTGGGTACGGAGCTGTTCGAGCCGGTGCTCAGCGCCCTCAACACCACCGTGCGCACCAACGCCGCGCTGGCCATCAACTCCACCGCGCCTCTGAACCGCTACTACTCGATCAAGGAAGCGTTGATCCACGCCATACGCACGGTGCACCTGCCGTGGCCTCTCATGCCGGCCGCCACCCTGGCAACCCTCAACCAGGCCCTGCGCGGCTACCGCAGCGTCTACACCAGCAACTACGACCTGCTGCTACCGTGGGCCGTGCAACACGCCCCGCACGGCTTCGCCGAACTGTTCGATGAGCAAGGTTTCTTCGACGTGCGCCGCACCAGTGCCGAAGGCACCCGGGTGCTGCACCTGCATGGCGGCCTGCACCTGCTCAAACTGCCCGACGGCACCACCCGCCAACGCAGCGCCGACAGCGCCGAACTGCTCGATGGTTTTGCCGTGAACATCCCGGGCGAAGTGCCGCTGTTCGTCAACGAGGACCGCAGCGACGAGAAACTGCGCGCCATCCGCAACTCGGATTACCTGAGCTGGTGCCTGGGGCAGCTGGCGCGGGAAAGCCAGGGGCTATGCCTGTTCGGGCAGCACCTGGACAGCAGTGATCAGCACCTGCTCGAAGCCATCCGACAGGCCCGGCCGAAGCATCTGTCGATTGCCATCAGGCCGTTGAGCGAGGCATCGGTGATCAACCAGAAGCAGCATTTTGTCGACAGGTTCGGGGATATGCCGGGGACGGTACTGCACTTCTTTGATGCCAGTACGCATCCGTTGGGGCAAGCAGCGTTGGCTATTGAAGCACCGCTTACCCGCAGGTGAAGTGGACCAGCTGGGGGCCGCAAAGCAGCCCCCGTTAATGCTATCTCACAGGCATCAGGGTTTGCCCGCTGAAGCTCTCGGCCCCGTCAAGGCGCCGATGCCGTTGTCACCTGCACGGCCGGGCCAACTGCAACCGGCTCGGGCATCGCTACATCGCCACCCAGCTGGCGGATTTGCCGAATCTGCTGGACCCTGTTCAGGTTTTCCCAGGCGACGGGATAGTGCCCCGGCGACAACTCGATCGCGCTGCGGAAGAACTGCTCAGCCACATCCAGCTTGCCCTCTACCAGGCAGACATAGCCAACATCATTGCTGGCCTCGGCACGCTTTTCGACCTGTTCGAAGGCAGACACCGCCTCCTCATAGCGCCCCATGCGAGCCAGCAGCAACCCATAGTTGCGCCAAAGCGGTTTGTAGGTGCCGTCGTAGCTCACACCACGTTTGTACCGGAGCTCGGCATCGGCCCATTGCCCGGCCATGTAGTAGGAATACCCAAGGCTGTTCTGCACCAACGCCGAACGTGGATCGATGAGCTCGGCCAGGCGGTAGTAGGTCTGCGCCTCGGCGAAGTTGTCGGCCAGGTCTGCAAGCACACCCAGCCCGTTGTAAGCCTTGAGCGGGGACTTGCTGTCGACCCTGAGCCCAGCCGCCCCTGTCTGGGTGTTGGCCGGCTCCTTGACGAAGCGCTTCTGATCCACGGCAACTGCCTTCAACAGCATCACCTTGGCCTGCTCATGTTTGCGCATGGACAGGTTCAGCAGGCCCATTTCAGTCAGAGCATCGGGGTTTTCAGGCGCCTTGCTCAGTACCTCGGTGAAGGCCATCTCGGCAAGTTGGTTGTTGCCGCGTTCGCGGTGGATACGGCCAACCCAGACCAGGGCCTCATAACGTTCGGGCGCCAGTTCAAGGACGCGCAAGTACTGGTACAGCGCCTGGTCCAGATCACCGGCCTGGTAGGCCATTGCCGCCATCTGCATCGCCTGGTCGGGCGAGCTGCTCTGCGACTGCACCTGGTAGAGCACCGAATTGCCAGCGGAGTAGACAGAACGCACCCCATTCAGGTCTGGCCCCGTGCTCTGGCAACCCGAGAGCACGGCTATCATGGTCAACAGCAAGCTGATCCTGTTCATGTCATAGCTTCCCGAACATTCTAAGTATCCCGATGATCACCGGGCCGATGGCAACCAGAAAAAAGCTTGGCCACAGACAGAAAATTAGCGGGAAAACCAGCTTTGTTCCGATTTTCGCGCCCATTTCCTCGGCGGCCTGCATACGTCGGTCACGAAACTCCTCGGCATAGATGCGCAAGGTGGCCGCTACGCTGGTGCCGAAGCGGATGCTCTGGGCCAAGAGGCTGACCAAGCCTTGAATGTCCTCCAGACCGGTGCGATCCGCCAGTTGCCTGAGCGCCTCGGTACTGGAAATGCCGGCTCGGATCTGCGCATTGACCAAGGCCAGTTCCTCGGCCAGCTCGGCCTGGCTGACCGCCATTTCTTCGGCCACCCGCTCGATCGCCTGGGGCAACGCCAGGCCCGACTCCACGCAAACCACCATCAGATCCAGAGCATCAGGAAAGGCCGCACGCAACCGCTCCTGCCGAGCCTTTTTGCGCTTTTCGACATACACTGCCGGCAGCAGCCATCCAACGGCAGCCCCCATGAACACCACAGCGAGGATCTTGGTCGAAGAAAGGTTGGGAACCAGTGGCAGAGTCAACAGCGAAGCACCAACCAACATCAACGGTAATAGCAAACGCACCGCCCAGTACACCTGTACCGCTGATGTCGAGCCGTAACCCGCGTGGGTCAACAGGGTTCGGGTGGTTGAGACCTCCCCCTCCGCAGTCGGGCCAAGGCGCCGACCGACACGCTCCAGTAAAAGCTGCAGATTGCCTGGTGCCTCTCGACCAACTCCAACACTGGCGTGGCCACGTTTGATCAATGCAAGACGGCGTTGCAGAGGGCTCTGCAGCCCCAGCACCAGTAACGTCACAGTGACCACCGCAATGACCGTGCTCATCCCGATCGCACCAACGACCAGCAGGCGAGTCAGTGCTTCATTGTCCGTGACCTGACTCAACAAACCGAGCAAATAGTCCATGACCGACGCCCCCATGCGAGAACTGCCTAAACCTGGATACGAATGATTTTACGAATCCAGAAAATCCCCACCAACATGGAGCCAAAAGCCCCCACGATCAGCTTTTGCCCAACGGGGTCCTTGACCAATAACGTCAAGTACGCAGGGTTCATGACAACAATCGCAGCCGCCAATACGAAGGGTATGGCTATCAGCACCCAGGCTGACATTCGCCCCTCGGCCGACATTGTCTTGACTTTGCGCTGAAAGCGGAAACGCCCACGGATCAGGTTGCTCAGACGCTCCAGCACTTCGGTCAGGTTGCCGCCGGTCTCGCGGTGAATGAGGATCGAGGTCACTAGCATCATCACCGTCATGCTTGGCATCCGCTCCAGAAGGCCAAGCATGGCCCTGCGCACATCATTACCGTAGTTGATATCGGCGAAAGTCAGACCGAATTCATGCGCCACCGGTCCCTTGTGTTCATCTGCCACCAGACGCAGGGTTTCATTGAAGGGGTGCCCGGCGCGCAGCGCCCGACACATGGCTTCCAGCGCATCCGGCAAACCCTCCTCGAACTTGGCGAAACGCCTGCCACGGTCATGGGAGATTTTCAGCAGCGGTAGCCAGAGCGCCACGAATGCTGCCGCCAGCGCCAACCACCAGTAAGGAAAGAACATCCAGGCCAGCATTCCGGCAGCCGCTGCCAGAGCCAACCCCAGCAGCAGCACCCGATAGGCCCGGTACTCATGGCCGGCCTGCTCGATCAGTTGCGTCAGCGTTGCCATGAAGGGCAATTGCTCTAGCCGCGCCTCCAGCGGCGACAGGCGTGTCAGGTACTTCTGCCGCAGCACGGTCTGCATGTTCGGCAGATGGCTTGCCCGCTCCAGGATCACCAGTCGGCTGCGGATACGTTTGCGTACTTTGCCAGCCTCACCGAATACCGGCACCACCAACCCTTGGCTGAGGAGAAACACGGCAACGAACACCATGCCAAGAAACGCCAGGATATATTCAGCAGGTATCTGGCTCATGATTGACGAGCCTCCATCCATTCCGGCCTGAACATCGTCAGCGGCAACTCGATCCCGCGCTTGGCCAAGGCATCGCGAAAGGCCGGGACCATGCCACTAGGCCGGAAGTCTCCAAGCACCTGGCCTTGCTCGCCCACACCATTGCGGACAAAGGAGAATATCTCGGTCATGGTGATGATTTCACCCTCCATGCCATTGATCTCCTGCACGCTTACCAACCGCCGCTTGCCGTCTTCCTGCCGCTCCAGCTGGATCACAACATCGATGGCGGAGGCGATCTGCTGACGCATGGCCTTGATCGGGAACGTGGCGCCAGACATCAAGACCATGTTCTCGACCCGGCCCAACGCATCGCGCGCGGTATTGGCGTGGATCGTGGTCAGTGAGCCATCGTGGCCGGTGTTCATCGCCGTCAGCATGTCCAGCGCCTCGGCGCCGCGCACCTCACCGATCACGATACGGTCCGGGCGCATCCGCAGGCTGTTGCGCACCAGCTCACGCTGGCCCACCTCGCCGCGCCCCTCGATATTCGCCGGCCGTGTTTCCAGGCGCACCACATGTGGCTGCTGCAGTTGCAACTCGGCCGAGTCCTCGATGGTAACGATGCGCTCGTTGTGGGGAATGAAACTGGACAGCACATTGAGCATGGTGGTCTTGCCGCAGCCAGTGCCGCCGGAGATCAGCACGTTCAGCCGCCCCCGCACGATCGCTTTGAGCAGCAGCGCGATGGCCGGCGTCAGGGCGCCCGCCTGAATCAGGCTGTCAGTGTTGAGCAGGTCCACCGCAAAGCGGCGGATCGAAATACTCGGCCCATCGATTGCCAGCGGCGGGATGATCGCATTGACCCGCGAACCATCCTTGAGCCGGGCATCAACCAACGGCGAAGACTCGTCGATACGCCGACCGAGGCTGGAGACGATTCGGTCGATGATGTTCAGCAGGTGCTGATCATCGCGAAAACGCACATCGGTGCGCTGCAGCTTGCCGAACCGCTCGACGTACACCGAGTCATGGCCGTTGACCAGGATGTCGGACACCGTGTGATCGGCCAACAGCGGCTCCAGCGGGCCAAGGCCAAGCACTTCGTCGGTGATCTGCTTGATGATCAACTGGCGGCTGGCAGAGCTCACCGGAGCTGAATGCTCGTCGAGCAGACGCTGGCAGATATCGCGGATCTGCCGCACGGCCTCGGCCTGTTCGAGCGAGTCGAGCAAGGACAGGTCCATGACCTTGAGCAGTTGCTGATAGGTTTTTTCCCGCCACTCGGCTTCCACCGAGGTGACCTGGCTTTTCGTTTCAAACAGAATATCGGGCGCTGAATGCTCCCACGCCATCAACGCCTCTGCCGGGTCCTTCGCGCCTGCACCCTGCTTCGACGGCGTCGATGCCTCGGCGGTGACTGCCTGTTTGCGCAAACGGTTACGAAAATCGCTAAGCATGGTTCACCCCCGAAAAACACGCTTGAAGGCGCGTTTGAACAGTCCACTGTCAGTGTCCACCTGCTTGCCAACCAACTCCTCGGCCAGCCCACGCAGCGCCTGGGTGATCGCGGAGCGAGGTGCTTGCAGGCCTAATGGCACGCCCGTGTTCTGGCTCTGGTTGATGACGCTGAAGTCATTCGGCAGTTTCACGATATTGGTGCAGCGCAATGCCTCGCCGATGTCCTTGAGGCTGACCGGCGCCGCCTTGTCGTAGCGGTTGACCACCACCTCCAGCTGATTGCCGCGTACGCCCAGGTCATCGCGCAGAATGCGCGCCAGGGAACTGGCGTCGCGCAGGTGGTTGACGCTCTGCTGCACCACGACGTACACCCGGTCGGCCTGCTCCAGCACCGAAGCGGTGATGTGATCGATCTGCCGCGGCAAGTCCGCCACTACCCAGTCATAGTTGGCCCGCGCAAGCTGCAGCAGCGCATCGAGCTGTTCGGCCTGGACATCCTGCGGCAGGCACAGCTCATTGGCGCGGCTGCCAAGCACATGCAAGGACGGGCTGAAATGGCTGCAGAAGCCGCGCAGTGCAACACCATCCATTTCCTTTATCTGCTGCAACACGTCCAGTTGGCTGTGCGACTGCGCCACATCCAGATGATGCGTAACGCTTCCAAACTGCAGGTCCAGGTCAAGCAACAGGGTGTTGCCCTTGAGGCTGAGCTGATGCGCCAGGTTGCAGGCCAGCACCGTGCCGCCGGAGCCCCCCTTGGCATTCATTACCGCGATCAGTTTCCCTGTCGCCGTGCTGTTGGTCTGGGTTTCCATGACCATACGGTTCAAGGCTGCGATAAGCTCCGTGGCAACGATAGGCTCCGGCAGAAAATCGCGCGCACCGGCCTGCATCGCCAGGCGCATGCCTTCCCGATCGTCCAGCAGGCCGCACACCAACAGCGGCGGGCGCTCATGGGCCGGGCGTTGCAACAGGGCCGCCAGTTCCTCACGCCACAGCTGACCAACGCGCAGCAGCAGGAAATCGGGCATCCGGTCCAACCCATAAAGCGGGTCGCAATGCCCATTGCTCACCTGGCGAACATTTACCTCCAGACCAGAAATGCGCTGACAGATTTCTTGCAACTGGCGCAAGGCCAGGGCGTCTGAGCTGCTGATCAACAGACGCATCCCGGGCTTGATGGAGGTAGCGGATACGGAAGATTCCCTAAGATTCAGCATGGCGTGATCTCCGGTACGACATCCGCCTCGGTATGACGCCCGAGGCTCTCGCGAGGTAAGGTCGCCTTGAATACTGGCAAGGTAATGGGCACGCCAAACCCTGGAATAAACAGGCTGAATTGAAAGTTCTGCAGCGTCAGTTGCACATAGCGGACAGCGGCAAACCCGGTAGCGCTCACCAGATCCCCAGGGTTGGCTACCGGCGCACCGTTCTTGTCCAGGTAGCGCAGGGTCAGATCCGAGGTGTCCAGGTTGGACAGCAGGCTGCTGGCGCCACTGTTGCCCGCGCTGTTGAATATCGCCCGGCGCAGTACCACCGGGTCGCTGATGTTACAGACCGCTGCCAGGCGCGCTCCGCGCCGTACGGACTCATTCAACATATTCACGGTGTAGTACAGACGGCCTATTTCCAACACCCCGAACAACAGCGTGAACAGCAATGTGCTGACGATGGCGAACTCCACCACGTACACGCCCTGCATGCTTCTGCGCTTCATCACAGTGCCCTCATCACGGTGGTGGCAACCAATGGGAAGTTCAGCGTCATGCCGTTGCCGATGAACGCCGGAATGCCATTGGCGATCAGCGGGGAAAAGACAGAGGTGATGGTCACCTGAACGTGATCGTTGGTGCCCGCCACCGTAGCCACCTGCACAGTAGTGTTGGCGGGCATCCCGGTCAGGCTGCAGGGCGGCGTAGAGGGTGCACCGTACACCGCCACGTACTTGGTCATGCACTCAAGGTCGGCGCTCACCTCGACCTTGCCCAGGGTCGAGTTCCAGGCCTGGCTGGCGACAAAGCGCGCGGCATCCCGGCTGCC
Source organism: Pseudomonas sp. 32_A (assembly GCF_017490905.1). NCBI lineage: Bacteria > Pseudomonadati > Pseudomonadota > Gammaproteobacteria > Pseudomonadales > Pseudomonadaceae > Pseudomonas > Pseudomonas sp. 32_A. The sequence goes on along the minus strand of NZ_JAFGYI010000005.1, from coordinate 55,855 downwards.
CTGCAGCAAGCTGTTGTACTGGTAGAGCATGCGGCCAAATTCGCCGAAAGCCAGCAAGGCCAGGAGCAACAGTGGCACGGTGATGGTGAACTCGACGATTGCCACCCCTTGCTGACGCTGCGCACGCTTGAGCCGATAAAGTTCCATGACACGCTCCTAGGAGTCGGTGCTCGGTGTGCCACTGCCACTGATAAAGGTCTTGTACAGCTGTATGATCTGCGGGCCGGAATCGTCCTGCGGCGTAGGCCCAGGTACGCCATCACCCTCGCATTGCTTGACGAACTGACCGAAGATCTGCGAATCCCCACCCGAGTTGTCGGCCGGCTGCACTACGTAGAAGCAACCGAAACCGATGACCGGAATCGATGATGCCCCCGAGTTCTTGCCCGAGCAGTCGCCGACCACGATCTTCAGCATCCGCCGCTCGAAAACTCCGTTCGATTGGCACCCGGCACCACCACCTGCGACACATGCGGCTGTCTGCGCGGCATAGTCGTTGTAGTCGAACAGCGGCGTACCGCCAGCAGACAGGTTGCCATTGCTCGAAGTGACAATCTGGCCCTGATGCTCCACTTGGTGAGGCGTCGTTTTGTCGTTGTACTTCATTTCCGGATTGCTGTAGTTCGTCACCAGATCCGGCGGATAGTCCGAACTACTAAGCGAACCGGAGTACTGGCCAAAGCGCGTGTTCAAGCCCTTGACGGATGGGCCGACCGTGTTGCCAGGTTTGGTGGCTACGTTGTCACCGACATTACGGCAAACCGAACCGCCGCCTGCCATCAGGTCGCCAATGGTCTTGCCACCTGAACCAAAATCGAGCAGCTGGAAATTGCCCGGGCCAATTGGGTCGTTGTTCTTGGAGGCTGATTTCAAGACCTCCAGGTCACCGAAGCGATACCCCCAGAACATGCCCGCATCCGGGTTGTACTGAGCCGGGTTGCCACACACCAGTAGCGGCGCAAGATCACAAGGGCTGGTCGGGCTCGGGCCGGCGGTGGCAATTGCCGTCACACTCTTGGTGGCGGGGGCGCCCTCGGTGAATGACTGGGCAAAGTTCCAGAAAAACCCTGCCAGTGAATAATTCGCCACCGAGACCCGTACATAGGTGGCATTGGCCGGCCCCGGATAGGAGAAAGGTCCATAGACATTGTCTGCCATCTCCACCACCGCGAATCCTCCAGGGTTGCCGCCGATTGCCGTCGCCAGTTCCTGGTTGCCGGTCGCACTGGCATTTTTTTGCAGTGTGGAGAGCGCGGCATCGCGCGTGGTACTGGCAGCATTGCCAGTGCCAATCACCTGGCTAAGGGTTTTGGCGCCACTGAGGGCGGCGGCGTCCACAGCATTCTGCAGTCGAGTCTTGTTCAACAACATGTGACCGCCATCGAGCACCAACGCGGCCATCATCAAAATCGCCAACAGGGCGATCACGATGATGATAGTCACTGCCCCCCGCTGTTGGCTTGGCCATGCGGTGAACATCCGTTGAGCTCGAGGAGTCATGGTCATGCCCTCAATCATTACCCAGCTGGATCTGAATCGGCTGACCGACCTGCTGGGCATCGCCGGTCGTCCCCCGATAACTATCCATCACCTTCTCCAGCAACGGCCCATCGGTGCCAGCGGCAGGCAATTCGGTACCAGGGTTGGCAGCTACCTGCTTGTCGGCAATCTGCTGGTAGGTGGTCTGGTAAACGCTGTAGCCCAGCGGGCCAACGCGCCCTTCGTCGTAGGACATGCAACCGGACATTCCGGACAGCAGCGCGCAACACACGATCATGCTTCTCATGCTGGTTCTCTCCGATCAGTTCAGATCATGACCAAAATTGCCACCGCTGACCCCGAGGCTGACGGGCACCGCGCGCCCCGGCTCACTGCCCTTGGTCTTGCCAAGCAGGTAGAAGTCCAGGTCACTGGGTTCGACGAATTTCTCGGTGGGCAGGCGCACCGCCTTGGCATCCACAGGCTTGGCCAGGTGCGGCGTCACCAATATCACCAGTTCGGTTTCACCATTGATGAACGACTGGCTGCGGAACAAGTGCCCGAGTATCGGCAGGTCCCCCAACCCGGGGAAACGGCTGACGAAATCGCGGGTGTTTTCACTGATCAAGCCGGCGATGGCGATGGTCTGGCCATTGCCAAGTTCGACCGTTGACTCGGCGCTGCGCTTGGTCAACGACGGAATGACCTGGGTGACACCATCGCCCAGAATGCTGTTCAGGCCTGTGTCGAGTACCAGCGAGTTGACGTTGGAAAGCTCGCTCACCGAGACATTCAGGTTGAGGTTGATGCGCCCAGAGTCGAGCACCACCGGCAGGAACTTCACGCCGACCCCGAATTCCTTGTATTCGATGGTGATGCCATCATCCTCGGTGATCGGAATCGGGAACTCGCCACCGGAAATGAACTCCGCCTGCTGCCCGGTCAGGGTGGTGAGGGTGGGTTCCGCCAGCACTTTGGCCGAACCGTTGTCCTTGGACGCCTCCAGCACCACGTTGAAGAGGAAATCGTCGGACAGGAACTGGGCGAACAAGCCTTTGCCGCCACCAATCAGCGAACCTGGCGAAAGGATCGACCCGCCACCTGGAGTCAGGCCCAGTCCTTGACCATTGTTGAACCCGCCACCGCTCCAGTTGCCAGATGAGCCAAGGGCATTGAACCGCACGTTGAGGTTCTTGATCAGGCTGCGCTGCATCTCGGCCACTTTCACTTCCAGCATCACCTGCTGGCTGCCACCGACGCTGAGCAGGTTGATCACCTCCAGCGACTGGGCCGGGGCCGCCTCGGCGGCTTCACCTTTGCCTTGCACCACACTCGAGGTCTGCGCGGCATAGGTCTTGGCCACTTTCATCGCCGTGTCCATGGCGCCGGCGCTGCGCACCTGGCCACGCAGCACAAGCGCGCCCTGGGCACTGAACACCTCGATGTTCTCCTCGGGCAACAACTGATGCAGTTTGGTCTTGAGCCCGGTGAGGTCATGCACGACCTCTACATCCATGGTCTCGATCAAGCGGTTGTTGCTATCCCACAGCAGCACGTTAGTAGTGCCCAGGGAGCGGCCGAGCAGGTAGAGCTGGGTCGGGCTGGTGATCAGGATATCGGCGATATCCGGGTTGCCTACCGAGATTTTCCTGACCGGTGTACGAGTGCTGATCGTCCGCGACTTGTAGATGGGTACCTGGACTATGTTGGTGTTGGCCGCCGGCATGGCGCTGTAGCCCGATCCCGGTTCTGCCGCCTGCGTCACACCGACGAACAGCAGCTGCGTACCCAGCCCGCACAACAGGTACATCCCTAATCTCTGCAAAGTATTCATGCACAACTCCTTGCGAGGTGTTCTTGTTCCTGCCGAAAGTTTGCCATTCGGACGCCAGCCGCCTTAAAACCTTGCTTTCGCTACTTCAATTTCAGTTCCGCGGATAATGGTGACCGCGCCAACTCCACCATTGCCTTTTGCCACCGGCTTCGGTTGGGGTTTGGCTACCGGCGGCGCAGCCTGGACCGGCGCGGCAGCGGCAACGGCTTGCGGTTGCTTCTGGGCATCCAGCGGGTTACGCAGGGCCAGTTGCAACTTCCCTTCTGATTGCGCCTTGACCAGGACCTCGGCCTCTTTGGCCGACATCTCCAGGGTTACGGCACGCACCACCACCGGTTGGGTCTTGTCCGTCCCCGCCGTCTGGTCCACGGCCAGTACGCGCAGATCCTGGAGGATGGTCCTGGACTCCGAGTCATTACTGCTACCGTCGCTGCGCTTGGTCGCCAGTACATCTACCCGGTTGCCCGGCAACAGGAACCCGCCCACCCCGACCACGTCATCCACACGCACTGAAATTGCTCGTTTGTCAGGGGCAATCAACGAAGCCAGGGTACTGCCACCGAGGTGCTCAGCCACGCGTGCGCTACGCAGCACATCGCCACGCAACAGAGCAAAAGTGGCAATCTTGCCAACCACTTTTTCATTGCTGTCGAAGGCATCGTCAGGCACAGCATCCTTGGGCATACGCACGATGGCGACTTGCTGCGCCTCGATCATCTGCCCGAATGGGATTTCCACCGTGGCGACCACTACGTTCTTCATATTGTCGTCCGGGGCGGCGTTGAGCCGACCATTGAGCCAGTTATTGGCCATCAAGGCGGCGCCAAGCCCCAAGGTCAGAGAAACGGCAACCAGGATCAGCGTACGGGCACTCATGTCTGCATCTCCTTATCCAAGGAAGTCGATCTGCACGAAGTAGCTATGCCAGGCCCATTCCAGTTCCTGCGGCGACAGCGGCCCCTCGCCGCCCAGGTAACGTTGGCGGTCGACCGCCATGTTCAGCAGGTCGCGAGGGTGGCAAGGCACCAGCGGTACGCCTTCGACCTCGTATAGTTCCTGTAGCGCATAGCGCAAAAGCGACGGGTCATAAGCCAGGCCCAGGCGCTCGCATTCCTGGCGCCAGATGCGTTCGTACTCATCGACCTTGAGGTAGCTGAACTGCAGCTTGTAACCGATACGTCGCAAGAAGGCTTCGTCGGCCAATTCGAGCGGGTTGAGGTTGGTGGAGAACACCAGCACCAGATCGAACGGCAGCTCGCAATGGCGTCCGCCACCCAGGTTGAGGAAGTCGCGCTTCTCTTCCATCGGCACGATCCAGCGGTTGAGCAATTCGGCCGGGGCCATGCGCTGGCGCCCCATATCGTCGATGATGAACAGGCCATTGCTGGCCTTGAGTTGCAAGGAGGCCTGGTACTGACGGGTACTGGGGTCAAAGCGGACGTCCAGTTGCTCCATGCCCAACTCACCGCCAGTGATCACAACCGGGCGTTTGCAGCGCACCAGCCGGCGATCGATTCCTTCGTTGAGCAACAGGCTGGTAGATTGGCTTTCTTCCTCCAGGCGCTGATGTACCTGGGGGTCGTATACCTCGATAACCGACTCGTTGATCTCGATGGCATGGGGTACCCAGATGGCTTCAGCGAACAGGCGGATCAGGCGGCTGCTGACATAGGTCTTGCCGGTGCCTGCTGGGCCGTAAATCATGATGGCGCGCCCGGAGTTCAACGCTACGCCCAGTTGATCGAGCATGCTCTCCGAGAGCACTACGCCAGCGAACGCCGCATGCATGTCCTGTGTACTGATGCGGCCATGGTGGATGGTCTGCAGCTTGAGGAGGTCACGGTAGGCACCTACCGGAAAGGGCGCCGCGCCGATGTAGCCGCTGCGCGCCAGTGCATCACGGGCGGTACCGCGGCCGCGGTCGGTCAGGCCGTAACGCAGCACCTGCCCCCCCGTTTGCACACCGACCTGGCCCAGTACTTCAACGCGACCATCCTTGCGTAAAAAGGCCAGCACTTCCTCTACCACTGCCCCGGTCAGCGCCAGGCGCTCAACCAGCCGCGACAGGTCCAGCGTACCGGCGTCGTGCAGGTGCTTGCACAGCAAATCACCAAGTAAGCTTTCAGTCAGTCCAGTCTCACGGACAGTCCGCGGCTGTGGTGCAAGGCGCTGTACCGTTTCCCGATCATTGAAGTAAGCACTGCTGTCGCTGATCGCATACATGGCTAGCCTCCTGGGCTACCGACCGATATAAAGCCAATAGCCACTGGCCAGGGTTCCGAGCAAGATTGCCACGGAGTAAGGGAACGGCTTGCCGGCTACTTCATTTGCCGCCGGTGCCAAGTAAGCTCGTGCACTTGCTATCAGCCAATAGCGCGCCAAGGTTTGCTTTAGTTGGCCGCGAAACAGGACAATCAGCACACCGCACAGCGCACCGGCCATCAAGCTGAAGAAAACAGCCCACAACGCGCTGAATGGGGTCAGGAAACTACCGACCATGGCCATTAACTTGACATCGCCGGCAGCCATCCCGCCCAAAGCGTACATGGGCAACAAAACCGCAAAGCCGATCAGGGTGGCCATTGCCGCATTACCAAGCCCGTCGACCCCGCTTGCATAGGCCTGGCCCATCAGGCCCAAAGCCAGTCCAACAACAATCAGTAGATTGGGAATGCGGTGGAAACGAAGGTCGCTCACCACCGCAATACCGAGCAGCACTAGCAACATGATTGAAGTAGACATCTGCTCTATGGACATCGCCCCCTCCCCCAATTACGTCAGCTGCGTCAGGCTTGTTAGCAGGCGTTACCGGCCATGCAAGTCGACAACCTGCCGAGAGCAGTGGTTATGGCGCCCGCCAAAGTATCGAACGAGGCGGCAACAGCCAGAGTTACCAGGCCACCTGCCACGGCATATTCCACGATGGTCAGACCATCCTCATCTTTGACGAACTTCATAACCGAAGCCTTGATTGTTTGCAGAGTCATTTCGCTCACCTCGCTAAGGACATTTTTTTCTTCCTAGGCAGTGGCGTGTGCACTACCTGTTGGGAATCCTAGTCAGGGGGGGACCGGAGTCGTTAGGAGATTTTTGCGAATCGCTAGGACTTTTTTGCGGCCATTGGCCAGCATCGAAAAGACAGGCAAGGCCGCCAGGAAAACAGGCCGTAAACCCGAATATGAAAAGCACTTTGGTACGCATTTGCGGCAGGTTCAGGGAAACGTTCTGGCACGCTTGTTCAAAGCCGACAAGCGGTCGTCGTGAGCAAAGGCCAGACCCTATTCGGAAACTGTCTAACATCAGGGTTTTACAAAAACCCTAGAACGTCTTAAGCGAAAACGATCTAACGTAATAACCAAATTGCTCGGCGACTTAATAGTGTTTTGACAATACTGCTGCTCGTAGGGAAACTCCCCAGCATAAGGTTAAGTCACGATGTCTAACCCGGGCACAAAGCCGCTGTTGTTGTGGTTCGATCTGACACGCGATCATTCCACCGAAGCGCTGATGGCGCAGTTCAGCCATGTCTGCGATTGCAAACTGGCGAAAGCCGTCGCGCAATCCGAACGCCAGCAGGCAGACATGATCTGCATGCATTTCGATCGCCCCGACACCCTCAACCTCAACCTGCTGCTGGAAGTGAAGCGCAACTCACCGTCAATCCCGGTCACCATGTTCACCGTGCAGCACTCCGAAGAGTTGGCCGTCTGGGCCATGCGTTCGCGGGTCTGGGAGTATCTGGTATTGCCGCTGACAAGCGGTGAGAAAAGCCGCTACATCGATGTCCTCAAGCAGCTTTGCGACATCCGCCGCGCCAGTAAGAGCTCAGGCAATGCGCAGCGCATCGATCACCTTCCCTCCTTGCCGGACAGCATTCGCCTGACCGGCGAACACCACAAGCACCAGGCGCTCAGCAAGGTGATGCCGTACATCGACCAGCACTTTCGCGAATGCGTCGATCAAAAGGACCTCGCGCAGCGCTGCGGCATGACCACGGCCCGTTTCAGCCGCCTGTTCAAAGAGGTCAACGGCGTCGGGTTTCTGGACTACATCCTGAGCAAGCGCATGAACCTGGCCATGGACCTGCTCGTCAACAGCCAGATGCCAATTACCAGCATCGGTTACGAGGCCGGCTTCAAGGACCCGTCCTACTTCGCCCGCACCTTCAAGCAGGTCAGCAATTGCACGCCCAGCGAATACCGCCAGGCCCGCCAGCTCGGAGCGTCGACCAGCGAAACCGAGCCCCTGAAAGGTACGAATGCGCCACTGCTGGATAACGAGTTACCGAGTGCGGCGCTTCACAAGAGCCGTTGAAGAATCACACGGCAGGCAGCAACCCATCCGCCCGCAACAAGGTTTCCAGGCAATGCTCCTGCACCCCATAGAACGCCTTGAGCTGCCCGATCTTTTCCAGCAACGCCCCGTTGTCCCCTGCCTGGCGCCGCTTCACCGCAAGAATCATCTTGTTCTTGTTGGTGTGCTCCAGCGAGATGAACTCGAACACCTTGGTCTCATACCCGCAGGCTTCCAGGTACAGCGCGCGCAGGCTGTCGGTCAGCATCTCGGCCTGCTGGCCCAGGTGCAGGCCGTACTGCAGCATCGGTTGCAACAACCCCGGGCTGTGCAGTTGCGGGCGGATCTGCTTGTGGCAGCACGGCGAACACATGATGATCGCGGCGTTGCAGCGGATGCCGGTGTGGATGGCATAGTCGGTGGCGATGTCGCAGGCATGCAGGGCGATCATCACTTCGATGGCCTCGGGCACCACGCTGCGCACATCGCCACACTGGAATTCCAGGCCTGGGTGCTCCAGGCGCAAGGCGGCGGCGTTGCACAGGTCGACCATGTCCTGGCGCAGCTCGACGCCGGTTACCTGTGCGTCGCGGCCCAGGCTGTTGCGCAGGTAGTCGTGCATGGCAAAGGTCAGGTAGCCCTTGCCAGAGCCGAAATCGGCCACCCGCAGCGCCTGCTCCGCAGGCACCGGGGCACTGGCCAGGGCATGGTCGAAGACTTCGATGAACTTGTTGATCTGCTTCCACTTGCGCGACATGGACGGGATCAGCGCGCCTTGTGCGTCAGTCACGCCCAGGTCACGCAGGAACGGCCGTGACAGCTCCAGATAACGCTTCTTCTCGCGGTCATGGCCGCTGCTGCTGGCAGCTTCGCGCGGTGCCTGTGCGCCGTGGCGCTGGAGCATGGGCTTGCCCTTCTTGCTGAAGGTCAACTGCACTTCACCGTCGGCGTCGAACAGGTGGGCGTTGCGGAAGCTGTCCGGCAGCAGCTCGCCGACCAGCGCCTGGGCCTGGTCCAGCGCCAGGTTGCGGGTGATATCGCGGGTCTGGTGGCGGTAGACCATCGACAGGCACGGCTGGCCCTTGACCAGCAGCGGCTTGGCGATGATCCGTTGCAAGGTCTGGTCGGCACCCACATGGCGCGCCAAAACCAGTTTGACCAGGGTATTGCCATGCAGGGCGGCGTTCAGCAGGTCGAGAAACTGGGTGCGCGCATCCGGCGCGGATGGGGCAGAAGAACTGGCGGACATGGAGAAACGGTGCCTCGGATAGCGGGGAGCGCATGGCGCAATGCACGCATTCTACAGGGTGGCTAACTTCCTGTGGGAGATCGCCCAGTCCTTTGGGCTGCGCTGTCGCGTAGAGAACTGAATTCGCAAGCGCTACGCGTACCCTGTGGGAGCGGCTTTAGCCGCGAAGAATCCAACGCGGTGCCTGGCACCGGCTAAAGCCGCTCCCACAGAGTCCCTGCTGATTCAATGAGTTATGTGCAGTTCCATAGGAGCGGGCGCGTCAAGCCATCGAGGTTCGGCTCAATCGAGAATCACCAGCCGGTTGGGCAACTCGTTACGCGCATGGGTAGGCGGCACATGCTCGCTGAGCAGTTCGCCGCACGCCTCGATGCACTCGACAAACCCCTGCAAGGTGCGGCCCTGGCGTACCTGTTCGGCAAGGCGGGCGACGATGGCCGCGCGGGCGGTGGCATCCAGATGGTGCTCGATACCACGGTCGACCAGGATCTCCACATGCCGCTCCGCCTCGCTGACGAAGATCAGTACGCCCGTGGCACCAGCAGTGCGCTGCAGGTTCTGTTCGCGAAACTGCTGGCGGGCCAGGCGCGAGGCGCGCCAGCGGCGCAGGGCCCGGGGGATCAGCCAGCCGGCCAGGCGCGGGCTGCGCAGCAGCAGGCACAAGCCGACAAACAGGAGCACATTGGCTACCAGCAAGCCACGCACGCTGGGCCAACCCAGCAGCCAGTGCAACAGGCCCGGCACGGCCAGCGCCAGCACGGCGGCCCAGAACAAAGGCCAGTAGGCATAGTCGTCGGCCCGGCGGGCCAGCACCGTCACCAGTTCGGCATCGGTGCGCCGTTCGGCACGGGCAATGGCTTCGGCGATCTGGCGCTGATGGTATTCGTCGAGGGGTGTCATGCCGTCGGTCTCTTGAGCGTTCTTATAGTTGTTGTCCCGGCACTCGGGGCTTCGTCCGCAGGCGACATATTCAGGCATAATCCGCCGCTGGAAGAAATGCCTGCAAATCGTACAACAATAGCCGCCTGAAAACTCCGGCCGCGCGCGTATCACCGTGGATACGGCAGAGGCCCCACAACGGAATTGATGATGAAACTGTCTTTGCTGGGCCTGGCCATGGGCCTTGCCAGTCAGGCGGCCCTCGCCGCCCCCTCCGCCCCGCCCCTGCAGGACAAGCAGGCGTTCATCGAACATCTGATCAGCCAGATGACCGAAGCCGAGAAAATCGGCCAGCTGCGCCTGATCAGCATCGGCCCGGAAATGCCCCGCGACAAGATTCGCGAGGAAATTGCCGCCGGCCGCATCGGTGGCACCTTCAACTCGCGTACCGCGCCCGAGAACCGGCCGATGCAGGACGCGGCCATGCGCAGCCGCCTGAAGATCCCCATGTTCTTCGCCTACGATACCGTCCACGGCGAACGCACCATTTTCCCGATCGGCCTGGGCATGGCCGCGACCTGGGACATGGACGCCGTCGCCAAGGTCGGCCGCACCGCCGCCATCGAAGCCGCGGCCGACGCCCTGGACATGACCTTCGCACCGATGGTCGACATCGCCCGCGACCCGCGCTGGGGCCGTACCAGTGAAGGCTTCGGCGAAGACACCTACCTGACCTCGAAGATCGGTCAGGTGATGGTCCGCTCGTTCCAGGGCAGCAGCCCGGCCAACCCTGACAGCATCATGGCCATCGTCAAGCACTTCGCCCTGTATGGCGCGGTGGAAGGCGGGCGCGACTACAACACGGTCGATATGAGCCTGCCGAAAATGTACAACGACTACCTGCCGCCCTACCGCGCCGCGCTTGACGCTGGTGCCGGCGGGGTGATGGTGGCGCTGAACTCGATCAACGGCGTGCCGGCCACTTCCAACACCTGGCTGATGAACGACCTGCTGCGCAAGGAGTGGGGCTTCAAGGGCGTGACCATCAGCGACCACGGTGCCATTCAGGAGCTGATCCGCCATGGCGTCGCCCGCGATGGCCGCGAAGCCGCCAAGCTGGCGATCAAGGCCGGCATCGACATGAGCATGAACGACACCCTGTATGGCGAAGAGCTGCCAGGCCTGCTGAAATCCGGCGAAGTGACCCAGGGCGAGCTGGACCAGGCGGTACGCGAAGTGCTGGGTGCCAAGTACGACATGGGCCTGTTCAAGGACCCGTACGTGCGCATCGGCAAGGCCGAAACCGACCTGAAGGACTACTACGGCAACGACCGCCTGCACCGCGACGCCGCGCGTGACGTGGCGCGCCGCAGCCTGGTGCTGCTGGAAAACCGCAACCAGACCCTGCCGCTGAAAAAGGCCGGCACCATCGCCCTGGTCGGCCCGCTGGCCGATGCCCCGATCGACATGATGGGCAGCTGGGCTGCCGACGGCAAACCAGCGCATTCGGTGACCGTGCGCGAAGGCCTGCGCCGCGCCGTGGAGGGCAAGGCAAAGCTGGTCTACGCCAAAGGTTCCAACGTCACCGGCGACAAGGCGATGTTCGATTACCTGAACTTCCTCAACTTCGATGCCCCGGAAATCGTCGACGACCCGCGCCCGCCTGCGGTGCTGATCGACGAGGCGGTGAAGGCGGCGAAGCAGTCCGATGTGGTGGTTGCAGTGGTCGGCGAATCCCGCGGCATGTCTCATGAGTCGTCGAGCCGTACCACCCTGGAAATCCCGGCCAGCCAGCGGGAGCTGATCAAGGCGCTGAAGGCCACCGGCAAGCCGCTGGTGCTGGTGCTGATGAACGGCCGCCCACTGTCGATTGCCTGGGAGCGCGAGCAGGCCGACGCCATCCTCGAAACCTGGTTCGCCGGTACCGAAGGCGGCAACGCGATCGCCGATGTGCTGTTCGGCGATTACAACCCGTCCGGCAAGCTGGCCATCACCTTCCCGCGCTCGGTCGGGCAGATCCCGATGTACTACAACCACACTCGTATTGGCCGGCCCTTCACGCCGGGCAAGCCGGGCAACTACACCTCGCAGTACTTCGAGGAACCCAATGGCCCGCTGTACCCGTTCGGCTATGGCCTGAGCTACAGCAGCTTCGAGCTGTCGGGGCTGAAGCTGTCGAACAAGGACCTCAAGCGTGGCGACACGCTGGAAGCCAAGGTGACGGTGAAGAACACCGGCAAGGTGGCAGGCGAGACCGTGGTGCAGTTGTACCTGCAGGATGTATCGGCATCGATGAGCCGCCCGGTGAAAGAATTGAAGAACTTCCAGAAGCTGATGCTCAAGCCTGGCGAGTCGCGCACGTTGAGCTTCCGCATCAGTGAAGAAGACCTGAAGTTCTACAATGGCCAGCTGCAGCGGGTTGCCGAGCCAGGGGAATTCAATGTCCAGGTCGGGCTGGATTCCCAGGCGGTGCAGCAGCAGAGCTTTGAATTGCTGTAACTGACACGTCGCCTGTACCGGCCCTTTCGCGGGTAAACCCGCTCCCACAGGTACCCCGCAAGCAGATGACCTGCGCGATACCTGTGGGAGCGGGTTCACCCGCGAAGAGGCCGGCCCCGATATCCAATCATTCGGATCCGCCCCATGCCCTTTTCCTTTCGCGCCCTGCGTCTGGGGCTGATCACCCTGCTGATCGTGCTGGGCACGGCCCTCAGCGCCGGTTGGGCCATGCACCAGGCCAAGCGCCAGGCCATGGAAGCCGACGTCCAGCGTGCCAGCCAGCAGTTGGGCCTGTATGCCAATGCCCTGCACACACTGATCGATCGCTACCGCGCCCTGCCCGCCGTGCTGGCGCTGGACCCGGAACTGATCGCCGCCCTGCGTGGCCCGGTCAGCGAACCGGTGCAGGACGCCCTGAACCGCAAGCTCGAACGCATCAACGGCGCCGCCAATTCCTCCACCCTCGAACTGCTCGACCGCACCGGCCTGGCCATCGCCGCCAGCAACTGGCGGCTGCCCAGCAGCTACGTGGGCTCCAACTATGGTTTTCGCCCCTATTTCAAGCAAACCCGCAGCCAGGGCAGTGGCCGCTTCTACGCAGTAGGTGTGACCAGTGGCGTGCCGGGCTACTTCCTCGCCAGCGCGGTGGACGACGAGCAGGGCCGCTTCCTCGGCGCCATGGTGGTGAAGCTGGAGTTCCCCGAACTGGAGCGCGAGTGGCGCCAGGGCAGCGACATCCTGCTGGTCAGCGATGCCCGTGGCATCACCTTCATCGCCAATCAGGACGGCTGGCGCTACCGCGAGCTGCAGCCACTCACGGGGGCCGACCGTGCCGAGCTGGCCGAAACCCGTCAGTACGACAAGCAACCGCTGGTGCCGCTGCAGCACCAGGTGCTGACCCGTTTTGCCGCCAACAGTACCCTCAGCCGCGTGCAAGGCCCGGAGGGTAGCGCCGACTACCTGTGGGAAAGCCTGCCGCTGGAAGGTGAAAACTGGACCTTGCATCTGCTGCGCAAGCCGCAGGTGGCCGCCGACGGTCGCAATGCCGCCCTCGGTGCCGCTGCCGTGTGGCTGAGCCTGGTGTTCGCTGCCCTGTTCGTCAGCCAGCGCCTGCGCCTGGCCCGCCTGCGCCAGCGCAGCCGGGAGGAGCTCAAGCGTCAGGTCGAGGAGCGCACCCGTGAACTGCGCACCGCCCAGGAGGGGCTGGTGCAATCGGCCAAGCTGGCCGCACTGGGGCAGATGTCGGCAGCCATGGCCCATGAAATAAACCAGCCGCTGACCACCCAGCGCATGCAGCTGGAAACCCTGCGCCTGCTGCTCGACCATGGCCGATATGACGAAGCGCGCCAGGCACTGGACCCGCTGGAGCAGATGCTCACACGCATGGCAGCACTCACCAGCCACCTGAAAACCTTCGCCCGCAACAGCCCGGTCGGCCTGCGCGAGCGCCTCGACCTGGCAACCGTGGTCGACCAGGCCCTGCACCTGCTGGAAGCGCGCATTCGCAGCGAAGAAGTGGAGGTGGCACTGTACCTGGCGCGCCCGGCCTGGGTGCGCGGCGATGCCATCCGCCTGGAGCAGGTGCTGATCAACCTGCTGCGCAATGCCCTCGACGCCATGGCCGACAAGCGCTACAAACGCCTGGAGATCCGCATCGAGCCCGATGACGAGCTGTGGCGCCTGAGCGTGCTGGATTCGGGTGGCGGCATTGCCGAAGCCGACCTGGCCAAGGTCTTCGACCCGTTCTTCACCACCAAGCCGGTGGGCGAAGGCCTGGGGCTGGGGCTGGCCATTTCCTACGGCATCGTCCACGAGGCCGGTGGCCAGCTGCAGGCCGAAAACCTGCCTGGCGGTGCGCGCCTGAGCCTTACCCTGCCCCGTGACCTGGAGCCCGTATGTTGAATTCAGTGATCGTCGTCGATGATGAAGCCAGTATCCGCACCGCGGTGGAGCAATGGCTGAGCCTGTCCGGCTTCAGCGTGCAATTGTTCGCCCGCGCCGAAGAATGCCTGGCACACCTGCCGCGGCACTTTCCCGGGGTGATCATCAGCGATGTACGCATGCCGGGCATGGATGGCCTGCAATTGCTCGAACGCCTGCAGGCGGACGACCCCGACTTGCCGGTAATCCTGCTGACCGGCCACGGTGATGTGCCCATGGCAGTGGAAGCCATGCGCAGCGGGGCCTACGACTTCCTTGAAAAACCCTTCACCCCTCAGCACCTGCTGGGCAGCCTGCGACGGGCCCTGGAAAAGCGCCAGCTGGTCCTGGAAAACCGCCGGCTGCACGAGCAGGCCGACCTCAAGTCACGCCTTGAATGCACGCTGCTGGGCATGTCCCAGGGCCTACAACAGCTGCGTCGGCAAGTACTGGACCTGGCCGGCCTTCCGGTCAATGTGCTGATCCGCGGCGAAACCGGCAGTGGCAAGGAGCGCGTGGCCCGCTGCCTGCACGACTTCGGCCCGCGCGCCGGCAAGCCGTTCGTCGCCCTCAACTGTGCAGCCATCCCCGAGTCGCTGTTCGAGGCGGAGCTGTTCGGCCATGAAAGCGGCGCCTTTACCGGTGCCCAGGGCAAGCGCATCGGCAAGCTGGAGTACGCCAACGGTGGCACGGTGTTCCTCGACGAAATCGAAAGCATGCCCCTGGCCCAACAGGCCAAGCTGCTGCGGGTGATCCAGGAACAGAAGCTGGAGCGCCTGGGGGCCAACCAGAGCATCAGCGTCGACCTGCGCATCATTGCCGCGACCAAGCCCGACCTGCTCGAAGAAGCCCGCGCCGGGCGCTTCCGCGAAGACCTTGCCTATCGCCTGAACGTGGCCGAGCTGCGCCTGGCGCCATTGCGTGAACGGCGTGAGGACATTCCACTGCTGTTCGAGCACTTTACCCGTGCCGCCGGCGAAAAGCTTGGCCGCGCAGCCCCGCCACTGTCGGGCGCGCAACTGGCGCAGTTGCTGTCGCATGACTGGCCGGGCAACGTGCGCGAACTGGCCAACGCGGCGGAACGGCATGCATTGGGGCTGGGCTCGCCGAACATCGAGGTGGCGCCTGCCGGGCAGTCGTTGAGCGAGCAGATGGAAGCGTTCGAGGCGCAATGCCTGCGCGCGGCGCTGCGCCAGCATGGGGGCGCTATCAATGCAGTGATGGAAGCGTTGCAGCTGCCGCGGCGCACGCTGAACGAGAAGATGCAGCGGCATGGGTTGGTGCGCGAGGATTTTACAGGGCGCGAATAAGCGGAAATCCGCCTATAGCACTCAACCAGTAAGCAAAAAGCCGCTCATCAACACGATTCTTGGGGGCTGCCTTGCAGCCCTTCGCGGGCATGCCCGCTCCCACAGAGAAACGCGAAGAGTCAGACGTCACGCGGTCCCTGTGGGAGCGGGCGTGCCCGCGAAGGGGCGCGCAGCGCTCCAACTTGAAGCCCAATGCACCCATTTGGCACACCTTCTGCAATTGCCTTGGCAAGCTGCGCTACGGCGCGCTCCACAAAAACAACGAGAAGGTATCCCTGATGGATAATGCCACCTCCCTGCCAGCCGGGGCGGCCACCGCGCCTGCCACAGAAAAAACCACCGCCAGCCGCCTGAAGTCGATCTTCAGCGGGTCCATCGGCAACATGGTCGAATGGTACGACTGGTACGTCTACGCCGCATTCTCGCTGTACTTCGCCAAGGCCTTCTTCCCGGCCGGCGACTCCACCGCACAACTGCTCAATACCGCCGCGATCTTCGCCGTGGGCTTCCTCATGCGCCCGATCGGTGGCTGGCTGATGGGCCTGTACGCCGACCGCAAAGGCCGCAAGGCCGCATTGATGGCCTCGGTGCTGCTGATGTGCGCCGGCTCGCTGGTCATCGCCCTGACCCCGGGCTACGAAACCATCGGCGTCGCCGCGCCAATCCTGCTGGTCATCGCACGCCTGCTGCAGGGCCTGTCGGTGGGTGGTGAATACGGCACTTCGGCCACCTACCTCAGCGAAATGGCCAGCAAGGACCGCCGTGGCTTCTTCTCCAGCTTCCAGTATGTGACCCTGATCTCCGGCCAGCTCATTGCCCTGGCGGTACTGATCGTCCTGCAACAGACCCTGACCACCGAGCAGCTGTATGCCTGGGGCTGGCGCGTACCGTTCGTGATCGGTGCGCTGTGCGCCGTGGTGGCCCTGTACCTGCGTCGCGGCATGGAAGAAACCGCCTCCTTCACCAAGAAGGAAAAGGCCAAGGAAAGCCTGATGCGCACCCTGCTGCGCCACCCCAAGGAGCTCATGACCGTGGTCGGCCTGACCATGGGCGGCACCCTGGCCTTCTACACCTACACCACCTACATGCAGAAGTACCTGGTCAACACCGTGGGCATGAGCATCAGCGACTCGACCACCATCTCGGCCGCCACGCTGTTCCTGTTCATGTGCCTGCAGCCAGTGATCGGTGGCCTGTCCGACAAGATCGGTCGACGCCCGATCCTGATCGCCTTCGGTGTACTCGGCACCTTGTTCACCGTACCGATCCTCAGCACCCTGCACACCATCCAGACCTGGTGGGGCGCGTTCTTCCTGATCATGGCGGCGCTGATCATCGTCAGCGGCTACACCTCGATCAACGCCGTGGTCAAAGCCGAGCTGTTCCCTACCGAAATCCGCGCCCTGGGCGTGGGCCTGCCGTACGCCCTGACCGTGTCGATCTTCGGCGGCACTGCCGAGTACGTGGCCCTGTGGTTCAAGAGCGCGGGCATGGAGAGTGGCTTCTACTGGTACGTCACCGCCTGCATCGCCTGCTCGCTGCTGGTTTACGCGACCATGAAGGACACCAAACAGCACTCGCGGATTACCACTGAGTGATGCTGGCCTGGCAATACTGAAAAGGGTCGCTCCATTGCATGGAGCGACCCTTTTTTGTGATACGCGGTAGCCTGTGAGCCGATTGACGGCCTTATTCGGCTCACGGAACAAATCATGCCTTCCTGGCGGGGGCCGCAGTACCCGCTACCGCATCAACACTCAGGACATCTCCAACGCCTGACGCGGTTCACGGCGCTGGTACCAGGTGGCCATCAGCACCAATACCAGCAACACCCCGCCCAGCACCGCCGAAGAGCCGACCGTGCCGAAGTCCAGGCCGCCCTTATCGTGGGGTTTGGTGAGGAAGTCGCCCAAGGTGGCGCCGAACGGGCGGGTGAGCACGAACGCAACCCAGAACAGCACCACGCCTGGGATGCGTGTCCAGTAGCGGGCCACCACGACCAAGGCAATGGCGCTGCCGATCAACAACGCACCACCGGCAAAACCAAGCCCCGAGTCATCGGCCAGGTAATCGCCCAGCGCGGTGCCGAGGGTGTTGGAAAACAGGATCGCCACCCAGTAGAACAATTCGCCCGTGCGGTTCTTGATGCGGGTGACATCCAGTGGGTTGCCGCTCAAGCGCCATACCAGGAAGGTCAGCAGCAGGATGCCGACAAGGATGGCCGAACCCGCGGCGTAGCCCAGGCCCAGGGTGCGGTCCATGAAGTCGGACATGGTGGTGCCGGCGGTGCTGGTGGAGAGGATCACCAGCCAGTACAGCATCGGGTGGTAGCGGCGCGAGTACAGTTGGCCGAGCAAGGTCAGCAGGAACACGCTGATCAGCAGCAGCGAGCTGAGGGCATAGCCGATGTTCAGGGTCATCGACAGCAAATCACCCGCCGTTTCGCCAAGGGTGGTAGCGCAGATCTTCATGACCCAGAAGGCCAAGGTGATTTGCGGAAGTTTGTTCATTGTTGTGCCGCTCCGGTTTGAGGTGCGGCGATGGTGCTGAGCAGCATTTGAAAAATCAGTTGGTGATGCATGAAAAATGCGTTGAGCACCCTTCCATGACAGATTTTTCATCCTTAACGCCCGATTAATTCCACTCCCCCAAGCTGCAATGGCTGGCAGAACGTCGGCGCATGAGCAGACACATCCTGAGCCAGAACAGCTGCCTGAGCGACAAGATGTGCGTCGACATATATCGAATTATTCGATTTTTAATCACTATTATTTGCGCTTTTTAATCAAATAAATCGGCGTAGGATCAAACCCATAGAAACAAACAACCTCAAGAACCCCCGGAGCAATGACCATGAAAAACAAACTGATCCTTACCCTGGCCCTCTCGGTTTTCGCTGCTGGCGCCTTCGCCGAAGATGGCTTCAACCGCACCAACGCCCACACCTTCGCAGCGACCCAGAGCCAATCCGCTGCCTACGCTGAAGATGGTTTCGACCGCACCGGTGGCCAGCGCTTCGCCGAAGACGGCTTCGACCGCACTGGTGGTCAACGCTTCGCCGAAGACGGCTTCGACCGCACCGGTGGCCAGCGCTTCGCTGAAGACGGCTTCGACCGCACCGGTGGCCAGCGCTTCGCTGAAGACGGCTTCGACCGCACTGGCGGCCAACGTTTCGCCGAAGATGGCTTCGATCGCACCAACGCCCACCGCATCAGCTGATCCCTGATGCGAGCACCCAGCCCGGCTTCGGCCGGGCTTGATCATTTGCAGACAGGCACAGGCTTGGCACACTAGGCACCTTGTCCACCAGGAGGTAGGGCCAGCAAGCCCAGCACAGATGTATTACTACGAACCCGCCAAAGGCCACGGCCTGCCCCACGACCCCTTCAATGCCATCGTCGGCCCCCGCCCTATCGGCTGGATCTCCTCACAGGACCGCGAAGGCCGCCTGAACCTGGCGCCCTACAGCTTTTTCAACGCCTTCAACTACATCCCGCCGATCATCGGTTTCTGCAGCGTCGGGCGCAAAGACAGCCTTAACAACATCGAGCAGACCGGCGAGTTCGTCTGGAACCTGGCCACCCGCCCGTTGGCCGAACAGATGAACCAGAGCTGCGCACCGGTTGCCGCCGAGATAAGCGAATTCGAATTGAGCGGCCTCACCGCCACCTCGTCGAGCATCGTCAACGTGCCGCGTGTCGGCGAAACCCCGGTGGCCTTCGAGTGCAAGGTCAGCCAGATCGTCCAGCTCAAGCGGGCCGACCAGGAACTGGTGCCCAGCTGGCTGATTCTGGGTGAAGTGGTGGCGGTGCACATTGCCGAGCACCTGCTGAAGAACGGCATCTACGATACCGCTGCCGCCGAGCCGATCCTGCGTGGCGGCGGCCCGGCAGATTATTTCGAGCTGGGCAACCTGTTCAAGATGGCCCGCCCGCCGGCCTGATCACCAGATCAGCTCACCCTCTTCGCTGACGCCCTGCAGGCGTTGCAGCTCGGACGTGGCCGCTTCATCGGCGGCCACGGCGCCCTTGAACACCTGGCCGTCGAGAATCTTGTGAAAGCGCGGCGCGCCGCCCATGCCCAGGGCCTTTACCGCGATGGCTGCGTTGTAGCCGCCACCTTCCACCGGGACCATCGCCGAAACCGCTTCGAAATGCGGGAACTCCCTACGTGCCATGTTGCTATCCGCTTGGTTGATCGAGGGCCGGCATTTTACCCTATTGCCTGCTCCGGCCCTATCGCCGGCACAGGCGACAGATCAATCAAAGGTATGCAGATCCAGGCTGCTGACCACCTGTGCCTGTACCAGCTCACCAAACACCTCCAGCGTCGGCGAAGCAAAGTACCCCCTCATCGCCTGCTGATCCCGCCAGCTGCCACTGAGCAACCATAAATCGGCATCAGCCTGCGAGCGCTGCACGGTAAAACTCAGGCAACCCGGTGCCCGCAGCGAGGGCTCGAGCAGGTCACGCAGGCGCGCGCCCAGCTCCGCCGAGCGCCCGCTGCTGGCACGGATGAAAGCAAGGTGGGTGACCGGTTGTGTCGGGGTCATTGCACAATCTCCTTGAAGCAGGCGGACGGAAAAGCCAGGCTGCCAAGGTTAGGGGCCCACCCGCGCGACGCGTTAGGCCATTACTGCACGCCGATTGCCTGATCCTGCAGCACGGCAGGATCAGGCAATCGGCGTGCAGCTTTTGACTAGCGCCCGCCATTGCCCAAACCTATGCTGCGTCGGTCAGCAGAGGAAAGCCATCATGACCACCGCCACGTCCATCGACCCGAGCCTGGAACTGCAACGCCAGGAGCTGGCCGAGCTGATCCGCCGCCACGCCGGTGAGCCTCACGGCCCGGCATCGGCCATCGACGACCTGTACCTGGTGCGCTACACCGAAAACGTGCGCTCGGTACCGACCCTGGCGCAACCCGCGCTGTGCATCCTTGCCCAGGGCAGCAAAAGCCTGTTCCTCGGTGACGAGCAGTACGCCTACGACCCGCTGCACTACATGGTGGTCTCGGTAACCTTGCCGCTTAGCGGCGTCAGGCTCGATGCCAGCCCCGAGCACCCGAGCCTTGGCCTGCGCCTGGACCTGGACCCGGCCGAAATCAGCCAGCTGATCGCCGAAAGCGGGCCGATGCTGGTGCCCAACCGGCCTTCCGGTCGTGGCTTGTATGTGGAAAGAACCGATGCCGCGTTGCTCGACGCCTTGCTGCGGCTGATACGCCTGCTGGACACCCCTCGCGACATCGCGATGCTGGCGCCGCTGTTCCGCCGGGAGATTCTGTACCGCCTGCTGCGCGGGCCGCAGGGCTATCGGTTGTACGAAATCGCCTTGGCCAACAGCCAGACCCACCGGGTTTGCCAGGCCATCACCTGGCTCAACCAGAACTACCAGCTGCCTTTGCGCATCGAGGACCTGGCCCGGGAGGTCAACCTCAGCACCTCGACCTTGCACCACCGGTTCAAGGCCGTGACGTCGATGAGCCCGTTGCAGTACCAGAAGCAACTGCGCCTGCAGGAGGCGCGGCGGTTGATGCTCAATGACGGGATCGAGGCAGCGGTGGCAGCCTACCGGGTGGGGTATGAGAGCCCGTCACAGTTCAGCCGTGAATACAGCCGGCTGTATGGCGCGCCGCCGATTCGTGATGTGGCCAGGTTGCGAGCGACTGCTGGCTGAGTTTGGCTTTGCCTGTGCCGGCCTCTTCGCGGGTGAACCCGCTCCCACAGGTACTGCACAGATACTGAAAACTGTGCAGTACCTGTGGGAGCGGGTTCACCCGCGAAGAGGCCGGTACAGACAATAGCTTCACTTCAACCCAATACAGCCCCCTGCCACTGATTCTGGTCAACCTGGATCAAGGTCGGCCCCTTGCGCTCCACTGCCTGCCCCAACGCCACCTGCAGCTGCGCCACGTCTGCCACCTGTTCCGCCGCAGCGCCCAGAGCTCGCGCCACACCGATGAAGTCCGGCGTATGGATATCCACCCCGACCGGCTCGATCGCTCGGTTGACCATGTACTTCTTGATTTCCTCGTACCCCTGGTTGTTCCACAACAGCACGATCAGCGGCACCTGCGCCTCCACCGCACTGGCCAGCTCCGGCAGGGTGAACTGCAAACCGCCATCACCAATCAGGCACACCGCAGGGGCACGCTCGTCGACCTGTTCCGCGCTGCCCAGCCAGGCGCCCATGGCAGCTGGCAATGCGTAACCCAAGGTGCCATAGCCGGTCGAGGCATTGAACCAACGGCGTGGCTGGTCCATGTCCAGCGTCAGGTTGCCGGTGTACACCGGCTGGGTCGAATCGCCCACCAGAATGGCATTGGGCAGGCGCTCGAGAATCGCATTCAACAAACGCGTCTGGCTCAGCGTCGGCTGGTCCCAACCCGCCGCCAGTGCCTGGCGCAACTTGGCCACCCGGGCTGCCCCCCATGTGCTTTCACGCACGGGTTGCGACAGTGGCTGCAAGGCGCCGAGCAGCGCCTCGGCGGCCAGTTCGGCATCGGCCACCAGCGCCAGCGCCGGCAGGTAATTGCGCACGGTCTGGTCCGGGTCGATGTCGATGCGCAACAGGCTGCCCGGGATCTCGAAACCACCTTTGAAGGTAATGTCATAGTCGGTTTCGGCCAGTTCGGTACCGATCGCCAGCACCACATCGGCCTCGGCCACCAGCGCCCGCGTGGCAGGCAGAGACTGGGTCGAGCCGATCTGCAGCGGGTGGCTGGCCGGCAGCAGCCCCTTGGCATTGATGGTCAGCGCCACCGGCGCCTGCAGGTGTTCGGCCAGGCGCGCCAGCGCAGCGCCCGCGGCCAACGCGCCGCCCCCGGCCAGGATCAATGGCCGCCTTGCATTGGCCAGGCGCTCGGCCATCTGCGCCACGGCCTGCGGCGCTGCCCCTGCGCGGCTGCTGCGCACCACGCGCCCCGGCAACAGGTGATCGGCCGGCTCGACCAGCACATCGAGCGGGATCTCGATATGCACCGGGCGCGGTCGGCCCCCTTCGAACACGGCGAATGCCCGGGCCAGCACCTGCGGCAGGTCATCGGCACTCATCAGGGTGTGGGAAAACGCCGCCACACCCGACACCAGCGCTGCCTGGTTGGGCAACTCGTGCAGCTTGCCGCGGCCGCCGCCCAGCTGATCACGCGACTGCACGCTGGAAATCACCAGCATCGGGATCGAGTCGGCATAGGCCTGGCCCATGGCAGTGGTGATGTTGGTCATGCCCGGGCCGGTGATGATGAAGCACACCCCCGGTTTGCCGCGGGTGCGCGCATAGCCGTCGGCCATGAACCCGGCACCCTGCTCGTGGCGCGGGGTGACATGGCGGATCGACGAGCCCGCCAGGCCACGGTAGAGCTCCACGGTATGTACGCCAGGAATGCCGAAGACATGGTCCACGCCATAGCCTTCAAGGAGTTTTACCAGTACTTCGCCGCAGGTTGCCATCGGGTTTCACCATGAATCTTGGTTGGGTTATGCCCTTATTGGACCCAGCCACGGCTATCGCCACAATGCAAAAAAACACATACTAGCCATGTCCTGCAATCATGGCTTGGTGCAATGAAACGCCTCCCGCCCCTACCCGCCCTGCATACATTTCTGGTCACCGCCCAGCACTGCAATTTCACCCGTGCCGGGCAGCAGTTGCATATCACCCAAGGCGCCGTCAGCCGACAGATCGCGGCCCTCGAGGAGCATCTGGGTTATGCCTTGTTCCAGCGCCAGGCCCGTGGGCTGAGCCTGACCCGTGAAGGCCAGGACTGGCTGCCAAGGGTGCAGCAAGTGTTCGCGCTGATCGAACAAGGGGTGCGCGAGGTGGGTGGACGCACCGCTACCTTGCAGCTCAAGGCACCGACCTGCGTGATGCGCTGGCTGCTGCCACGCCTGATGGAATGGCAGGCGCTACGCCCGGATGTGCCTGTAGAACTGACCACCACGGTGCAACATGGGGTGGACTTTCGCCGCGAGGGTTTCGATGCGGCTGTGGTGTATGGCGATGCGCCGAACCACGGGCTGCGCGTGCGCAAGCTGTTCGATGAACAGCTGACACCGGTGTGCGCACCGTCCCTGCAACAGGGGCCGGTACCGTTGCAGCAGGTCGAGGACCTGGCGCGACACATGCTGCTGCACCCGTCGCGAGATGAGCATGACTGGGAGTTATGGCTGCAGGCAGCCGGGGTGACACTGGGCACTCCAGGGCCGAAGCAGCATTTCGAGACGCTGGATATGGCGATGGCCATGGCCTCGCAGGGGACCGGCGTGGCGATCGGCGACTGGTCGCTGATCGGTGATGACTTGCGCGGGGGGCGGTTGTGCATGCCGTTTGCGCTGAAGGTGATGACCGGCAAGGGGTATTACCTGGTGAGCCAGAGCAAGAGCTTGCCGCCGGGGTTGGTGGAATTGCTGGATTGGCTGGAGGGCCAGGCCAGCCAGTGAGGGCCCCTTCGCGGGTAAACCCGCTCCCACAAGTAATACACCGGTATCGAAATCAGTGCAGTACCTGTGGGAGCGGGTTTACCCGCGAAGAGGGCGACTCAATAGCCGACGGTAAAACGCTGCCGCGAATGCGCCGGCTTTTCCAGTTCATCCAGCATGGCAATCGCGTAATCGGCAAAGGTGATCCAGCTCTTGCCATCCGCGCCGATCAGCAGATGATCCTTGCCCAGCTTGTAATGCCCGCTACGCTCGCCTTCAACGAACTCCGCCGACGGCGACAGGAAGGTCCAGTCCAGATTCGGCTCCCGTTGCAACGCTTCCAGAAAACGCACCCCAGCAGTGGCCTCGGCCTTGTATGCCTCGGGGAAGTCCGGGCTGTCGATTACCCGATGCCCAGACGGCAGCAACAGGCTGCCGGCCCCACCCACCACCAGCAGGCGCCTGACTCCGGCCCGCTTGACCGGCTCGATGATCGCGTGTGGCTCGATGGTCGAGAAATGCGCCGCACTCAGCACCGCATCCACACCCGCGACCGCCGCTTGCAGGGCTGCACTGTCCTTTGCATCCAGCGCCTGGACGGTCACCCCGTCCCGCCCCTGCAACCGCGACGGGTCGCGGGCGATGGCCAGCACACTGTGGCCACGGCGCAGGGCCTCTTCCAGCAACTGGCTGCCAGCGCGGCCAGTGGCACCGATGATTGCAATCTTGCTCATGGGATACTCTCCATCAATTGAACGGAATTACCACTTCATCTCGCCCTTGGCGACCTTGGCCCCCAACTCCAGTGAGCTTTCATCGGCCAGGCTCGGGTAACGTCGCTTCATCGCCGCGATCAACGCACCGGCGTCTTTGGTCTTGGCAGTCTCGGCATCGAAATCACCAATGTAATTCGCCGTGAAGCGCACGGCCTCGAGCGATCGGCTGCTGTCCCCCAGGTAATGCCCGGGGATGACCGTGCGCGGCGCCAACGCCTCGATGTTCGCCAGGGTGCCGAGCCAGTCGGCGTGGGACTTGGCCGTTTGCGTGTCGGCCATCCACACATGGATGTTCTCCGACACCACTACGCCACCGACCACCGCCTTGATCGACGGGACCCATACGAAACTGCGATCAGGTTGCGGGCCGTCGAGGCCGACCACCTCGAGGGCCTGCCCTTCCAGCATCAGGCGGTTGCCTTCGAGCACCTGCGGCAGCACCAGCCGCGCCGGTTTGTCCGCGCCCATCTGCGGGCCCCAGTAGGCCAGTTTGGCATCCATGGTCTGGCGGATATGGGCAACCGTGGCGGCCGACGCCAGCACCTTGGCCTCGGGGAAGGCCTGGGTCAGGGTATCCAGGCCGAAGTAGTAGTCCGGGTCGCCATGGCTGATGTAGATACTGGTCAGCTGCTTGCCGCCTGCCCGCAGGCGCTGCACCAACTGCTCGGCCTGGGCCTTGCCGAACTGGGCATCGACGAGAATGGCGTCGTGTTCGCCGCTGACGATCACCGAACTGACCGGGAAGATCGCCTCATGCCCGGGGTTGTAAACCTCCAGCTGCAAGGGTTCGGCAGCCAGCACCGGGCCGGCCAGGGTCACACAGGCCAGCAGCAGGCCACGCAAGGGAGTGAAAAGAGACATCACAAACACCCGTCAGATGAACAATGCCCAACAGCTTAGTTGCCCAATCCGTGACAAAAAATGCGATGCTCGAACATAGTTTGTTTCTGAAACCGGGCAAATCCATGGATCGTCTCAACGCCATGCGCGTTTTCGTCACCGTCGTCGACCTGGGCAGCCAGTCGGCGGCGGCGGATCATCTGCAACTGTCGCGGCCGGTGGTGTCGCGCTACCTGGCAGAGCTGGAAGACTGGGTTGGCGCACGGTTGATGCAGCGCACCACACGCAAGCTCAGCCTCACCGCCGCCGGCCAGGAAACCCTGCCCCGCTGCCGGCAACTGCTGGAACTGGCCGGCGACTTGCAAGCCGCGGTGCAGCAACCGGATGACGCGCCCAAAGGCGCGCTGCGCATCAGTGTCAGCACCTCATTCGGCCAGGCCCAGCTGGTGGATGCAGTGGCCGCCTACGTCCGGCGCTACCCCGGGGTAAAGGTGGAGCTGCAGATGCTCGATCGCACGGTCAACCTGGTGGACGAGCGCATCGACCTGGCAATCCGCACCAGCAATGACCTGGACCCCAACCTGATCGCCCGGCGCTTGAGCGTATGCCGCTCGGCAGTGTGTGCTGCACCGGCCTACCTGCGCGAGCACGGCACGCCGCAACGGGTCGAGGAACTGAGCCGGCACAATTGCCTGACCCATGCCTACTTCGGCCACAGCCTCTGGCATTTCGAGGTGGCCGGCCAGCAGGTCGCCGTGCCGGTGGCGGGGAACATCAGTGCCAACGAGGCGATGACACTGCAGAAGGCGGCGCTGGCCGGCGCAGGTATCGCCATGCTGCCGACCTACCAGGCCGCGCAGGCCCTGCGCCGAGGCGAGCTGGTGCGCCTGCTGCCCGAGGCCAGGCCACGCGAACTGAACCTGAATGCGGTGTACACCTCACGCAAACACATGCCGGCGACCTTGCGCAGCATGCTGGATTTTCTGGTGCAGCGGTTCAAGGACGAACCGGAGTGGGATCGGGACCTGTGAGGCTTTTGTAGGAGCGGCCTTGTGTCGCGAAAGGACCGCAAAGCGGTCCCCTGATCTTCGCCACATCCAATACTGTCGGGGCTGCTACGCAGCCCTTTCGCGACGCAAGGCCGCTCCCACAAGTGCTGCGCCTGCCGGTGAATCAGGTCACTCCTCGACGCTCATGTATTCCTTGGCCCAGCGGATGTAGTCCTCCGGCTGGGTGTAGGTATGCGAGAGTTCGGTGGCGCTGAGGTTTTCCGACTTGTTCTGCTGGCCGCGCTGCAGCCGCAGGCAGTCATAGGTGGCCTTGATGGCGGCAAAGTAGGCCGCGTGACCATCGACCACGATGCGCACGCCCAGGCGTGCCAGGCGCTCGTCGTCGCGCAGGCTCGGGTTGCCGTAGGTCACCAGCATCAGCGGAACCGTCAGGTGCTCGGCAATCTGCTCGAGTTGTTCGAAGTCCTTCACTCCCACCATGCAGATACCGTCCGCTCCGGCCTTCTGGTAGCTCTGGGTACGCACGATGATTTCTTCGGTGGTGAGCACGCCAGCGTTGGTCCGGGCAATGATCGACAACGAGGAATCGACCCGCGCCTCCAGCGCCGCACGGATCTTGCCGACGCCCTCTTCAACCGGGATCAGGTCGGTGGACTTGCGCCCGAACTGGGCAGGCAGCAGGGTGTCCTCGATGGTCAGCGCAGCCACGCCGGCGCGCTCCAGTTCGATGACGGTGCGCATGACGTTCAGCGCGTTGCCATAGCCGTGGTCGGCGTCAGCCAGCACGGGCAGTTGCGCCACACGACCGATACGGGTGGCCTGCTCGACGAACTCGCTGAGGGTGATAAGGGCGAAGTCCGGTGCAGCCAGCACCTGCAACGAAGCGACGGAACCACCGAGGATGCCGACCTCGAAGCCCAGGTCCGCGGCAATGCGGGCCGACATGGGGTCGAACACCGATGCGGTGTGATAACAGGAACCTGAAGCGAGCAGCTCGCGGAAGGCAAAACGCAGATCTTGATGGGAAGCCTTGGGCATGATCACTCCGCAAAATAAGTTGAAATTCGAACGGTAACTACCGACCCCTGTAATCGGGTCTACCTGGCCTGTTCCAACCGTCGTCACTTGGGCGGTCATGCTCGACATGCAGGCAGAGGAATAAAAGGTGTGGGAGACAGCGGCGTGAAAACCCTGCGGCATAATGCTGCACCAAGCTGGTGCAAGCCCCGGTTTTCAGCCTCTGTGGCATACCAACGATATCACGCAGCCATGCAGCACTGGATGAATGCGCCAATGCCGATCTTGCATAGGGGATGCAGATAGTACATAGGAAGCTACCTAACTCAGGTTACAATCCGCGTACTTCATGCTGGCCTCTTCGCGGGTAAACCCGCTCCCACAGGGACGTCGCCATCCTCAGGAGCGACACCGGACCTGTGGGAGCGGGTTTACCCGCGAAGAAGGCCCGCCGCCATATAAGGTATCCCCGTGACCGCCGCTCTGCCTCCCACCACCCTGCGCAACGTGCTCACCGCCCTGATGCTGGCGATCTTCCTCGGCGCCCTGGACCAGACCATCGTCGCTGTCTCGCTGCCAGCGATCTCGGCGCAGTTCAACGATGTCGGCCTGCTGGCCTGGGTCATCTCCGGCTACATGGTGGCGATGACCGTGGCCGTACCGATCTACGGCAAGCTGGGCGACTTGTACGGGCGGCGCCGGACGATCCTCACCGGCATCAGCCTGTTCACCCTGGCCTCGATCGCCTGCGCCCTGGCCCAGGACATGCAGCAACTGGTACTGGCCCGGGTCCTGCAGGGCATTGGCGCCGGTGGCATGGTCTCGGTGAGCCAGGCGATCATCGGCGATTTCGTGCCACCTCGGGAGCGCGGCCGCTACCAGGGTTATTTCAGCAGCATGTACGCGGTGGCCAGTGTCGCCGGGCCGGTACTGGGCGGCTGGCTGACCGAATACCTGTCATGGCGTTGGGTGTTCTGGATCAACCTGCCACTGGGGCTGGTTGCACTGTGGGCGATCCGCCGCGCCCTCGGCGGCATGCCGGCGCAGCGCCGTGAGGCGCGGGTGGACTACCTGGGCGCCGTGTTGCTGATCCTCGGTCTGGGTAGCCTGTTGTTGGGTATTACCCTGGTCGGCCAGGGCCACGCCTGGGTCGACCCGGCCGTGCTGGCCTTGTTCGCCTGCGCCACGCTGGGCCTGATGCTGTTCATCGTCCATGAGCGCCGCTGCCTGGAACCGCTACTGCCACTCGGCCTGTTCGGCAATCGCGTGGCGGTGCTGTGCTGGGGCGTGATCTTCTTCGCCAGCTTTCAGTCGATCTCCCTGACCATGCTCATGCCGTTGCGCTACCAGGGCATCACCGGCGCCGGTGCCGACAGCGCTGCCCTGCACCTCCTGCCGCTGGTGATGGGGCTGCCCATGGGTGCCTTTACCGGCGGGCGCATGACCAGCCTGACCGGGCGCTACAAACCGCAGATCCTGGCCGGTGCGCTGCTGATGCCGCTGGCCATTTTCGCCATGGCGCTGACCCCGCCGCAATCGGCCTTGCTCAGTGCACTGTTCATGCTGCTGACCGGTATCGCTTGCGGGCTGCAGTTCCCGACCTCGCTGGTAGGCACGCAAAGCGCGGTGGACAGCAAGGACATCGGCGTCGCCACCAGCACCACCAACCTGTTCCGCTCGCTGGGCGGGGCCATGGGGGTGGCGTGCATGTCCAGCCTGCTGCTGGCGCTACTGCACCAGGGCGGGTTCGAGTCGTTGGGTAATCCGTTGCTGGGGAGCCTGAAGGCCGGCGAAGTGGACCTGGTGACCCAAGGGAGGTTGCTGGAGACGTTCCGGCAGTTGCTGATGGGGAGTGCCGGGGTGGCGGTACTCGGACTGTTAGCAGCAGTGGCGTTGCCGGACCGGCAACTGCGCGGACGTTGAATGCGGGAGCAACTGTCTTGCTCAATTTCTAAAGCTTGCGCGATCCCTGTGGGAGCGGGTTTACCCGCGAACACGGGCGAAGCCCGTGCCATCCACCGCGGCGCCTGATTCGCGGGTAAACCCGCTCCCACAGAGACCTCGGCGCGCCAGCAGAACCTGAACAGCCGAGCAATCCGAAAGCATTAATCCCCCCTTAACACAAAGGGGCAACACTCCCTCACAATCCTTAACAAAGTGTCATTTGCGCAGAGCCGGGCTCAAGCGCAGCATATCCAGCCCGGTGTCGACCCATTTTTCGACATCCTTCAACAGATCGACACTGTCAGGCAGCAACAGCCAGCGCCCGATCAGGCCATCGACATAGGCAAACATGGCCACCGCCGCGCGCTCGACATCCAGCTCGCCTGGCAACTGGCCCCGGCGCACGGCATTGGCCAACGCCAGGGTAATGCCCTGGTGGCAATCCAGCACCGCACCTTGGCGCTGCTGGCGAATTTCACACATGTCATCGGTGAACTCGCACTTGTGATGCAGGATTTCATTGATACGCCGGGTTCGGGCATCGAGCACCAGCTCGTTGAACACCTGCAGCAGCAGCTTGCGCATGCAGCCAAGCGGGTCCACTTCGTCCTCGCTTTCGCTCGCCCGCGCCAGGTGGTCATGTGTTTCGTGCAGGCTGTCGAGCAGCGCCTGCACCAACTCGGCCTTGTTGTTGAAGTGCCAGTAGATCGCCCCCCGCGTCACTCCCGCCAGTTCGGCGATGTCGGCCAGGGTGGTTCGCGCAACCCCGCGCTTGTAGAAGGCCTTTTCCGCCGCCTCGATGATCTGGGCGCGGGTTTCCTGGGCTTCCTCTTTGGTTCGACGGACCATGGCAGTACAAACCTCATCTGCCCCGAACGCGCGGCGCGGCGGGGAACGCTCCGGGGGCACCTCTGCAGGGCGCCTCGCGGATGAGCTAATCAAGGGCTGTGGCAGTACCTAAGTACAACCCAGCGGTATTTACAAACAACCATGAATGTAAGTATATTCCTTAGCAAGCTATTTATCCACCGGATAGCAATTTTTCCAGATCAAGACTCTTCCATTACTCTTGAGCGTCTCCCAGCTCCGACGACCCGAGGATCCTCATGCAATTCAAGCCAGCCGTTACCGCTCTGGTTTCCGCCGTCGCCCTGGCAACCCTGCTCAGTGGCTGTAAGAAAGAAGAAGCAGCGCCAGCGGCGCAGGCTCCTCAGGTCGGCGTCGTGACCATCCAGCCCCAGGCCTTCACCCTGACCACGGAACTGCCAGGCCGTACCACTGCCTACCGCGTCGCCGAAGTGCGCCCGCAGGTCAACGGCATCATCCTCAAGCGCCTGTTCAAGGAAGGCAGCGAGGTCAAGGAAGGCCAGCAGCTGTACCAGATCGACCCTGCCGTGTACGAAGCCAACCTGGCCAATGCCCAGGCCAACCTGCAAGCTACCCGCTCGCTGGCCGAACGCTATAAGCAGCTGATCGACGAGCAGGCTGTTTCCAAACAGGAATACGACGACGCCAATGCCAAACGATTGCAGGCAGAGGCTTCGCTCAAGAGCGCACAGATCGACCTGCGCTACACCAAGGTCCTGGCACCTATCAGCGGCCGTATCGGCCGTTCTTCGTTCACCGAAGGTGCACTGGTGAGCAACGGCCAGACCAATGCCATGGCGACCATCCAGCAACTCGACCCGATCTACGTCGACGTCACCCAGTCCACCGCCGAGCTGCTCAAGCTGCGTCGTGACCTGGAAAGCGGCCAGCTGCAAAAGGCCGGCGACAACGCCGCCTCGGTGCAACTGGTGCTGGAAGACGGCAGCCTGTTCAAGCAGGAAGGCCGCCTGGAGTTCTCTGAAGTCGCAGTCGACGAGACCACCGGCTCGGTCACCCTGCGCGCGCTGTTCCCCAACCCCGATCACACCCTGCTGCCCGGCATGTTCGTGCATGCGCGGCTCAAGGCCGGGGTCAACGCCAATGCCATCCTGGCCCCGCAACAGGGCGTGACCCGCGACCTGAAAGGCGCGCCGACCGCACTGGTGGTCAACCAGGAGAACAAGGTCGAACTGCGCCAGCTCAAGGCCAACCGTACCCTGGGTAGCGACTGGCTGATCGAGGAAGGCCTCAAACCGGGCGACCGCCTGATCACCGAAGGGCTGCAGTACGTGCGCCCGGGCGTAGAGGTAAAAGTCAGCGAAGCCACCAACGTCAAGAAGCCGGCCAGCCCTGATCAGGCCAACGCGGCGAAAGCAGACGGCAAAGCGGAGTAAACCATGTCGAAGTTCTTTATCGATCGCCCGATCTTCGCCTGGGTGATCGCCTTGGTGATCATGCTGGTCGGCGCCTTGTCGATCCTGAAGCTGCCGATCAACCAGTACCCCAGCATCGCGCCGCCGGCCATCGCCATCGCCGTGACCTATCCGGGCGCCTCGGCGCAGACCGTGCAGGACACCGTGGTACAGGTGATCGAGCAGCAGCTCAACGGTATCGACAACCTGCGTTATGTGTCATCGGAAAGCAACTCCGATGGCAGCATGACCATTACCGCCACCTTCGAGCAGGGCACCAACCCGGACACCGCACAGGTGCAGGTGCAGAACAAACTGAACCTGGCCACCCCGCTGCTGCCGCAGGAAGTGCAGCAACAAGGTATCCGCGTCACCAAGGCAGTGAAGAACTTCCTGCTGGTGATCGGCCTGGTGTCCGAAGACGGCAGCATGACCAAGGACGACCTCGCCAACTACATCGTCTCCAACATGCAGGACCCGATCTCGCGCACCGCAGGTGTGGGTGACTTCCAGGTGTTCGGTGCGCAGTACGCCATGCGTATCTGGCTCGATCCGGCCAAGCTGAACAAGTTCCAGCTGACCCCTGTCGACGTCAAGACCGCCGTGGCCGCGCAGAACGTGCAGGTATCCTCGGGCCAGCTCGGCGGCCTGCCGGCCATGCCGGGTACCCAGCTGAACGCCACCATCATCGGCAAGACCCGCCTGCAGACTGCCGAGCAGTTCGAGAAGATCCTGCTCAAGGTCAACAGCGACGGTTCGCAGGTGCGTCTGGGTGATGTCGCCCAGGTTGGGCTGGGTGGTGAAAACTATGCCGTCAGCGCTCAGTTCAACGGTAAGCCGGCTTCCGGCCTGGCAGTAAAACTGGCCACCGGTGCCAACGCACTGGACACCGCCAAGGCCTTGCGCAAGACCATCTCCGACCTGGAACCGTTCTTCCCGCCTGGGGTGAAGGCAGTATTCCCGTATGACACGACCCCGGTGGTCACCGAATCTATCAGCGGCGTAATCCACACCCTGATCGAAGCCGTGGTCCTGGTGTTCCTGGTGATGTACCTGTTCCTGCAGAACTTCCGTGCCACCGTCATCACCACCATGACCGTACCGGTGGTGTTGCTGGGCACCTTCGGCATCCTTGCCGCAGCAGGCTTCAGTATCAACACCTTGACCATGTTCGCCATGGTCCTGGCCATCGGCTTGCTGGTGGACGACGCCATCGTCGTGGTGGAGAACGTCGAGCGGGTGATGTCCGAGGAAGGCTTGCCGCCCAAGGAAGCGACCAAGCGCTCGATGGAGCAGATCCAGGGGGCCCTGGTGGGTATCGCCCTGGTGCTGTCGGCGGTACTGCTGCCCATGGCGTTCTTCGGCGGCTCCACGGGTGTGATCTACCGGCAGTTCTCCATCACCATCGTCTCGGCCATGGGCCTGTCGGTGCTGGTGGCGCTCATCTTCACCCCGGCCTTGTGCGCCACCATGCTCAAGCCGCTGAAGAAGGGCGAGCACCATGTGGCCAAGCGTGGCTTCTTTGGCTGGTTCAACCGCAACTTCGACCGCAGCGTAACCGGCTACGAGCGCAGCGTGGGTACCATCCTGCGCAACAAGGCACCGTTCCTGCTGGCCTATGCGCTGATCGTGGTCGGCATGATCTGGCTGTTCGCCCGCATCCCAACCGCGTTCCTGCCGGAAGAAGACCAGGGCGTACTGTTCGCCCAGGTACAGACCCCAGCCGGCTCCAGTGCCGAGCGCACCCAGGTAGTGGTAGACCAGATGCGTGAGTACCTGCTCAGCGAAGAGTCCGACACCGTGGCTTCGGTGTTCACCGTCAACGGCTTCAACTTTGCCGGTCGCGGCCAGAGTTCGGGCATGGCGTTCATCATGCTCAAGCCGTGGGACGAGCGCTCCAAGGAAAACAGCGTGTTCGCCCTTGCCCAGCGAGCCCAGCAGCACTTCTTCACCTTCCGTGATGCAATGGTGTTCGCCTTTGCCCCGCCTGCGGTGCTCGAACTGGGTAACGCCACCGGCTTCGACGTGTTCCTGCAGGACCGCGGCGGTGTCGGCCATGCCAAGCTGATGGAAGCGCGCAACCAGTTCCTGGCCAAGGCCGCGCAGAGCAAGATCCTCAGCGCCGTGCGCCCGAACGGCCTGAACGATGAGCCGCAGTACCAGCTGACCATCGATGACGAGCGTGCCAGCGCCCTGGGCGTGACCATCGCCGACATCAACAACACCCTGTCGATTGCCCTGGGTGCCAGCTACGTCAACGACTTCATCGACCGTGGTCGGGTCAAGAAGGTGTACATCCAGGGCGAGCCGAACGCACGGATGAGCCCGGAAGACCTGCAGAAGTGGTACGTGCGCAATGGCGCCGGCGAAATGGTGCCGTTCTCCTCATTCGCCAAGGGCGAATGGACCTACGGTTCGCCGAAGCTGTCGCGTTACAACGGCGTCGAGGCGATGGAAATCCTCGGTGCTCCGGCCCCGGGCTACAGTACCGGTGAAGCCATGGCCGAGGTCGAGCGCATTGCTGGCGAACTGCCAAGCGGCATCGGCTTCTCCTGGACCGGCATGTCCTACGAGGAAAAACTCTCCGGTTCGCAGATGCCGGCACTGTTTGCCCTCTCGGTACTGTTCGTGTTCCTGTGCCTGGCAGCCCTGTACGAAAGCTGGTCGATCCCGATCGCCGTGGTGCTGGTAGTACCGCTGGGTATCATCGGTGCCCTGATCGCCACCAGCCTGCGCGGGTTGTCCAACGATGTGTACTTCCTGGTCGGCCTGTTGACCACCATCGGCCTGGCGGCGAAAAACGCCATTCTGATCGTCGAGTTCGCCAAGGAGCTGCACGAGCAAGGCCGCAGCCTGTACGACGCGGCGATCGAGGCGTGCCGCATGCGTCTGCGCCCGATCATCATGACCTCGCTGGCGTTCATCCTCGGCGTGGTACCGTTGACTATCGCCAGCGGCGCCGGCGCCGGCAGCCAGCACGCCATCGGTACTGGCGTGATCGGCGGCATGATCAGTGCGACCGTGCTGGCTATCTTCTGGGTACCACTGTTCTTCGTCGCAGTGTCGTCACTGTTCGGCAGCAAAGAGCCGGAAAAAGACGTCACCCCTGAAACTCCACGTTATGAGGCTGGGCAATGACCAAGTCTTTGTTGTCCCTGGCAGTAACCGCTTTCATTCTTGGCGGCTGCTCGCTGATCCCTGACTACCAGACCCCGGAATCGCCGGTGGCTGCGCAGTGGCCGCAAGGCCCTGCGTACTCGCCGACGCAATCGGCGGAAGTTGCCGCCGCCGAACAGGGCTGGCGCCAGTTCTTCCACGACCCGGCACTGCAGCAACTGATCCAGACATCGCTGGTCAACAACCGCGACCTGCGCGTTGCCGCGTTGAACATCGATGCCTACCGTGCGCAGTACCGCATCCAGCGTGCCGACCTGTTCCCTGCGGTTTCGGCCAACGGCAGCGGCAGCCGCCAACGCGTACCGGCAAACATGTCGCAGACGGGCGAAGCAGGCATCACCAGCCAGTACTCGGCCACCCTGGGCGTCAGCGCCTATGAGCTGGACCTGTTCGGCCGTGTGCGCAGCCTGACCGAGCAGGCCCTGGAAACCTACCTGTCCAGCGAGCAGGCGCGTCGCTCCACGCAGATCAGCCTGGTGGCCAGCGTGGCCAACGCCTACTACACCTGGCAGGCCGACCAGGCGCTGTTCAAGCTGACCGAAGAAACGCTGAAGACCTACGAGGAAAGCTACAACCTCACCCGTCGCAGCAACGAAGTCGGCGTAGCCTCGGCACTCGACGTCAGCCAGGCGCGTACCGCCGTGGAAGGCGCCCGGGTCAAGTACTCGCAGTACCAGCGCCTGGTCGCCCAGGACGTCAACAGCCTGACCGTGCTGCTGGGCACCGGCATTCCCGCCGACCTGGCCAAGCCGCTGGAGCTCGATGCCGACCAGCTGGCCGAAGTACCGGCCGGCCTGCCGTCGGACATCCTCCAGCGTCGCCCGGACATCCAGGAAGCCGAGCACCTGCTCAAGGCCGCCAATGCCAACATTGGCGCGGCCCGCGCAGCGTTCTTCCCGAGCATCAGCCTGACCGCCAATGCCGGCAGCCTGAGCCCCGACATGGGCCACCTGTTCTCGGGTGGCCAGGGCACCTGGTTGTTCCAGCCGCAGATCAACCTGCCGATCTTCAATGCCGGCAGCCTGAAGGCCAGCCTGGACTACTCGAAGATCCAGAAGGACATCAACGTCGCCAAGTACGAAAAGACCATCCAGACCGCCTTCCAGGAAGTCTCCGATGGCCTGGCGGCGCGCAAGACCTTCGAAGAGCAGCTGCAGGCGCAACGCGATCTGGTGCAGGCGAACCAGGACTACTACCGCCTGGCCGAACGCCGCTATCGCATCGGTATCGACAGCAACCTGACCTTCCTCGACGCCCAGCGCAACCTGTTCAGTGCCCAGCAGGCGCTGATTGGCGATCGCCTGTCGCAGTTGACCAGCGAGGTCAACCTGTACAAGGCGCTTGGCGGTGGCTGGTACGAGCAGAGCGGGCAGGCCAACCAGCAGGCATCGGTGGAAGCGCCGAAGGGCTGATTGAAGCTGCCAAAGCATCAAGCCCACCCTCGCGGTGGGCTTTTTGTTTTCTGTTGCCTGAACCGGCCTCTTCGCGGGTGAACCCGCTCCCACAATGTTTTGCATAAATGCTGAAGGCTGTGCAGTACCTGTGGGAGCGGGTTTACCCGCGAAGAGGCCAGTGCAGGAGAACAATTAACCAACCAGAACATTCCGTTCGATTATCGCCCGTTTCCGTTTGCGGCGAATTGCCTCACCCCAGCCCGACCCCGCACCATCCTCCCCACGCAACGTTGCCCCGGTTCATCCCAAAAGACCCGCACCTGCAGGCCGCATCCTGCAGCGTACCGGCTCGCCCATAAAAACAAGAGATCCACGACAGATGAGCACTTTGCAACCCGCACGCCAGCTGCTGCCCGGCCTGTTGGCCATGTCCTGCGCATTCCCCGTGTTCGCCGCCGACGAAGGTGGTTTCCTGGAGGACGCCAAGGCCACCCTCAACCTGCGCAACTTCTACATCAACCGCAACTTCGTCGACCCGGCCCACCCGCAGGCCAAGGCCGAAGAGTGGACGCAGAGCTTCATCCTCGACGCCCGCTCCGGCTTCACCCAGGGCACCGTAGGTTTCGGCGTGGACGTTCTGGGCCTGTACTCGGTCAAGCTCGATGGCGGCAAAGGCACTACCAACACCCACCTGCTGCCAGTGCATGACGACGGCCGCCCCGCCGATGACTTCGGCCGCCTGGGCGTGGCACTGAAAGCCAAGCTGTCCGAAACCGAGCTGAAAGTGGGTGAATGGATGCCGGTACTACCGATCTTGCGCTCGGACGATGGCCGCTCGCTGCCGCAGACCTTCCGCGGCGGCCAGCTGACTTCGAAAGAAATCGCTGGCCTGACCCTGTACGCCGGCCAGTTCCGCGGCAACAGCCCACGCAACGACGCCAGCATGGAAGACATGTCGCTGAACGGTAAGGCTGCCTTCACCTCCGACCGTTTCAACTTTGGCGGCGGCGAATACACCTTCAACGACAAGCGCACCATGATCGGCCTGTGGGATGCCCAGCTCAAGGACATCTACCGCCAGCAGTACCTCAACCTGGTGCACAGCCAACCCTTGGGCGACTGGACCCTCGGCGCCAACCTGGGCTACTTCATCGGCAAGGAAGACGGTGCCGAACGCGCCGGCGAACTGGACAACCGCACCGCCTCGGCCATGCTCTCGGCGCGCTATCAGGGCCACACCTTCTACGTCGGCCTGCAGAAAGTCAGCGGCGACGACGCCTGGATGCGAGTGAATGGCACCAGCGGCGGCACCCTGGCAAACGACAGCTACAACTCCAGCTTCGACAATGCCAAGGAACGCTCCTGGCAGGTGCGCCACGACTTCAACTTCGCCACCGTCGGCGTGCCAGGCCTGACCCTGATGAACCGCTACATCAAGGGTGACAACGTCACTGCGGGTGGCGTGGACGATGGCAAGGAATGGGCACGGGAAACGGAACTGGCGTATGTGGTGCAGTCGGGCAGCTTCAAGGACCTGTCGGTGAAGTGGCGCAACTCCACCATGCGCCGGGACTTCAGCACCAACTCGTTCGATGAGAACCGGTTGATCGTGAGTTACCCGCTGAATCTTCTTTGAATTCTTCGCGGGTAAACCCGCTCCCACAGGCTCATCACAGTTTCAGAATCTGTGGTGAAACTGTGGGAGCGGGTTTACCCGCGAAGAGGCCAGAAGTCACATTAAATAACCTGAAGCTATAAACAAATCAATAAACCTTCTTTGACGACATATGCAGCAACCGCTTGAATAGGCTCCTGATCCCCGCCCCAGAGCCGTGAAATGGACCTCCGTCAGCTGCGCTACTTCATCGCCCTCACCGAATACCGCAGCTTCGTCCGAGCCGCCGAGGCCATGGGCATCACCCAACCTGCCTTCAGCCGTGCCATCCAGAGCCTGGAACACAGCTTTGGCTGCCCACTGGTCGACCGCGCCAGCAAAGCCTTGCCGCCCACCCCCGAAGGCTTGGTGGTGCTGCAACATGCCCGGCGTCTGGTTCAAGGTGCCGCACAGCTGAGCAACGAAGTGCTGCAGATGACCAAGCTAGACGCCGGCGAGCTGCATTTTGGCAGCGGCCCGGCGCTGGCCGTGCGCCTGGTGCCCGATGCCCTGCGCCACTTCCTCGAACGCCACCCGGGCATCCGCACCTCGCTGCTGGTGGACAATGCAGAACGCCTCGGCCAGGCCCTGCGCCGCGAGCAGATCGAATTTTTCGTCGACGATATCCGCCCGTTCGAAGCCGACCCCAACTTCCACACCGAACCCCTTTCACCGCGCCCCGGCCTGTTCTTCTGCCGCCCGGGGCACCCGTTGCTGGCCAAGGACAGCCTGTCGACCAACGACCTGTTCAGTTACCCCCTGGCCAGCGCCCTGCTCGCCCCCGGCGTGCGCAAGCGCCTGGCCAATCTGAGCGGGCGCAGCGATTTCACCCCGCACCTGCAAACCGAGCACCTGGCCGTGCTGCGCAGCGTGGTGCAGGCCACCGATGCCATCGGCACCGCCAGCGAGGAAGCCGTGGCCGAAGACCTGGCCAGCGGCAGCCTGGTGCGCCTGCACTGGCGCAACCTGCCACCCGCGCTGGAAGTGCTGAGTGTGCGCTGTGGCGTGGTCAGCCGCAGCGGTTACCGGCTATCGCCGGCGGCACGCGCGATGATCGAGACGCTGGTGGGGCTGGATATGCCAGTGCGGGCTGCTGCCATTCGCTGAGCTGATGATGGTGGTGGCTGCGGGCTATCCTGAGCTATATCGGTCGCCTGTGCTGGCCCTTTCGCGGGTAAACCCGCTCCCACAGGGACAGGGCAGCCCTCAGGAGTTGTGGTGACCCTGTGGGAGCGGGTTTACCCGCGAAGAGGCCAGAACAGGCAACACACCCCGACCAGGCAAACCAGGGAGGCACAACAATGAAAACCCTCGTCGACCACCTGAGCCAATACGCCAGCTACCACCGCGACCCACGCAACATCGCCACCCACTTCGTCGGCATCCCCATGATCGTGCTGGCGGTCACCATCCTGCTGTCGCGACCTGGCTGGGAGGTAGCCGGCATTTGGCTTTCCCCTGCCCTGCCGGCGGCGGCAGCCTCGGTCTGGTTCTACCTGCGCCTGGACCTGCGCTTCGGCCTGGTGATGGGGTTGTTGCTGGGGCTATGCCTGTGGGTCGGCCAGGTGCTGGCAATGCAGACGACAGCGCTGTGGCTAGGCGCCGGGCTGGGGGCATTCGTGGTGGGCTGGATAATCCAGTTCGTCGGCCATTACTACGAAGGCCGCAAGCCGGCGTTTGTCGACGATGTCAGCGGCCTGATCATCGGGCCGTTGTTCGTGGTGGCAGAAGCGGCATTCATGCTCGGCTTGTGCCCGGCCCTGAAACGCGCGGTCGAGGCCAACGCCGGGCCCGTGGTGGCGCGCTCTATGTGAGCGGCCTTGTGTCGCGAAAGGGCTGCGAAGCGGCCCCAGGGTTTCAGCTTCGCAGCCAATATTGCCGGGGCCGCTTTGCGGCCCATCGCGACACAAGGCCGCTCCTACAAGGGACCGCGTGCAATCAGGTGCGCGACTCCACGCCCAGCTCATCCCACACCGACTCAGCCATGTGGAAGGTGGCATTGGCCGCCGGAATGCCGCAGTAGATCGCGCTCTGCATCAGCACTTCCTT
Organism: Pseudomonas sp. 32_A; assembly: GCF_017490905.1. NCBI lineage: Bacteria > Pseudomonadati > Pseudomonadota > Gammaproteobacteria > Pseudomonadales > Pseudomonadaceae > Pseudomonas > Pseudomonas sp. 32_A. The sequence goes on along the minus strand of NZ_JAFGYI010000005.1, from coordinate 15,836 downwards.
GATCTCGTCGCGGGTCACGCCGTTGTTGGCCGCCGCGCGCAGGTGCAGTTTCAGCTCGTCGTTGCGGTTCATGCCAATCAGCATGGCGATGGTGATCAGGCTACGGGTATGGCGCGGCAGGCCCGGGCGAGTCCAGATGTCACCCCAGGCATGGCGGGTGATCATCTCCTGGAATTCGCCGTTGAAGTCGTTGAGCTTCTCCAGGCTGCGGTCCACGTGGGCATCGCCAAGCACTGCGCGGCGTACTTGCATGCCGGCGTCGTAACGTTGTTTCTCGTCCATGGCGGTATCCTCAGTGAGCCAGCAGGAAGTCGAGCACGCGGCGGCTGAACGCCTCGCCGATCTCGACGTTGGACAGGTGCGCCGCCGGGAAGTCGACATACTCGGCACCCGTGATACCAGCCTGCATGAAGCGGCCGTGCTCCGCAGTGGTCACCACGTCCTCGGTACCGGCAACGATCAGCGCCGGCACCTGGATACGGCCCAGTTGCTCGCGGTAATCGGCATCACGCACCGCCGCGCAATTGCCGGCATAACCTTGCGGGCTGGTTTGCGCCAGCATCTGGCAGATGCGCTGGGCCTGCGCTGGCTGGGCCTGGGCGAAGGCCGGGGTGAACCAGCGGGCGATGGAGGCATCGCGCAAGTCGACCATGGCCTGCTGGCCACCCTTGAGCACGGTGTCGATACGGGTGTTCCACACCTCGTCGTTGGCGATCTTGGCGGCGGTATTGCACAGGGTCAGGCTGCGCAGGCGCTCGCCGGCATTGATGCCCAGCCACTGGCCGATCAGGCCACCCATCGACAGGCCGACGAAATGCGCCTTGGCGATGTCCAGGCCATCGAGCAGGGCCAGCACGTCACGGCCCAGCTGTTCGATGCTGTAGGGGCCTTCAGTGACCAGCGACCCACCGTGGCCACGGGTGTCGTAGCGCAGCACACGCAAGTGCTGGCTCCACAGTGGAATCTGTGTGTCCCACATGCCCAGGTCGGTGCCCAGCGAGTTGGACAGGACCAGCACCGGGGCGTTTTCCGGGCCATCGATCTGGTAATTCAAAACGCCATCGGCCAGTTGCAAGTGCGCCACAGCGGTCTCCTTCAGGCAGTGAAACGTTGATGTTCGGACACGGCACGCGCCACCCAGACGCGGGCCTGGCCCAGGTAATGGGCAGGGTCGAGCAAGCGATCGAGTTCTTCGGCGGACAGCTCGGCGCTGACCTGCGGCTCTTCACCCAGCACGGTGCGCAGATGGCGCTGTTCGGCCACGGCGCGCTGACAGCACTGCTCCAGCAGGTGGTGGGCGTGGTCGCGGCCCAGGCGCTGGGCGAGGACGATGCTCACCGCCTCGGCCAGCACCAGGCCCTGGGTCAGGTCGAGGTTACGGCGCATGCGCGTGGCATCCACTTCCATGCCCTCGGCAATCACCTGGGCCTGGCGCAGCGCCCCGGATACCAGGCAGCAGATGTCAGGCAGGGTTTCCCATTCGGCATGCCACAGGCCAAGGCTGCGCTCGTGCTCCTGGGGCATGGCGGCGAACAGCGTCGAGACCAGCCCCGGCACGCGGGTAGCGGCACCGATCAGCACCGCGGCGCCGACCGGGTTGCGCTTGTGCGGCATGGTCGAAGAACCACCCTTGCCCGGCGCGGAAGGCTCGAACAGTTCCCCTGCCTCGGTCTGCATCAGCAGGCTGACATCACGGCCGAACTTGCCCAGGCTACCAGCGACCAGGCCCAGCACCGAGGCAAACTCCACCAGGCGGTCGCGCTGGGTGTGCCAGGGCTGCTCGGGCAGGGTCAGCTTGAGCTGCTCGGCCAAGGCTTCGGCCACGGGCATCGCCTTGCTGCCCAAGGCCGCCAGGCTGCCCGAGGCACCGCCGAACTGCAGCACCAGCAAGCGAGGGCGCAGCTCCTGCAGGCGCTGGCGGTGACGGGTCAACGCGCCCAGCACACCGGCCAGTTTCATCCCTAGAGTTACCGGAGTGGCGTGCTGCAGCCAGGTGCGACCCACCAGCGGTGTGTCGGCGTACTGCAAGGCCTGACGCGACAAGGTATCGGACAGCTTGCCGAGGTCGGACTCGATCAGGTCGAGGGCAGCACGCAGCTGCAGGACCAAGCCGGTGTCCATCGCGTCCTGGCTGGTAGCGCCCAGGTGCACGTAGCGCTCGGCCTCGGGCACGCCACTGGCAATCACCTTGCCCAACGCCTTCACCAGTGGGATCGCTGAGTTGCCCGCAGTGGCGATGGCGTTGGCCAGCGCGCCAACGTCATAGCGCTCGGCGTGGCACGCCGCCTCGATGGCCGCTACCGCGCTATGCGGGACCAGCCCGGCAGCCGCCTCGGCCCGCGCCAGCGCTGCTTCGAAATCGAGCATGCCCTGCAGGCGGCCACGGTCGGAGAAGATCTCGCGCATGGCCGGTGCGGTGAAGTAGGCGTCGAACAATTGGTTGGTCATGCCACGTCCTTAATCATCGTGGTGCAGGTACGCGGCCTGCTTCGGCAGGCGCAGGCTGAACAGGAAGGCAATCGCCATCATCGCCGTGACGTACCAGTAGAAGGTGTTTTCCATGCCCAGGGTCTTCAGGCCCAGGGCAACGTATTCGGCCGAACCGCCGAACGCCGCGTTGGCCACTGCATAGGCCAGGCCCACACCCAGCGCACGCACCTGCGGCGGGAACATCTCGGCCTTCACCAGGCCGCTGATCGAGGTGTAGAAACTGACGATACACAACGCCAGGCTAATCAGCACGAAGGCCATGAACGGGCTGCTCACGGTTTTCAGCGCCATCAGCAACGGCACGGTGAACAGCGTACCCAAGGCACCGAACAGCATCATCGAATTACGCCGGCCGATGCGGTCGGACAGCATGCCGAAGAACGGCTGCAGCACCATGAACAGGAACAGCGCGCCAGTCATCACGTAGCTGGCGTTCTTTGCGGTCATGCCGGCGGTGTTGACCAGGTACTTCTGCATGTAGGTGGTGAAGGTATAGAAGATCAGCGAACCGCCTGCGGTATAGCCGAGCACGGTGATGAAGGCCGCCGCGTGGTCGCGGAACAGGCCCTTGATGGTACCGGCGTCCTTGTCCTGACGGGTTTCGGCGCTGCTGGTTTCATGCAGCGAGCGGCGCAGCATCAACGAGATCAGCGCGGCGATGGCACCGACCACGAACGGAATGCGCCAGCCCCAGTCGCGCAGCTCTTCTTCGGTGAGCAGTTGCTGCAGGATCACCACCACCAGCACCGCCAGCAACTGGCCGCCGATCAGGGTCACGTACTGGAACGAAGCGAAGAAGCCGCGCTGGCCGCGAAGTGCCACTTCACTCATGTAAGTGGCAGTGGTGCCGTATTCGCCGCCTACCGACAGGCCCTGGATCAGCCGGGCCAGCAACAGCAGCGCCGGGGCCCAGGTGCCGATGCTGGCATAGGTGGGCAGGCAGGCGATCATCAGAGAGCCGAAGCACATCATCAGCACCGAGATCATCAGGGAATTCTTGCGACCATGGCGGTCAGCGAGGCGGCCGAAGATCCAGCCACCGATCGGGCGCATCAGAAAGCCTGCGGCAAACACGCCCGCCGTGTTCAACAACTGCACGGTCGGGTCATCGGAGGGGAAGAACGCCGGGGCAAAGTAGATCGCGCAGAAGGCATAGACGTAGAAGTCGAACCATTCCACCAGGTTGCCTGAAGAGGCACCAACGATAGCGAAGATGCGTTTGCTGCGTTCTTCGCCGGTGTAATAGGTTGAGGTCATGGTGAGTTTACTCCTGGAGGGTCGCAGGTAATTCTAGACACACCTGGTAACACCCTCGTTCCGCTATTTGCCTGGCAATTGGCCTTGAGACGCATGTGCCGGCCTCTTCGCGGGTAAACCCGCTCCCACAGGGAATGCGTGGTTCCCTGTGGGAGCGGGTTTACCCGCGAAGAGGCCAGTACAGGTCAAACCCGCTCGATGGCCAATGCCAAACCTTGGCCAACCCCTACACACATGGTCGCCAGGCCTTTACGCCCACCGCTCTTCTCCAGCTGGTGAAGCGCGGTCAGCACCAGGCGCGCACCGCTCATGCCCAGCGGGTGGCCCAAGGCAATCGCGCCGCCGTTGGGGTTCACCTGCGGTGCATCGTCGGCCACACCCAGCTCACGCAGCACCGCAAGCCCCTGGCTGGCAAAGGCTTCGTTGAGCTCGATCACATCGAAATCATTCACCGCCACACCCAGGCGCTCGGTGAGCTTGCGCACCGCCGGCACCGGGCCAATACCCATCACCCGCGGCGCAACGCCGGCACTGGCCATGCCCAGCACCCGGGCACGTGGGGTCAGGCCGTGCTTCTTCACTGCCTCGGCCGAAGCCAGGATCAACGCCGCAGCTCCGTCGTTCACGCCCGAGGCGTTGCCGGCGGTGACGGTCTTGTCCGGGCCGTTGACCGGCTTGAGCTTGGTCAGGGCTTCCAGCGTGGTTTCCGGGCGCAGGTGCTCGTCACACTCGACGATGGTCTCGCCCTTCTTGTGCGCGATACGCACCGGCACGATCTCTTCGGCGAAGAAACCGGCGGCCTGGGCGGCAGCTGCCTTCTGCTGGCTGCGCAGGGCGAAGGCGTCCTGGTCAGCACGCGAAACCTGGTAATCGTCGGCCACGTTGTCGGCGGTTTCCGGCATGGAATCCACGCCGTACTGGCTCTTCATCAGGGGGTTGATGAAACGCCAGCCGATGGTGGTGTCTTCGAGCTTCATGGTGCGCGAATAGCCGCTTTCGGCCTTGCCCATGACGAACGGGGCGCGCGACATCGACTCGACGCCGCCGGCGATCGCCAGCTCCATTTCGCCGCTGGCAATGGCACGGAAGGCGGTACCGATGGCATCCATGCCCGATGCACACAGGCGGTTCAGGGTAACGCCCGGGATGCTCTGCGGCAGGCCGGCCAACAGTAGCGCCATGCGCGCCACGTTGCGGTTGTCTTCACCGGCCTGGTTGGCGCAGCCGAAGAACACTTCGTCAACCTGATCCCATTGCACGCTCGGGTTACGCTCGATCAGCGCCTTCAGCGGCACGGCGGCCAGGTCGTCGGCCCGCACGCCGGCCAGTGCGCCGCCGAAGCGGCCGATCGGGGTGCGGATGGCGTCACAGATGAATACGTCGCGCATCAGGCTTCTCCTGCCACCTGGCCATGGGCCGCGGCGGTACGGGCTTCGAGGTTACGCAGGGCGGACAGCTCGACTTCGGTAGGTGCGGCAGTGGTCTGCACATCGTCGGCAAAGCGAATCGCCCAGCCAGTGGCGGCGATGATCTGCTCGCGGGTCACGCCCGGGTGGATGGCAGTGACCACGAATTCGTGGGTGCCGGCTTCCGGCTCCATGATGCACAGGTCGGTGATGATGCCGACCGGGCCCTCGCCTGGCAGGCCAAGGCGTTTGCGCGAGTCGCCGCCTTCACCGTGGCCAACCGAGGTGATGAAGTCCAGCTTGTCGACGAAGGCTCGCGGCGACTGCTTGAGGATGATCAGTACCTGCTTGGCGGAACCGGCGATTTCCGGCGCGCCACCGGCGCCCGGCAGGCGGGTTTTCGGCGCGTGGTAGTCACCGACCACAGTCGTGTTGATGTTGCCGAAGCGGTCGACCTGGGCGGCGCCGAGAAAGCCGACATCGATGCGCCCGCCTTGCAGCCAGTAGCGGAAGATCTCGCCGGTCGGCACCACAGTGTCAGCGGTTTCCGCCAGCTCGCCGTCGCCGATCGACAGCGGCAGCACGCTTGGCTTGGCGCCGATCGGGCCGGATTCGTAGATCAGCACTACGTCTGGCGAAGAGGTCAGGCGCGCCAGGTTGGCAGCCTTGGATGGCAGGCCGATGCCGACGAAGCACACAGCACCGTTGCGCAGGCGACGGGCTGCGGCGACGGTCATCATTTCGGAAGTGGAGTAGCTCATTGTGCGGCCTCCGCAGTGCTGGCCAGCTTGGCCTTGAATTCGTTGAAATCGGCAGTGCCACGGATGTAGGTGTCGATCCAGGCAGTGAACGATTCGCGGCTACGCGCGATCGGGTCCCAGGCCTGGTAGAAACGGTTGTCACGCTCGTAATAGCCGTGGGCATAGGACGGGTGCGCACCACCAGGCACCAGGCATACCGCGCTCAGCGCCCAGGTCGGCAGCACGCAGGCGTTCATCGGGGCCTGCAGGTCGTCGACAATTTCCTCGACGGTGACGATGCAGCGCTTGGCGGCCAGGGCAGCTTCCTTCTGTACACCGAGAATGCCCCACAGCAGCACGTTGCCTTTGCGGTCGGCCTTTTGCGCGTGGATCACGGTCACGTCCGGGCGCACCGACGGCACGGCTGCCAGCACTTCACCGGTGAACGGGCAGGTGACGCTCTTGATCAGCGGGTTGACCTTTGGCAGGTCGGAGCCGGCGTAGGCACGCAGCACGGCGAACGGCAGGCCAGAAGCACCGGCGACATAGGCGTTGGCCAGGTCGGCGTGGCTGTGTTCTTCGATTTCGATGGCGTGAGGCCACTGCTTCTCGACGGCATCACGCAGGCGGTGCAGCGAACCGACACCTGGGTTGCCACCCCAGGAGAAGATCAGCTTGCTGGCGCAACCGGCGCCGATCAGCTGATCGTAGATCAGGTCCGGAGTCATGCGCACCAGGGTCAGGTCGCGCTTGCCCTGACGGATGATCTCGTGGCCGGCGGCAGTCGGGATCAGGTGGGTGAAACCTTCGAGGGCGACGGTATCGCCATCCTGGATGAACTGCTTCACGGCTTCGTGAAGCGGGAGAATTGCAGCCATTTGGAGACTCCTGGTCAGGGTGCTTCGGTGAGCTCAGATTAAGGAGACTGGTGGGTGGCTTACAATCCGATAATCGACTATTCGTGCGATTATCGAACTATTTGTTATCCTGCTACTCATTCTCCACGGTGTCGAATTCTTCGCAGCACAAGGCTGCTCCTACATGGGGCGGCGTCGCCTGTGCAGGAGCAGCCTTGTGCTGCGAAGGGCCGCGGAGCGGCCCCTGCGTCTCAGGTCGCGTCAGCGTGGCTCACCAGCCCTTTCACGATCACACCCACGGTCGCCAGCCCCGCCGGCACCAGCAACGCCGTCAGCACCTGTTCGAAGTTCCAGCCCAGGCCCAGCAGGGTCGCGCCACTCCAGGCCCCGAGAATCGCCCCGAAACGGCCGATACCCAGCATCCACGATACCCCCGTGGCGCGGCCCTGGGTCGGATAGAAGCGCGCCGCCAGCGACGGCATCGCCGACTGGGCGCCGTTCACGCACATGCCGGCAACCAGCACCAACGTGGCCAACACGGTGATATTGCCCAGACTCTGCCCCACGGCGTAGGCGAACACCCCGGCCAGCAGATAGAAAATGCCGATCACCTTGTGCGGATTGAAGCGGTCCATGGCCCAGCCCACACCGACGGCACTCAGCACGCCACCAAACTGGAACAGTGCGCCGATGAAGGCAGCCTGCTCCATGCTCGCGCCACTGTCGCGCATCAAGGTGGGCAACCAGCTGGTCAGCAGATAGACGATCACCAGGCCCATGAAGTAGGTCAGCCACAACAGCATGGTGCCCATGCCGTAGGTACCAGAGAAGATCAGCGCAAACACGTTGCGCGCAGCCACCGCCTTCTGCTCCGGCACGCAGAAGCTGCCCGCCTCGGCCACCACCTGCGGCGCGATGGGCGACAAGGTCTGGCGCACCTTGTCCGTGCCCCGGTTGCGCACCACCAGGAACCGCGCCGACTCCGGCAGCCATACCATCAGCACCAGCGCCAGCAGCAACGGCAGCACGCCACCGATCACCAGCAGGCTGTGCCAGCCGTAAGCCGGAATCATCTTGGCGGAAATGAAACCACCACCGGCCATGCCCAGGTTGAAACCGCAGAACATGCTGGTCACCAGCAGCGACTTGAGGCGCTCTGGGGTGTATTCAGACAGTAGCGTGGTGGCGTTGGGCATGCCTGCGCCAAGGCCCAGGCCGGTCAGAAAGCGCAGCACCAACAACTGGTCGACATTGGTGGCATAGGCCGAGGCCAGGCTGAAGCCGCCGAATACGAGCACCGCCCCCACCAGTACGCCCTTGCGGCCAAAACGATCCGCTAGCGGGCCAGAGCCGAGGGCACCGAAAACCATGCCGATCAATGCAGCACTCATCACCGGGCCGAGGCTGGCGCGGTCAATCCCCCACTCCTGTGACAGGGCCGGGGCGATGAAGCCCATGGCGGCGGTATCCAGGCCGTCGAGGAAGACGATCAGAAAGCACAGCAACACCACCCGCCATTGGTAGCGGGACAGCGGCTGCTGATTGATGAACGACTGGACGTCGAGGCTTTTGCCGACGTTGGATTGCGCTTGGTTCATTATTGTTATCCAGAATGAGGGGCACAGCCTGGCCGCTGCAGCGATCAAACGTTACAGAGGACAAGGATTTGGGAGATTGCGGCCGGCGTCAGCCTGGATATAACAATACTGCGCGCGGGTGCGGCCGCGACAGCGAGGGGACAGTAATCATGGAAAGTGCCTCTTGTGTTTTTCTTGTTCGATCGGCGCAGCCGACCGTTGCGAGAGACATTAATCAGCGGGCGGGGGTGAAGCAATTCGCCGCGAACGACACTGTGCGTTTATCGCACAGGAAAGGGTTTTGCCTGTTCAAAATTTGAAAGGGGCGCTTTGCGCCCCCAGCGAGCTCAGCCAAACAACTGATGGCAAAGGTCCCGGCTGGCCGCCAGCAGGATCGGCAAGAACCGCTGCTCCAACTCACTGCGCGTCACCCGCCCGACATGGGTACTCACATTCAACGCCGCCAACACCTGCCCTGAGGCATCATACACCGGCACAGCAATCGAGCGCAGCCCCTGCTCCAGCTCCTGGTCCACCACGCACCAGCCCTGCGCGCGCACCTGCTGGATACAGGCGAACAGCGACTCGGCGTCATGCAAGGTACGGCTGGTACGCGCCTTGAGGTCGGCACGCTCCAGGTATTCACGCAGACTGGTGTCGTCCATGGCCGCCAACAGAATACGCCCCATCGAGGTGCAATAGGCCGGCAGGCGCCCACCCACCGACAGGTCGACCGAAATCAGCCGCTCCACGGTGGCCGAACGGGCTATATAAAGGATGTCGTCACCTTCGAGCGTGGCCATGTTGGCCGCCTCGTGCAGCTGGTCGCTGATGCGGTCCAGGTAAGGCTGGGCAGAAATCGCCAGCGGCGTCGACGACAGATACGCATGCCCCAGCGTCAGCACTTTGGGCAACAGCGAATAGGTGCGCCCGTCGGTGGTGGCGTAACCCAGCTTGATCAAGGTGTGCAGGCAACGGCGTACCGCCGCACGGGGTATTTCGGTGCGGTGGCTGATCTGGGCGATGGTCAGGTGGCGCTTGCGTTCCTGAAAGGCCTGGATAACGGCCAGGCCTCGCGCCAGGGAGGTCATGAAGTCAGGGTCGCCGGTAAAGGCCTGGATGCGCTTTGCCGGGGAAGCCACGATCGGCGGTGCCAAAGCTGCCGAGGCAGGTCGCCCCTGCTCCGGGTTGGCCGGCTCTGGATTGACGGAATCGTTGGCCAGGGTTTCGTCACTCATCGCACACCTCAAAAAAAACGCCCACTCGTGCGATTATCGAACAAACGGCCGATAATCGCAATTGACCGCTGACACTTTTACTTATACCTTTCTCATGCCACTTGTGGCTTCTTTGGAGAGACTGGTCAGGTACCCACCGTAGAAGTCCCAGGCAACGGCCTCGTCTTTTGGCGAGGCCGTTTTTCATTACACTCCCGATCGACAGCCCCGCTACAGCGTTGCAACGAACTTTTGTCCGTCTTGCCTTTCAAACTTGTACGAAAGGCCCAAACTGTTGTCGGATGCATTCCGTTACTTGCGTCCGGTGATGTCAGGGTTGGGTAAATAACGATGTTCGGCGAAATATCGATTGCTATAATCGACTGCGCAGGCCTCAACGATTCCGTGGTAATGGAACCTTCCGCTGTATCAAGCCGTTGCGGCCAGCAAGGCATGCGCACCGCTGCACAACGCCATTAACAACTGTCATCAAACTTAATTCAGGTGCTACTGTGACGAAAGATGAACTGCGCGCGGAACTCGAGCGCCAGGCTGAACGTTACAAGGATGTTTACGGTGGCGAAGTCACCACCTACGCCGCCCAACCGGATCCGGAACGCAAACCTTGGCGCAAGCGCGCCAGCGTGCGCGACCAAGCCTTCAGCCAGGAACTGGAACGTATGGAAAAGGAACTGCGCAGCGACACTCCCTGATTTCCAGGACCAAGCCAGCGCGTCGTCGCCCGGCCAACCCGGGCGCGCTCGATCTTTACTGCCCGGCTGAAGGTGAAATGGAATTACACAAATTTCATACGGCCGTTTGAACAGTAGCGAGGCGGCTTTTTAACCAGCGTTTTGCCAGTTTTCGCCAGTTTTTGTGCGTTTTAGCCGACATTTCCCTGCCTTAACGTCGCTCCGAGCACACCACGCTCGTGTCAGGAAGATTGCCGTCGGTCTGTCGCGGATGCATCGATTGCCAAGGTTTTCTGGCATAATCCCGCCCCCCTAAGACCGCCAGACAACCTTCATGATCGAATTATTCAGCGGACTGGATGCCTGGGTGTTGGTGAGCCTGCTGCTCGCCTTGACCTTCGTGCTCGCCTTCGAGTTCATCAATGGCTTTCATGACACCGCCAACGCGGTAGCTACCGTCATCTATACCAAGGCCATGCCGCCGCACCTCGCCGTGTTCTTCTCCGGCGTGTTCAACTTCCTTGGCGTTCTGCTCGGCGGTGTCGGGGTGGCCTATGCCATCGTGCACCTGTTGCCGGTAGAGCTGCTGATCAATGTGAACACCGGACACGGCCTGGCCATGGTCTTCTCGCTGCTGGCCGCGGCCATCACCTGGAACCTGGGCACCTGGTACTTCGGCATCCCCGCCTCCAGCTCGCACACGCTGATCGGCTCCATCCTCGGCGTCGGCCTGGCCAATGCCCTGATCAACGACATCCCGCTGGGCGACGGTGTCAACTGGCAGAAGGCGATCGACATCGCCATGTCGCTGGTGGTCTCGCCAATGGCCGGCTTCGCCGTTGCCGCCCTGGTCCTGATCGGCCTTAAGTGGTGGCGCCCGCTGTCGAAGATGCACAAGACCCCCGAGCAGCGCCGCAAGCTCGACGACAAGAAGCACCCGCCGTTCTGGAACCGCCTGGTACTGGTCGTTTCGGCAATGGGCGTGAGCTTTGTGCACGGTTCCAACGACGGCCAGAAAGGTATCGGCCTGATCATGCTGGTGCTGATCGGTATCGTCCCGGCCAAGTTCGTCCTCGACCTGAACAGTACCACCTACCAGATCGAGCGTACCCGAGACGCCACTCTGCACATGAGCCAGTTCTACCAGCGCAACGCCGCCACCCTGGGTGAGTTCCTGGCACTGGGCAAGGCCAAATCCAGCGACCTGCCGGAGCAGTTCAGCTGCAACCCGCAGCAGACCGAGCCGACCATTGCCGCGCTGCAATCGTCACTGCAGGGCGTGACCGACTACCACAGCCTGAGTGCCGACAAGCGTGTCGAAGTGCGCCGCTACCTGCTGTGCCTGGACGACACGGCGAAGAAGGTCGGCAAGCTGCCAGGCCTGGAAGCCCGTGAAAAGGCCGACCTGGAAAAACTGCGCAAAGACCTGACCGCCACCACCGAGTACGCCCCGTTCTGGGTGATCGTGGCCGTCGCCCTGGCTCTGGGCCTGGGCACCATGGTCGGCTGGAAGCGCGTGGTACTGACCGTCGGCGAAAAGATCGGCAAGCAGGGCATGACCTATGCCCAGGGCATGTCGGCGCAGATCACCGCGGCTTGCGCCATCGGTATGGCCAACGTCTTCGCCCTGCCGGTATCGACCACCCACGTGCTGTCGTCCGGTGTGGCCGGCACCATGGTCGCCAACAAGAGCGGCCTGCAAGGCGGCACCGTGAAGACCATCCTGCTGGCCTGGGTACTGACCCTGCCTACGTCGATGGGCCTGGCGGCCGGCCTGTTCTGGCTGGCGTCCAAAGCCATTGGCTGAGTGATACGGTTCTGAAAGAGGCGGCCTTCGGGTCGCCTTTTTTCTGTACGGCCTCTTCGCGGGTAAACCCGCTCCCACAGGTAATGCACAGCTCTTGATATCTGTGATGAACCTGTGGGAGCGGGTTTACCCGCGAAGGGGCCGGTACAGGCAAACTACCTTTTCTTTCCCCCCAGCAACGACCCCATCAACCCCCGCACCAACTGCCGCCCCAACTGGTTGGCCGCCTGGCGCACCGCCGACTTGATAGCCTGCCCTGCCGCACTCTGCAAGAACTCACCAGCCTTGTCGGCAAAGCTCTCTTCATCCGCCTTGGGTTGCGGCGCCGGCTCCACTGGTTCGCCCTTGCGCTGGGTCAACATCTCATACGCCGACTCACGGTCCACCGGCTTGTCGTAACGCCCCGCCAGCGGCGAATCGGCAATCAGCGCACTGCGCTCAGCCGCGCTCAACGGCCCGATACGCGACTGCGGTGGTGCAATCAGTACCCGTTGCACCATCGCAGGCGTGCCCTTTTCTTCCAGCGTCCCCACCAGCGCCTCGCCAATCCCCAGTTCAGTCAGTACCGCCAAGGTTTCGAACGCCGGGTTGGGACGGAAGCCATCGGCCACCGCCCGCAGCGACTTCTGCTCCTTGGCGGTAAATGCCCGCAAGCCATGCTGAATGCGCAAGCCCAACTGGGCCAGCACCGCATCCGGCAAGTCCCCCGGCGACTGGGTGACGAAGTACACCCCAACGCCCTTGGAGCGGATCAGCCGCACCACCTGCTCCAGGCGATCCTGCAATGCCTTGGGCGTATCGTTGAACAGCAAGTGGGCTTCATCGAAGAACAACGCCAGCACCGGCTTGTCGGCGTCACCGCGCTCGGGCAACTGCTCGAACAACTCGGCCAGCAGCCACAACAGGAAGGTCGCATACACCTTGGGGGCTTCGTGAACCAAGCGGCTGGCGTCGAGCAGGTGAATACGCCCACGGCCATCCGGGTCTGGTCGCAGCAGGTCCTCGAGCTGCAACCCGGGCTCACCGAACAGCGCCTCGGCGCCCTGCTGCTCCAGGGTCGCCAACCGGCGCAACAGGGCCTGGGTGGAGGCCGTGGTCATGAGCGCGCTGTCTTCGCCCAGCAGTTGCGGGTTGTCCTTCAGGTGCGCGAGCAGCGCCTTGAGGTCCTTGAGGTCGAGCAGCAGCAGGCCTTCACGGTCGGCCACCTTGAACGCCGCATACAGCGCCGCCTGCTGGCTGTCGGTCAGTTCCAGCAGGTTGCCCAGCAGCAGCGGCCCCATTTCACTGAGGGTGGTGCGCAGCGGGTGGCCGGACTGCCCGGCAATGTCCCACAGGCTCACCGGGTAAGCCTGTGGCCTGTGCCCCAGCCAGGGCATGCCGGCGATGCGCTCGGCCACCTTGCCCTGCGGCGCACCAGCAGCGCCCAGGCCGCACAGGTCGCCTTTGACATCGGCGGCGAATACCGCAACCCCCGCATCACTGAACGCTTCCGCCAGATGCTGCAGGGTGACGGTCTTGCCAGTACCCGTCGCGCCCGCTACCAGGCCATGGCGGTTAGCCAACCTCATGGCTTGCCCAACCGGCTGGCCATCCGGGCCAGCGCCTACAACGATGGTCGAAAATTCCGACATCTCTTTAATCCTCTGCTCAAGCTTTACCGTAATTCGGCCGATACCTGTGGGTGATATTCGCCTTAATAGAGAGGAACAACCGAAAAGGGACTTTTCGGGATGTTGCACTGCTTTGCGACTCCACGCGTGCAAACGCCTGATATGAAACCTTAGCGGAACCGATTACGCCATGAACAAAAGCCTTCGTTTCAGCCACAAGATTCTTTTGGCAGCGTCACTGATCGTGATACTCGCCTTCAGCCTTTTCACGCTCTACAACGATTACCTCCAGCGTAATGCGATCCGCGAGGACCTTGAAAACTATCTGGCTGAAATGGGCGCTTCCACTTCGACCAATATCCGCAACCTGTTCGAAGGCCGTATCAAGCTGGTGGAAAACCTGGCACAGAACATTGCCCAGGACCCGACCAACGCCGAAACCCTCATGGGCCAGAATGCACTGGTTTCCAGTTTCCTCACCGTCTACCTGGGCAAGGTCGATGGTGGCTTCAGCGTGCGCCCTGACTCGAAAATGCCCGACGGCTACGACCCACGCACCCGCCCCTGGTACAAGGACGGCATGAACGCCGCCGGCGCGACCCTGACCGAGCCGTACATCGACATGACCACCAACAAGATGGTCATCGGCATCCTCAGCAAGGTTTCCACCAGTGTCGGCGTGGTCGGTGGCGACCTGGCCCTGGATGGCCTGGTGCAGATCATCAACTCGCTTAACTTCGGCGGCATGGGCTACGCCTTCCTGGTCAACGATCAAGGCAAGATCCTGGTACACCCGGAAAAAGACCTGGTGATGAAGTCGCTGTCGGACCTGTTCCCGCAGCACACGCCAAAACTGACCGGTGAACTGACCGAAGTGCAGAGCGAAGGCCAGGCCCGTCTGCTGACCTTCACCCCGATCACAGGCCTGCCTTCGGCCAACTGGTACATCGGCCTGTCGGTGGACAAGGACAAGGCCTTCTCGATGCTCAGCACCTTCCGCACCTCTGCGGTGATCGCCACGCTGGTGGCTGTGGTGATCATCATCGGCCTGCTCGGCCTGCTGATCCGCGTGCTGATGCAGCCGCTGCACACCATGACCCGCGCCATGGAAGACATCGCCGAAGGTGAAGGCGACCTGACCAAGCGCCTGCGCATTCACAACCACGACGAATTCGGCATCCTGGGCAGCGCCTTCAACCGTTTCGTCGAACGTATTCACAGCTCGATCCGCGAAGTGTCTTCGGCCACCGAGCAGGTCAACGAAGTAGCCCTGCGGGTCATCAGTGCGTCGAACTCGTCGATGACCAACTCCGACGAGCAGTCCAACCGTACCAACAGCGTGGCCGCCGCCATCAACGAACTGGGTGCCGCCGCCCAGGAAATTGCCGGCAACGCCGCCCAGGCGTCGCAGCATGCCAGTTCGGCGCGGTTGCTGGCCGAAGAAGGGCAGCAGGTGGTGGAGCGCAACATTGCGGCAATGAACCGCCTGTCCGACCTGATCGTCACCTCCAGCGCACACATCGAGACGCTGAACAGCAAGACCGTCAACATCGGCCAGATCCTCGAGGTGATCACCAGCATTTCCCAGCAGACCAACCTGCTGGCGCTGAACGCAGCCATCGAAGCAGCCCGTGCCGGTGAGGCCGGGCGTGGTTTTGCCGTGGTCGCCGATGAAGTACGCAACCTGGCGCACCGCACCCAGGAATCGGCGCAACAGGTGCAGACCATGATCGAAGAACTCCAGGTCGGCGCCCGCGAGTCGGTCGAGACCATGGACCAGAGCCAGCGCCACAGCCAGGACAGCATGCAGATCGCCAACCAGGCCGGTGAGCGGCTCGACAGCGTTACCGTGCGCATCGGCGAGATCGACGGCATGAACCAGTCGGTGGCCACCGCCACCGAAGAGCAGACCGCCGTGGTCGAGGCGATCAACATGGACATCAACGAGATCAACATGCTCAACCAGGAAGGCGTGGAAAACCTGCAGGCCACCCTGCGCGCCTGCTCCGACTTGGAGCAGCAGGCTGGCCGCCTGAAGCAGCTGGTGGGTAGCTTCCGCATCTGATCTCAATCCGCGTCGCCCGCTCCCACAGGAACTGCACACCCCTGAGGCCTGTGTAACTCCTGTGGGAGCGGGTTCACCCGCGAAGAAGCCCACACCGCTCTCCCGCTTTCCCCTGCCC
>NZ_JAFGYI010000058.1:0-25808 GCF_017490905.1 Pseudomonas sp. 32_A | reverse complement strand
CAGCTCAACCCACCCATGCTCACCAGCTTCTGGGCAAAGAACGGAGCAGCCGAGGCGCCGACGATACCGCCCAGGTTATACGCCGCCGAAGCGCCGGTATAACGCACGTGGGTCGGGAACAGTTCAGGCAGCAGCGCCCCCATCGGCGCAAATGTCACGCCCATCAGGAACAGTTCGATGGCCAGGAACAGCGCCACCCCTGCGGTCGACCCCGAAGTCAGCAGCGGCTCCATGGTAAAGCCCGAGGCTACCGCCAGCAGGCCGCCGACGATCAGCACCGGTTTGCGCCCGTAGCGGTCGCTGAGCCAGGCCGACAGCGGTGTGGCCAGGGCCATGAACACTACCGCGAAGCACAGCAGGCCAAGGAACGTTTCGCGGCTGTAGCCCAGCGTGGTCACGCCATAACTCAGCGAGAACACCGTGGAGATATAGAACAGCGCGTAGCACACCACCATTGCCGCTGCGCCCAGCAGGGTCGGCAGCCAGTATCTGGAAAACAGGTCGACCACCGGCATTTTCACCCGCTCGTGGCGGGCGACGGCCTTGGCGAATACCGGGCTTTCTTCAAGCTTCAGGCGTACATACAGCCCCACCAGTACCAGCGCGGCGCTGAGCAGGAACGGTATGCGCCAGCCCCACTCGCGGAACTGCTCGTCGCTGAGCACCAGGGCAAGGGTCAGGAACAGGCCGTTGGCAGCCAGGAAGCCGATCGATGGGCCCAGCTGCGGGAACATGCCGAACCAGGCGCGCTTGCCTTCCGGCGCGTTCTCGGTGGCCAGCAAAGCCGCGCCACCCCATTCGCCGCCCAGCCCCAGGCCTTGGCCAAAACGCAGCAGGCAGAGGATGATCGGCGCCCATACGCCAATGCTGTCATAGCCCGGCAGCACGCCGATGGCTGTGGTGGACACGCCCATCAGCAGAAGCGAGGCTACCAGGGTCGACTTGCGGCCGATGCGGTCGCCAAAGTGGCCGAACAGTGCCGAGCCCAGTGGGCGGGCGAGGAAGGCGATACCGAAGGTAAGGAAGGCCGCCAGCATCTGCGCGGTGCCCGACCCGGACGGGAAGAACACCGGGCCGATCACCAGGGCGGCGGCAGTGGCGTAAACGTAGAAATCGTAGAACTCGATGGCAGTGCCGATGAAGCTGGCAGTGGCTACCCGCGCGGGCGAGTTGACCGGTGCGGCAGGCGCTTCGGCATAGGTGCTGCTGGTTGTCATTGAATAGGTCCCTGACAGTCTGGTCCGGCTCCATTGGGATAAGCCACGCGGCGTGCAATGCCAAAGGACAGGCACGGTGGCGCGGGCGCCGGAGCGTTTTGTTGTTGTGTGCGCCCGACTGACGATAGCCCAAGGGGGGTAGGGGCGGGGCGGGCACTGTTCGGGGTGTTGAAGCAGGACCGCAGGGCGTGTCAGTGGAGCGGACTGGCCGTCGAGCGCCGGGTGCGGGTAGCAGGCGGGACGGCGGGGCTGGGTAAGCGTGACCCGAGTATAGCTATCGGGTCACGGCCCACACCAGTACCTTGCTGGCACAATTGTCCTCTGTTTCGAGGATTTCCAGGCGATAGCGGCCGATCTTCAGGCAAACGGCGCTTTCAGGGATGCTTTCCAGTGCTTCGGTGACCAGCCCGTTGAGGGTTTTCGGCCCGCCGTCGCAGGGCAGGTGCCAGCCCAGGCTGCGGTTGATCTCGCGCAGCGAAGCGGTGCCGTCGATGACGAACGTGCCATCGGGCTGCGGGTGCACGTGGGGGTTGTCCAGGCTCTGTTCATCCTCGAACTCGCCAACGATCTCTTCGAGGATGTCTTCCAGGGTGACGATGCCCAGCACTTCGCCGTACTCGTCCACCACCACGCCCAGGCGGCGCTGCTGCTTGTGGAAGTTCAGCAGCTGCATTTGCAGGGGTGTGCTTTCGGGGACGAAATAAGGCTCGTAGCAGGCCCCGAGCAGCGTTTCCAGGGTCAGTTCGGCCTTCGGCAGCAGGTGGCTGATCAGCTTGGTATTGAGGATTGCTTCAACCTGGTTGATGTCGCTGTGGTACACCGGCAGGCGGGTGTGGCGGCTGACGATCAGTTGCTCGATGATGCGCTCGATCGGCTCGTCGAGGCTGATGCCGTCCACTTCGTTGCGCGGTACCAGGATGTCGTTGACGGTCATCTTGTCCAGTGACTGCAGGCCGTCCAGCAGGCCGTGGCGCGGGGCCTCGTGTTCCTCGTCCTCGTCGAACTCGTCGGCTTCCTGCGGGTGCAGGGCCACGGCCGTAGGCTGCACGCGGAACGGACGCAGGATCAGCTTGGCAATGCCATCCAGCAGGCAGGCCAGCGGTTGCAGCAGGGTGAGGGGGACTTTCAGCAGGCTGGCGCCAAGGCTGGCGAACGCCTGCGGATTGCGCCGGGCCAGGCGCCGTGGCAGGTATTCGGCAAATACCAGCAGGACGAGGGTGGCGGCCAACCCGGCCAGCCAGAAGCCGTGCTCGCCGTCATGGCGCTGGCCGACCAGGCAGGCCAGGCCCAGCACCAGCAGCTTGCCCAGGCTGGCGCACAGCACCAGGGCCTGGGCCGGCAACGCGGGCTGGCCGTCCTCGCCGACGCGCAGCGTGCCATTGAGTTGCAGGCGGGCGGCGTCCACTGCGGTGAACAGCGCCGACCACAACAGCGCCAGTGCCAGGGTGCCGAATAGCGGTGCGTACGGCAGGGTATCCATGGGCGCCCGTCAGATATGCAGGATGAATTCGCGAACCAGCTTGCTGCCGAAATAGGCCAGCATCAGCAGGCAGAAACCGGCCAGCGTCCAGCGGATGGCCTTGTGGCCACGCCAGCCCAGGCGGGTGCGGCCCCACAGCAGCACGCTGAACACCACCCAGGCGACACAGGCCAGCAGGGTCTTGTGTGCCAGATGCTGGGCGAACAGGTTGTCGAGGAACAGCCAGCCGGAGATCAGCGACAGCGACAGCAGGCACCAGCCGGCCCAGAGGAAGCCGAACAACAGGCTTTCCATGGTTTGCAGTGGCGGGAAGTTGCGGATCAGCCCGGACGGGTGCTTGTTCTTCAGCTGGCGGTCCTGCAGCAGCAACAGCAATGCCTGGAACACCGCGATGGTGAACAGCCCGTAGGCCAGGATCGACAGCAGGATGTGCGCGAGGATGCCTGGCTCTTCGTTGACCAGCGGCACCGTGCCGGGGGGCGCGAACTGGGCCAGCAGCGCGGTCACCGCGCCCAGCGGGAACAGCAGCACCAGCAGGTTTTCCACGGGTATGCGCAAGCAGGCCAGCAGGGTCAGGGCGATGACCGCCACGGCGATCAGGCTGGCGGCACTGAAGAAGTCCAGGCTCAGGCCCAGCGGGGTGATCAGCTGGAAGAACAGCGCACCAGCCTGGGCGAGTACCGCGAAGGCACCCAGCAGGGCAAGCAGGCGCTTGTCGGCCTTGCGGTTCTGGGCAAGGTAAGAGCCCTGGTAGATGGCCGCGGCTATATATAGGCCGGCGGCGATCAGGTTGGGGATGAGGCTGGGTGAGGAGAACATAAGTCCTGGTTGGCGAGCCTTAAAGAGACGGAGTTTGGCATAGATCGCGCTGGTCTAGGAAGACTGACAGACCGCGGTGCAGCATTCGCGGGTGAACCCGCTCCCACACGGTTTCGAGTGTGGTGCAGACCTTGTGGGAGCGGGCTTGCCCGCGAAGAGGCCGGCACAGCCACCGAATATCTACCAGGCCGCCAGCAAGGTGTGCGCCGTCGCCGCACTTCGCTATAATCGCCGCCTTGCTGTGCCTGGCGGGTGTGCATTCCCCGCTGGGCGCCTGACAAACCTCGGCTTTTACTGGGCCTGAAAGGATCACCATGTTCGAAAACCTGACCGACCGCCTGTCACAGACGCTGCGCCATGTCACCGGCAAGGCCAAGCTGACCGAAGACAACATCAAGGACACGCTGCGCGAAGTGCGCATGGCCCTGCTCGAGGCCGACGTTGCCCTGCCGGTGGTCAAGGATTTCGTCAACAGCGTCAAGGACCGTGCAGTCGGCACTGAAGTGTCGCGCAGCCTGACCCCGGGCCAGGCGTTCGTGAAGATCGTCCAGGCCGAGCTGGAAAGCCTGATGGGCGCGGCCAACGAAGATCTCGCACTCAACGCCGCCCCGCCCGCCGTGGTGCTGATGGCTGGCCTGCAGGGCGCCGGCAAGACCACCACCGCCGGCAAACTGGCGCGCTTCCTCAAGGAGCGCAAGAAAAAGAGCGTGATGGTGGTGTCCGCCGACGTCTACCGCCCGGCGGCGATCAAGCAGCTGGAAACCCTGGCCAACGACATCGGCGTCACCTTCTTCCCGTCCGACATCAGCCAGAAACCGGTGGCCATCGCCGAAGCGGCCATCCGCGAAGCCAAGCTGAAGTTCATCGACGTGGTCATCGTCGACACCGCCGGCCGTCTGCACATCGACGCCGACATGATGGACGAGATCAAGGCGCTGCATGCCGCGGTCAAGCCGATCGAGACCCTGTTCGTGGTCGACGCCATGACCGGCCAGGACGCCGCCAACACCGCCAAGGCCTTTGGCGAGGCGCTGCCGCTGACCGGCGTGGTGCTGACCAAGGTCGACGGCGACGCCCGTGGCGGTGCCGCGCTGTCGGTGCGTGCCATTACCGGCAAGCCGATCAAGTTCATCGGTATGGGCGAGAAGACCGAAGCCCTCGAGCCGTTCCACCCCGACCGTGTCGCCTCGCGAATCCTCGGCATGGGCGACGTGCTCAGCCTGATCGAGCAGGCCGAGCAGACGATCGACAAGGCCAAGGCCGACAAGCTGGCCAAGAAGCTGAAGAAGGGCAAGGGCTTCGATCTCGAAGACTTCCGCGACCAGCTGCAGCAGATGAAGAACATGGGCGGCCTCGGCGGCCTGATGGACAAGCTGCCGAGCATCGGCGGGGTCAACCTGTCGCAGATGGGCAATGCCCAGGGCGCCGCCGAGAAGCAGTTCAAGCAGATGGAAGCAATCATCAACTCCATGACCCCGGCCGAGCGCCGTGATCCGGAGTTGATCAGCGGCTCGCGCAAGCGCCGAATCGCCATCGGTTCCGGCACCCAGGTGCAGGACGTCGGCCGCCTGATCAAGCAGCACAAGCAAATGCAGAAGATGATGAAGAAATTCTCCGCCAAGGGCGGCATGGCCAAGATGATGCGCGGCCTTGGCGGGATGCTGCCGGGCGGCGGCATGCCGAAGCTGTAACCCCTATTCCGGGGGCCTGCCGTTTGTCCGGCAGGCGCCCAGAACCCCCGCTGTGGCGGGGCAATCGCCGCGGATTTCGCGGCTCAACCGGCGGATCTGGACGGCAGGGCAGGGCCTTGCCGAAAAAGTCATTTGCAAATGTCCGTGTATTCCCCGAGAATATGCGGCCTTTTGGGCACCCGTGTGCCTATTTGGCATTCAGATTTGCAGTACCAGCTGCTGTATCAACTGCAGCACCGACTATAGGAACGATGTTCACATGGTAACCATTCGTCTGGCCCGTGGCGGCTCGAAAAAGCGCCCATTCTACCACCTGACCGTGACCAACTCGCGTAACGCCCGTGACGGCCGTTTCGTTGAGCGCGTAGGTTTCTTCAACCCGATCGCTGCTGGCGCCGAAGTCAAGCTGTCGGTCAACCAAGAGCGCGTCAACTACTGGCTGAGCCAGGGTGCACAGCCGTCTGAGCGCGTTGCTCAGCTGCTGAAGGACGCTGCCAAGGCTGCTGCCTGAGTAGTATGAACGCGACGCCAGAAAAGGCTGACGACCTCATCGTCGTTGGCAAGATTTTTTCGGTTCACGGCGTTCGCGGCGAGGTGAAGGTGTATTCCTTTACCGATCCGATTGAAAACCTGTTGGATTATCCGCGCTGGACGCTTCGGCACGAAGGCAAGGTAAAGCAGGTCGAGCTGGTCAACGGTCGTGGCTCCCAGAAGGGCCTGGTCGTGAAGCTGAAAGGCCTCGATGATCGCGATGAAGCCCGTCTTCTGAGCGGTTACGAAATCTGCATTCCGCGGAGCCTTTTGCCCAACCTGGCTGCTGACGAGTACTACTGGTACCAGTTGGTGGGCCTGAAGGTCATCAACCAGGACGAACAACTGTTCGGCAAGGTCGATCACCTGTTGGAGACCGGTGCGAACGATGTCATGGTGGTCAAGCCCTGCGCAGGCAGCCTGGATGATCGCGAGCGTCTGTTGCCCTATACGGCGCAATGCGTGCTCGACATCGACCTGGAAGCAGGCGTGATGCGGGTTGAATGGGACGCGGACTTCTAAACGATGGGTAACCTTCGCGTAGACGTCATCACGTTGTTCCCCGAGATGTTCTCGGCCATCACGGAGTACGGCATTACCAGCCGCGCGGTGAAACAGGGGTTGCTTCAGGTGACTTGCTGGAACCCGCGGGACTACACCACAGATCGTCACCACACGGTGGATGATCGGCCGTTTGGCGGTGGTCCGGGCATGGTGATGAAAATCAAGCCTCTGGAAGACGCCCTGGTTAGCGCCAGGCAAGCGACCGGAGCAGCGGCGAAGGTGATCTACCTTTCGCCACAAGGCCGCAAGCTGACTCAGCAGGCGGTCAAAGGCCTGGCCGAACAGGAATCGTTGATCCTGATCGCCGGTCGTTATGAAGGCATCGACGAGCGCTTTATCGAGGCTCATGTCGATGAGGAGTGGTCGATTGGCGACTATGTGCTTTCCGGTGGCGAGCTGCCGGCCATGGTACTGATCGATGCGGTTACACGGCTGCTGCCCGGAGCTTTAGGGCATGTGGACTCGGCGGAAGAAGATTCCTTCACCGACGGTCTGCTCGATTGCCCGCACTACACCCGGCCTGAGGTGTATGCGGATCAGCGTGTTCCCGACGTGTTGCTAAGTGGCAACCATGCACACATCCGGCGTTGGAGAATGAAGCAGTCCCTTGGTAGGACCTTCGAACGACGCGCCGATCTTCTGGAAAGTCGCTCGCTTTCTGGAGAAGAGAAGAAGCTGCTCGAGGAATATCTCCGCGAGCGGGACGATAGTTAAACGTATCGATGGTGGATCACGTATCCATCTTAGGAGCACAGCATGACCAACAAGATCATCCAGCAGCTCGAAGCCGAGCAGATGAGCAAGGAAATCCCGACCTTCGCACCAGGCGACACCGTTGTCGTTCAGGTTAAAGTGAAGGAAGGTGAGCGTTCCCGTCTGCAGGCGTTCGAAGGCGTCGTTATCGCCAAGCGTAACCGCGGTCTGAACAGCGCCTTCACCGTGCGCAAGATCTCCAGCGGCGTTGGCGTAGAGCGTACCTTCCAGACCTACAGCCCGCAAATCGACAGCCTGGCCGTGAAACGTCGTGGTGACGTGCGTAAAGCCAAGCTGTACTACCTGCGCGACCTGTCCGGCAAAGCCGCTCGCATCAAGGAAAAACTGTCCTGAGTGCAGTTTGCCCGGTGGCCGAGGCCGCCTAGCGAGAAAAAAGCAGCCTTCGGGCTGCTTTTTTGCGTTTTGACCCCCGAAGATGTGATTGCCATGACTACCCGAGACCAGGAAATCCTGCGCCGCACCGAGCTGTCGGTGACCCGCGTGACCAAGGCGGTGTTCCCCAACACCACCAACCACCACAACACCCTCTTCGGCGGCACCGCCCTGGCCTGGATGGACGAAGTGTCGTTCATCGCCGCCACGCGCTTCTGCCGCCTGCCGCTGGTAACCGTGTCGACTGACCGCATCGACTTCAAGCATCCGATCCCGGCGGGCTCGATCGTCGAGTTGGTGGGGTCGGTCATCAAGGTAGGTAATACCAGCTTGCAGGTACAGGTGGATGTGTTCGTCGAGAACATGTACCTGGATGGACGCGAGCGGGCGATCCACGGGGTGTTCAGCTTCGTTGCCATCGATGAGGACAAGCGGCCGGTGCCCGTTCTGCCCCAGGCCTGAGTTCTCCTGTTTAGGCCCTTTCGCGGGTAAACCCGCTCCCACAGGGATATCACCGCCTTCGGGACCTGTGTGACCCTTGTGGGAGCGGGGTCACCCGCGAAGAGGCCAGTACAGACAACCCCGAGCTGCTGTGAAACACTAGCCCCACCACCAACACCCAGCAGCCCCGAATGCCCGCCCTAGACCACCCCCTGATCGACCAGTTCCTCGACGCCCTGTGGCTTGAAAAGGGCCTGTCCGACAACACCCGCGTGTCCTACCGCAGTGACCTGGCCCTGTTCAACGGCTGGTTGCAGGAACATGGCGTCAGCTTGCCCGACGCCGGACGCGAGCTGATTCTCGACCACCTGGCCTGGCGCCTCGACCAGGGCTACAAGCCGCGCTCCACGGCGCGCTTCCTGTCCGGCCTGCGCGGCTTCTTCCGCTACCTGTTGCGGGAAAAACTGGTGGCCATCGACCCCACCCTGCAAGTGGATATGCCGCAACTGGGCAAGCCGCTGCCCAAGTCGTTGTCCGAAGCAGACGTCGAAGCCTTGCTACAAGCTCCGGACCTGGGCGAAGCCATCGGCCAGCGTGACCGCGCCATGCTCGAAGTGCTCTACGCCTGCGGCCTGCGTGTCACCGAGCTGGTCAGCCTGGCCCTCGACCAGGTCAACCTGCGCCAAGGCGTGCTGCGGGTGATGGGCAAGGGCAGCAAGGAGCGCCTGGTGCCCATGGGCGAGGAGGCGGTGCTGTGGTTGCAGCGCTACCTGCGCGATGGCCGCGCCGAACTGCTCAATGGCCGCCCCAGCGACGTCTTGTTCCCCAGCCAGCGTGGCGAGCAGATGACCCGTCAGACCTTCTGGCATCGTATCAAGCACCATGCCCGGGTCGCCGGTATCGACAAGCCGCTGTCACCGCACACCCTGCGTCATGCCTTCGCTACTCACCTGCTCAACCATGGCGCCGACTTGCGTGTGGTGCAGATGCTGCTGGGCCACAGTGACCTGTCGACTACGCAGATCTACACCCATGTCGCCAAGGCCCGCCTGCAGCAACTGCATGCCCAGCACCACCCGCGTGGATGAATGTTTTTCATGTTCCGCCGACCGGTCCTTGCAAGGCCCTTCACTGGCGGTGTGATGTGGTAGGCTTGGGCGGTTTGCACCAAGGGCCGCACGGTCACCGCGTATTTTCCGCAGGTGACGCCCTCCGGCCCCTGTCCGCCTTCAGGAGTTCCCATGCGCGTGACCCAGTTTTTCGCCGCCGCCGCGTTGGCGCTGGCCAGTACCTTTGCCGTTGCCGCGGCAACCGACAGCAATGCAGCTGCCGAGCAGGCCATCCGTAAGTCGTTGCAGAACCTCGAGTTGGAAGTGCCCGTCGAAAGCGTGGCCAGCAGCCCGGTCAGCGGCCTGTATGAAGTCAAGCTGCAGGGCGGCCGCGTGCTGTATGCCAGCGGCGACGGCCAGTTCGTGATGCAGGGTTACCTGTTCCAGATCCAGGACGGCAAGCCGGTCAACCTCACCGAGAAGACCGAGCGCCTGGGCATTGCCAAGCTCATCAACGGCATTCCAGCCGCCGAAATGGTGGTTTATCCTGCCAAGGGCGAGACCAAGTCGCACATCACCGTGTTCACCGACACCACCTGCCCGTACTGCCACAAGCTGCACGCCGAGGTGCCTGAGCTCAACCGCCGCGGTATCGAAGTGCGCTATGTCGCCTTCCCGCGCCAGGGGCTCGGTTCGCCGGGTGACCAGCAGTTGCAGGCCGTCTGGTGTTCCAGCGACCGCCGTGCGGCGATGGACAAGATGGTCGAGGGTGAGGAAATCAAGGCCGCCAAGTGCGCCAACCCGGTCGGCAAGCAGTTCCAGCTGGGCCAGTCGATCGGCGTCAACGGCACGCCGGCGATCGTCCTTGAAAGCGGCCAGGTCATTCCGGGCTACCAGCCGGCACCGCAGGTCGCCAAGCTGGCACTGGCCAAGTAATCCAATTCAGTACGCCGTCGTCATGGGGTGACGGCATGTTTCACGGTCGGCATAGGCGTCGGCCGTTCAATGGGGAGTTCACAGTGAAACCGGTCAAAGTAGGCATCTGTGGGTTGGGGACCGTCGGTGGCGGAACCTTCAATGTACTTCAGCGCAACGCCGAGGAGATCGCCCGCCGTGCCGGGCGCGGTATTGAAGTGGCACAGATTGCCATGCGCTCGCAGAACCCGAACTGCCAGATTACCGGTACCCCCATTACCGCTGATGTGTTCGAAGTTGCGAGCAACCCGGAGATCGACATTGTCATCGAGCTGATCGGTGGCTACACCGTGGCCCGCGAGCTGGTGCTCAAGGCCATCGAAAACGGCAAGCACGTGGTCACCGCCAACAAGGCGCTGATTGCCGTGCACGGCAATGAAATCTTTGCCAAGGCCCGTGAGAAGGGCGTGATCGTTGCCTTCGAAGCGGCCGTTGCCGGTGGCATCCCGGTGATCAAGGCCATCCGCGAAGGCCTGTCGGCCAACCACATCAACTGGCTGGCCGGCATCATCAACGGCACCGGCAACTTCATCCTCACCGAAATGCGTGAGAAGGGCCGTGCCTTCCCGGACGTACTCGCCGAAGCCCAGGCGCTGGGTTACGCCGAAGCCGACCCGACCTTCGACGTTGAAGGCATCGATGCCGCGCACAAGCTGACCATCCTTGCCTCGATCGCTTTCGGCATCCCGCTGCAATTCGACAAGGCCTATACCGAAGGTATCACCCAGCTGACCACTGCAGACGTGAATTATGCCGAGGCCCTGGGTTACCGCATCAAGCACCTGGGCGTGGCCCGCCGCACTGCCGAAGGCATCGAGCTGCGTGTACACCCGACATTGATCCCGGCCGACCGCCTGATCGCCAACGTCAACGGCGTGATGAACGCCGTCATGGTCAACGGCGACGCCGCCGGTTCCACCCTGTACTACGGCGCGGGTGCCGGCATGGAGCCTACCGCTTCGTCGGTGATCGGCGATCTGGTCGATGTGGTTCGTGCCATGACCTCCGACCCGGAAAACCGCGTGCCGCACCTGGCCTTCCAGCCGGATTCGCTGTCGGCCCACCCGATCCTGCCGATCGAAGCCTGCGAAAGCGCCTACTACCTGCGCATCCAGGCCAAGGATCACCCGGGCGTACTGGCCCAGGTGGCCAGCATCCTCTCGGAGCGCGGCATCAACATCGAGTCGATCATGCAGAAGGAAGCCGAGGAACAGGATGGCCTGGTGCCGATGATCCTGCTGACCCATCGCGTGGTCGAGCAGCGCATCAACGACGCCATCGTTGCCCTGGAAGCCCTGCAGGACGTGGTCGGCAAGGTCGTGCGCATTCGCGTCGAGCAGCTCAACTAACAATTGTGCCGTCGGGCCGCCAGTGCGGCCCCGGCCCCAGCATCGAAGGTTTGCACCCATGCGCTATATCAGCACCCGCGGTCAGGCTCCGGCCCTGAATTTCGAAGACGTCCTGCTGGCTGGCCTGGCCAGCGACGGCGGCCTGTACGTCCCGGAAAACCTGCCACGCTTCACCCAGGAAGAAATCGCCTCGTGGGCCGGCCTGCCGTACCACGAACTGGCCTTCCGGGTGATGCGCCCGTTCGTCGAAGGCAGCATCGCCGACGCCGATTTCAAGAAGATCCTCGAAGAAACCTACGGCGAGTTCGCCCACGCCGCGGTTGCACCGCTGCGTCAGTTGAACAGCAACGAGTGGGTCCTGGAGCTGTTCCACGGCCCGACCCTGGCGTTCAAGGACTTCGCCCTGCAACTGCTCGGTCGCCTGCTCGACCATGTGCTGGCCAAGCGCAACGAGCGCGTGGTGATCATCGGCGCTACCAGCGGTGACACCGGCTCCGCCGCCATCGAAGGCTGCCGTCGTTGCGACAACGTCGACATCTTCATCCTGCACCCGCACCAGCGCGTGTCGGAAGTGCAACGCCGGCAGATGACCACCATCTTCGGTGACAACATCCACAACATCGCCGTCGAAGGCAACTTCGACGACTGCCAGGAAATGGTCAAGGCCAGCTTCGCCGACCAGTCGTTCCTCAAGGGCACCCGCCTGGTTGCGGTCAACTCGATCAACTGGGCGCGGATCATGGCCCAGATCGTCTACTACTTCCACGCTGCCCTGCAGCTGGGTGGCCCGGCGCGTTCCGTGGCGTTCTCGGTGCCGACCGGCAACTTCGGCGACATCTTCGCAGGCTACCTGGCACGTAACATGGGCCTGCCGGTCAGCCAGCTGATCGTCGCCACCAACCGCAACGACATCCTGCACCGCTTCATGAGCGGCAACCAGTACGTCAAGGAAACCCTGCACGCGACCCTGTCGCCGTCGATGGACATCATGGTCTCGTCCAACTTCGAGCGCCTGCTGTTCGACCTGCACGGCCGCAACGGTGGCGCCATTGCCGAGCTGATGGCCAACTTCAAGCAAGGTGGCGGCTTCAGTGTCGAGCAAGACCGCTGGACCGAAGCGCGCAAACTGTTCGACTCGCTGGCAGTGAGCGACGAGCAGACCTGCGAAACCATCGCCGAAGTATTTGCCGCCACCGGTGAGGTGCTTGACCCGCACACCGCAATCGGCGTCAAGGCCGCCCGCGAATGCCGCCGCAGCCTGGACACGCCGATGGTGGTGCTGGGTACCGCGCACCCGGTCAAGTTCCCGGAAGCGGTGGAGAAGGCCGGTGTTGGCAAGGCGCTGGAGCTGCCGGCGCACCTCAGCGACCTGTTCAGCCGTGAGGAGCGTTGCACGGTGCTGGCCAATGACCTGAAGGCTGTGCAGGGCTTTGTCAGCCAGCATGGTAACCGCGGCAAACCATTGTAAGCATTGCTATCGCCCGGGGGCTGCTGCGCAGCCCTTTCGCGACACAAGGCCGCTCCTACAGGAGATCGCGACCCATGCAACAGGCGCGTTCCCCTGTAGGAGCGGCCTTGTGTCGCGATGGGCCGCAAAGCGGCCCCAACAATTTCAGGCTTTCCCTCAATCCAATCAGAAAAATCCTATTCAGTTCACCCAGCGCCAAGCCTAGATTAGCCGGTCCTCCCACCAGGAGCGGCTTTCATGCACCAGCCCTATGTGTTGATTCACCAGGCTCGCCCATCCCACCAGATACTCCTGCACCAGGCCCTTAACGCCCAAGGCATGTTTCATGTGCGCATCAGCGAAACCAGCGCAGACCTTGACGCCTGCCTGAACGCCGATCACCGCCCCGATCTGCTGATCCTTGACCACGCCATGCCAACCCGGGCCGGCCTTGCCTTGCTCGAACAGCAGCACCGAACCCGCGCTTTGCTATTCGTCGGCCAGGCTACCCCCAAGCGCCACAACCTTGCCCAAGAGGCCAGAAACCGGGGCCTGTGGGTGCTTGCCGAGTTGCCCTGGCCGCTTTCGATGCCACGCCTGCAGCGTGCCCTGCAAGCACTGCAGGTGCGCCCTTGGCGGCGTATTCAAACTGTCACCTCGGCCCCGCATGCTCACTGAAGCAGCCGCGGTGTAACGAACTTTCCGCTGCGTCTGTTGGTCAGTTCCTCTATATCCCACCACGCAGCGAGTGATCCGGATGGAAAGAATCTGCAGACTGCTTAACGAAGCCCTGACCCCCTATCAGACCCACCTTGGCGTCGCCGATGCCCAGGGTAATCGCCAATTGACCGTTCACGACCGCCTTGCCGGCATCACCCTTCGGCGCACAGTCAGCGAGCGCCAATTGCAGGAACAAAGCCTTTTGATCGACCTGGTGGATGGCCTGCACCGCGACCTGCAGATCGCCGAAGGGCGCTTGCAGCCCTGTGTGATCGCGGCATTGCAGCAGCGCCAGCAACCCCATGGAACCTTTGCCTGAGTGGTTTATCAGACACTGTAGGGCAACCCCGCCAGTGCTTTGCTCCGGCGCTGGCAAGGTTGTCACGGGAAGCCCTCAAGGGCTTTCGCTTGGCCCCGGGCGTGTTTCCCCAGCGCCCGGGGTTTCTTTTTTTGGTGGGCAGGCATATATCCTTGCAGGAGCGGCTTTGTGTCGCGATGGGCCGCAAAGCGGCCCCGGCAACCTTCGCTGCGAAGCTGAAAATGTGGGGCCGCTTCACGCCCCATCGCGACACAAGGCCGCTCCTACAGGGGCTGAGCCGACAGCTAGTGGTCTTCGAAGAAGCGCTTGCTTTCTTCCAGGTAGTCTTCCTGCAACGCCGGGTCCAGCCAGCGTGCATACAATGCCGGCAACACGTCCCGGCGCAGGGCAGGCAGCAACTGGTCGATGTGCGCAATCGCTTTACGCCCCAACTCGCTGTTCGAACAGCCTACATGCAGAAACTGATAGCGGTTCACCCCTTGAACAGGATGAAACCGGTAGTCAGCCAGTGCTCCGCCTTGCTGCTCGATCAGGTAGCGCACTTCGGGCCAGTAGCCGAGCACCATGCGCAGGCGCCCCAGCTGTTGCATCTGCAGCAGGTTGGCGGTGGCGTCGTTGCCGTAGTGGCGGCTGAACGCGGTCTCGGGCAACTGGCGCAGAATTGCGTCGATCTGTGTGCCATAGCTGCGCTCGGCGACAACTCCCAGCTTCAGCGAAGTCTTGCTCAGCAGGCCATGCAGATTTACCTGCTGGCCGTCGAGGTAAGGCGCTACCAGCGCCTCGCTGTCCTTGCGCAGCACCAGGCCGCCACTGAACACGCCTAGAGAGGGCGTTGAAAACCGCACGTATTCGGCGCGGTCCGGCGTCCACAGTAAGGTCGGGTCGCAGGTGAAGGTCTGCGGGTCCTGCAGCATCTGGATGCCGCGGGCGCGGTTGACGCGCACGATGCTGTGGTCATATTCGGGCATCTGCCTGATAAGCAGAGGCAACAGCTGGTCGATCACCCCACGGCCTTTTTCCGGTCCTTCCAGAATGGTGAACGGCGGCAGGTCGCGCACCAGCCAGAAGATGCGCTCCTTGGCGTTGGCTGGCTGCAGTAGTAATGCGGGCAGCAGCCCGCACAGCAGAGCCAGGTGGCGTAGGCAACGGGCAGTGCGCATGGACCAGGGCCGCGCCAGGGTCAGACCGTGCCTGCTGCGCGCAGGCTGGCGATAGCCGCTGCGTCGTAGCCCAGGTTGCCGAGCAGCGCCTCGGTATGTTCGCCCAGCGCCGGGCCTACCCACTCGGTGGAGCCGGGGGTGTCCGACAGCTTGGGCACGATGCCCGGCATGCGGAATGGCTTGCCGTCCGGCAGCTTGGCCTGCAGGAACATTTCGCGTGCCAGGTACTGCGGGTCGTTGAACATGTCCTCGGCCGAATAGATGCGGCTGGCCGGTACTTCGGCGGTGTTCAGCACTTGCATCAGTTGTTCCAGTGGCAGGCTGTTGGCCCAGCGGTCGATTACCCCGTACAGCTCGTCACGGCGCAGGTCGCGGCCATCGTTGGTGGCCAGGGTCGGGTCGTCGGCCAGGTCGGTGCGGCCAATGGCTTGCATGAAGCGCTTGAAGATCGCATCGCCGTTGGCACCGATCTGCACATGCTTGCCGTCGGCGCTGGTGTGGATGGAAGAGGGTGTGATGCCCGGCATGATGTTGCCGGTGCGTTCGCGGATAAAGCCGAACACATCGAACTCCGGGACCATGCTTTCCATCATGGCGAAGATCGCTTCGTACAGGGCGACGTCCACCACCTGGCCCTGGCCGCCGTTGACTTCCCGGTGCCGCAGCGCCATCAGTGCGCCGATAACCCCCCACAGGGCGGCAATCGAATCACCGATGGAAATACCCGTGCGTACTGGCGGTCGGTCGTCGAAGCCGGTGATGTAGCGCAGGCCGCCCATCGACTCGCCTACCGCGCCAAAGCCCGGCTGGTCTTTCATCGGCCCGGTCTGGCCGAAGCCCGACAGGCGCACCATGACCAGGCGCGGGTTCAGTGCATGCAGCACATCCCAGCCCAGGCCGAGTTTTTCCAGCACGCCCGGGCGGAAGTTCTCGATCAGGATGTCGGCCTCGGCCAGCAGGCGTTTGAGAATCTCACGGCCCTCGGGGTGCTTGAGGTTGAGGGTGAGCGACTGCTTGTTGCGGGCCTGCACGAACCACCACAGCGAGGTGCCCTCGTACAGCTTGCGCCATTTGCGCAATGGGTCGCCGCCGTCGGGCGATTCGACCTTTATCACCTCGGCGCCGAATTCGGCACAGATGCGCGAGGCGAACGGCCCAGCGATCAGGGTGCCGAGTTCTACTACTTTGAGGCCGGCGAGGGGTTTGCTGGGCGTCGACATGGGGCATCCGTGGCAGCTGGGCAGAGCCGTGTTTTTATCACACGTCGGTTTCGCCGGGTACTGCTGCGGCGCATGGAAGGTGCGGATGGGTTAGACTGTGCCACTTTTCTTTTGCACGAAGCCCGTCGACCATGGCCCAGCCGTCCACTACCTACAAATTCGAACTGAACCTGACCGACCTCGACCGCGGCGTGTACGAAAACGTCCGTCAGACCATCGCCCGCCACCCTTCGGAAACCGAAGAACGCATGGCCGTGCGCCTGCTGGCCTACGCCCTGTGGTACAACGAAAACCTGTCGTTCGGCCGTGGCTTGTCCGATGTGGACGAAGCGGCGCTGTGGGAAAAGAGCCTGGACGATCGCATCCTGCACTGGATCGAAGTAGGCCAGCCGGACGCCGACCGACTGACCTGGTGCTCACGCCGCACCGAGCGCACCAGCCTGCTGGCCTACGGCAGCCTGCGCGTATGGCAGAACAAGGTGGTTGATGCGGTCAAGGGCTTGAAGAACCTGAGCATCGCCGCCGTGCCGCAGGAGGTGCTGGAAACCCTCGCCACCGACATGCCACGCACCATCAAGTGGGACGTGATGATCAGTGAGGGCACGCTGTTCGTCACCGACGACCGTGGCCAGCACGAAGTGCAGCTGGAATGGCTGCTGGGTGAGCGCGGCTGAATCACCCATGCGTATCGAACCTCGCCCGTTGCCGCCGACCCTGCCATTCCTGGGTAACCTGCCGCCCTTGCTGACCCGCCTGTACGCCGCCCGCGGCGTGCAGAGCGAGGCCGAGCTGGACAAAAGCCTCGCGCGCCTGCTGCCATACCAGCAGCTCAAGGGCATCGAGGCCGGCGTGGACCTGCTGGTCGAGGCCATCGACCAGCGCCAGCGCATCCTCATCGTTGGCGACTTCGATGCCGACGGCGCCACCGCTAGTACCGTCGGCGTGCTGGGCCTGCGCCTGCTGGGTGCGGCCCATGTCGACTACCTTGTGCCCAACCGCTTCGAATACGGTTACGGTCTGACTCCGGAAATCGTCGAGGTGGCGCTGCAACGCCAGCCGCAGCTGTTGATCACCGTGGACAATGGCATTTCCAGCGTCGACGGTGTGGCTGCCGCCAAGGCCGCCGGACTCAAGGTGCTGGTCACCGACCACCACCTGCCGGGCGCGGAGTTGCCCGATGCCGACGCGATCATCAACCCCAACCAGCCGGGCTGTAGCTTCCCGAGCAAGGCGCTGGCCGGGGTAGGGGTGATCTTCTACGTGCTGATGGCGTTGCGCGCGCGCCTGCGCAGCCTGGGGCGTTACGAAACGCAGCCACAGCCGAACATCGGCGAATTGCTCGACCTGGTTGCCCTGGGCAGCGTCGCCGACGTGGTGCCATTGGATGCCAACAACCGCATCCTGGTGCACCAGGGCCTCGAACGCATTCGCGCCGGCCGCGCCCGACCGGGGCTCAAGGCCATTCTTGAAGTGGCCCGTCGCGATCACCGGCGCATCACCTCGACCGACCTCGGCTTCATCCTCGGCCCGCGGCTGAACGCTGCCGGGCGCCTGGACGACATGAGCCTGGGCATCGAATGCCTGCTGTGTGAAGACGCGGCCCTGGCCCAGGACATGGCGCAGCAACTGGACGACCTGAACCAGGACCGCAAGTCCATCGAGCAGGGCATGCAGCGCGAGGCCCTGGCCCAGCTCAAGGACCTGCCGGTCGAGTCGATGCCATATGGCCTGTGCCTGTTCGATGCCGACTGGCACCAGGGGGTGATCGGTATTCTGGCTTCGCGGTTGAAGGAGCGTTACCACCGGCCGACTATCGCCTTCGCCGACGCTGGCGAGGGTATGCTCAAAGGGTCGGCGCGTTCGGTGCCGGGGTTCCATATTCGTGATGCACTGGATGCCGTGGCGGCGCGCCACCCGCAGCTGATCAGCAAGTTCGGCGGCCACGCGATGGCGGCGGGGTTGTCGTTGCCCGAGGCCAATTTCCCGGCATTTGCCGAGGCGTTCGACGAAGAAGTGCGACGCCAATTGCGTGAAGAGGACCTGACCGGTCGGCTGTTGTCCGACGGCAGCCTGGCGGTGGAGGAGTTCCACCTCGACCTGGCCAAGGCCCTGCGCCATGCCGGGCCCTGGGGGCAGCACTTCCCCGAGCCGCTGTTCCATGGCGTGTTCCAGCTGGTGGAGCAGCGCGTGGTGGGCGAGCGGCACTTGAAGGTAGTGCTCAAGAGCGAGTGCGGCTCGGTGCGGCTGGACGGCATTGCCTTTGGCATTGACCGCGAAGTATGGCCGAACCCCACGGTGCGTTGGGTCGAGTTGGCATACAAGCTGGATGTGAACGAGTTTCGTGGTAATGAAAGTGTGCAGTTGATGATTGCCCACATGGAGCCGCGCTGAGGGTAGATACCGCCGCTGCTGACGGCCTGGCGCTGACCCGTTGTGGGAGCGGGTTCACCCGTGAACACCGGCGAAGCCGGTGCCATCCACCGAGTCGCTGCTTCGCGGGCATGCCCGCTCCCACAGGGCCTGCACCGGGCTCAAGGCTTGCGCTGTACCTGTGGGAGCGGGTTCACCCGCGAACACCGGCGAAGCCGGTGCCATGCACCAAGTCGCATTCTTCGCGGGTAAACCCGCTCCCACAAGGCTCTGCGGCGGGCTGGCTAATGTGCTCCATGTGCGATCGATGATCACATCAAACTCAGCGCGCCATACCTAACTCGGCATCATCCATCAGTGCCTTGGCCATCGCACTGAGATAGTGCGCAGCCCAGATCATCATGGGCTTCTCATCCATCAGCCCGACGATGGTCAACTCCCGCACATAGCCCATCAATTCCGAAGCCTGATCACGGGCGTCTCGGCATGGAATGCCCGCTTCGATGCGAAATAATGGGTGGGTCTGGTTTTCACCCTGAAAGAAAGTGGTCTTGCCGACGGTGAATTGGGTGTCGTCTGTGTTCATTGATCCCTCTCCTGATCTTTCTGAGCGTTTTGTCGGAGGAGAAGAAATGAGGGGTGGATCAGGGACTGTCTTTTTCATATCAATCACTCGTATGGTTGCTGATTGACCGCCTCTCCGATTCCACACGAAGGGTGGCAGTTGTACGCGGTGTGGAATCCAGGCTACGAGTAAACCCGGTAGGCTTTGCGGCCTTCCGCGCACAACTGCCATGACGACAGCTACTCGGTAATTGATCGGGATTCCACACCCGGACGCTGAATACCAGCGACCAGCAAAGGCTAGAGAGTCAGGATTCCAGTCACAATCAGACGCGAGTCGACAGGACTTGTAGGGTATTTCCTCAGCTTAGGCTTCACCAGATCGGGATCGTAGGGATTATCTGAAATACCTGTCAGAGTGCCTGCCTGTAGCGGCGGTCAGGGCTGCCAGGTGCCTGCCTTGAGAGCGATGTCGCCTATGAGATCGAGCGCCGCCCGCGCGGCGCTCGATCTCACAGGCGCCATCACTCTCACGCCAACCACCCCGCACCCCACCCGAAATCCCATGGAACCTCCCCCCCAACCATTCTGGTCTAGTCTGAAGTTATGACCGGACCTGGGCCAGGGACGTGCAATTGAGTGCCCGGGCCGGATCACCATTGGAGTCCTTGGGAGGTGCCCTCATGAGCCTGCTGCTCGAGCCTTACACCCTGCGTCAGCTGACCCTGCCCAACCGCATCGCCGTTTCGCCGATGTGCCAGTATTCCGCCGTCGATGGCCTGGCCAACGATTGGCACCTTGTCCATTTAGGCAGCCGCGCCGTGGGTGGCGCTGGCCTGGTGATCACTGAAGCCGTGGCGGTGACCGCCGATGGCCGCATCACCGCTGAAGACCTCGGCCTGTGGGACGACGCTCAGATCGCCCCGCTGCAACGCATCACCCGCTTCATCACCGCCCAGGGGGGCATGCCCGGTATTCAGCTGGCCCACGCCGGGCGCAAGGCCAGCACCTATCGCCCGTGGCTGGGCAAGCAAGGCAGCGTCAAGCTCGAAGAGGGCGGCTGGCAGCCGGTAGGGCCGTCGAAGATTGCCTTCGACCCCCAGCACACCCCGCCGCGTGAATTGAACAAGGATGAAATCGAGCAGGTGATCGCCGCCTTCGTCGCCTCGACCGAGCGTGCCCTGAAGGCCGGCTTCAAGGTGGTCGAGATCCACGCCGCCCACGGCTACCTGTTGCACCAGTTCCTGTCACCACTTAGCAACCAGCGCCGCGACGAGTACGGTAGCTGCTTCGAAAACCGCATCCGCCTGACCCTGCAGGTGGTCGAGGCCGTGCGCAAGGTCTGGCCTGCCGAGTTACCGCTGTTCGTGCGGGTATCGGCGACCGACTGGGTCGAGGACGGCTGGAACCCGGATGAAACCGTCGAACTGGCCCGCCGTCTGCGTGGCCTGGGCGTCGACCTGATCGACGTGTCCTCCGGTGGCACCTCGGTCAACGCCGAAATCCCCACCGGCCCGGGCTACCAGACGCGCTTCGCCGAGCGTGTGCGCAAGGAATCGGAAATCGCCACCGGCACCGTGGGCATGATCACCGAACCGGCCCAGGCCGAGCACATTCTGCGCACTGGCCAGGCCGACATCATCTTCCTCGCCCGCGAACTGCTGCGCGACCCATACTGGCCGTTGCATGCCGACGACGACCTGGGCGGCAACAAAGCTACCTGGCCGGCGCAATACCAGCGCGCCACCAGCCGGGCCAACCCGATTCACGAGTCGGACCTGCGGGATTGACCTGACCCAAGCATTACGCGGTCGTTGTAGGAGCGGCCTTGTGTCGCGAAAGGGCTGCGAAGCGGCCCCAGGTTTCCAGCTCCGCCGCTGATATTACCGGGGCCGCTTTGCGGCCCTTTCGCGACACAGGGCCGCTCCCACACGGTATTGCACCGCCTTTGAATGCGATGCGGTATCTGTGGGAGCGGGCATGCCCGCGAAGAAGGCGACTCGGTGTATGGCACCGGCTTTGCCGGTGTTCGCGGCGGTTCGACGCCTCGATGAACCCGCTCCCACAGAGGTCGCGCAAAATCAGGCGTTGATACTTACTCCTGTTCTATTGGCTACTTCCAAATAGTCAACCACTGCCTCTTTGAACGCGGCAGGCAATAGCCTGCGCGACCGAGCGTGAAACCCGACGATATCGCAAGTTGTGCATAGGTGCCCGACCCATGAATGGTCTTCCTTGCTGTATTTCACCTTTGCTCGTTGTCCTCGATATTTCATGTCATCCAGCCTCGTGATAATCCAGTTTCGATGACTACAAGCTAAAGGATGTGGCACTAGGAATGGGCCGAACCGATTGCAGGAAAGCTCCTGGACTGAGGTGCCGGTCTCAGCCCAGGCATTACCCTCAATGCTTGATCATCACATGCCGCACACAGGTGTAGTCCTCCAGCCCATACATCGACATGTCCTTGCCATACCCCGAATGCTTTTGCCCACCATGGGGCATTTCGCTGACCAGCATGAAGTGGGTATTCACCCAGGTGCAGCCATACTGCAAACGTGCTGCCAGGCGATGGGCACGGCCGGTGTCGCGGGTCCATACCGAGGAAGCCAGGCCGTATTCGGAGTCGTTGGCCCATTCCAGGGCCTGCGCTTCGTCGTTGAAGCGCGTCACCGACACAACCGGGCCGAACACTTCGTTACGCACGATTTCGTCATCCTGCAGGGCGTCGGCCAGCACGGTCGGCTCGAAGAAGAAACCGTCGCCCTCGATCGCCTTGCCACCGGTCACCAGGCGGATGTGCGGCTGGGCGATGGCCCGTTGTACCAGCCCTGCAACCTTGTCGCGGTGCTGGGCACTGATCAGTGGCCCCAGTTCGGTGTCCTCGGCTTCCTGCAGACCTGGCTTGAGGCTGGCCACTGCGGCCCCCAGGCGTTCGACGAAACGCTCGTAGATGCCATCCTGCACGTACAGCCGACAGGCTGCGGTGCAGTCCTGGCCGGCGTTGTAGAAGCCGAAGGTACGGATACCGTCGATGGCGGCATCGATGTCGGCATCGTCGAACACCAGCACCGGGGCCTTGCCGCCCAGTTCCATGTGCATGCGTTTCACGCTGTCGGCAGTGGCGCTGATGATGTGCGCGCCGGTGGGGATCGAGCCGGTCAGCGAGACCATGCGCACCTTGGGGTGGCTGACCAGCGGGTTGCCCACCGTCTGGCCACGGCCGAAGAGGATGTTCAGCACCCCAGGTGGCAGCAGGTCCCGGGCGAGTTCGCCGAGGCGCAGGGCGGTCAGCGGGGTCAGCTCGGAGGGCTTGATCACCACGGTGTTGCCGGCAGCCAGGGCCGGGGCGATCTTCCACGCCAGCATCATCAACGGGTAGTTCCATGGCGCGATCGAGGCCACCACGCCCAGCGGGTCACGGCGGATCATCGAAGTATGGCCTGGCAGGTATTCGCCGGCTGCCGAGCCGCCCAGGCAGCGGGCGGCCCCGGCAAAGTAGCGGAACACGTCGGCAATTGCCGGGATCTCGTCATTCAGCGCGGCGCTCAGCGGCTTGCCGCAGTTCTGCGATTCCAGGCGGGCCAGTTCATCGCCATGGGCTTCGATGGCGTCGGCCAGCGCCAGCAAGGCTTGCGAGCGTTCCTTTGGGCTGGTTTGCGACCAGCTGTCGAAGGCCTGGTCGGCGGCGCGCACGGCGCTGTCCACCTGGGCCTCGCTGGCTTCGTTGATCTGCGCCAGGGCAGTGCCCAGCGCCGGGTTGAGCACGGTCCAGGCCGGGCCTTGGCCAGCGACCAGCTGGCCATTGATCAGCATCTGCGTTTGCATCGGGGACTCCTCCAGGGTCATTTGCCGCTGCCCGCGACGCTTTCGCCGCCACGGGTCAGGTAATAGGCACCAAGTATCGGCAGCATGGTCACCAGCATCACCAGCATGGCGACCACGTTGGTCACCGGCACATCGCGCGGGCGGCTGAGCTGGTTGAGCAGCCAGATCGGCAGGGTGCGTTCGTGGCCGGCGGTGAAGGTGGTGACGATGATTTCGTCGAACGACAGGGCAAAGGCCAGCATGCCGCCGGCCAGTAGCGCCGAGCCCAGGTTGGGCAGGATGATGTAGCGAAAGGTCTGCCAGCCGTCGGCGCCCAGGTCCATCGAGGCTTCGATCAGGCTCTGCGAAGTCCGCCGCAGGCGGGCGATCACGTTGTTGTAGACGATCACCACGCAGAAGGTGGCGTGGCCGACCACGATGGTGAACACCCCGGGCTCGATCCCCAAGGCCTTGAACGCCGAGAGCAGGGCGATGCCGGTGATGATGCCGGGCAGGGCGATGGGCAGGATCAGCATCAGCGAAATGCTTTCCTTGCCGAAAAAGCTGCGCCGGTACAACGCCGCCGAGGCCAGCGTGCCGAGCACCAGGGCGATCAGCGTGGCCAGGCAGGCCACTTGCAGCGACAGCTTGATCGCTTCCAGCACATCGGGCCGGGCGAAGGCCACGGCGAACCACTTCAGGGTAAAGCCCTTGGGCGGAAAGCTGAATGCCGCGTCTTCGGTGTTGAAGGCATACAGAAAGATGATCAGGATCGGGAAATGCAGGAACAGCAACCCGCCCCAGGCCGCCAGGCGCAGCCCGGTCGAGGCATTTTCAGAGTGCATCGAAGGCCCCCAGTCGCTTGACGATGGACAGGTACACCGCGATCAGCACGATCGGCACCAGGGTGAATGCGGCGGCCATCGGCATGTTGCCGATCGCCCCTTGCTGGGCATAGACCATGCTGCCGATGAAGTAACCGGGCGGGCCGATCAGCTGCGGCACGATGAAGTCGCCCAGGGTCAGCGAGAAAGTGAATATCGAGCCGGCGGCAATGCCCGGGATCGACAGCGGCAGTATCACCTGCACGAAGGTTTGTCCGGGCCGGGCGCCGAGGTCTGCCGAGGCTTGCAGCAGCGATGGCGGCAAGCGTTCCAGCGAGGCCTGGATCGGCAGGATCATGAACGGCAGCCAGATGTACACGAACACCATGAAGCGCCCCAGATGCGAAGTAGACAGCGTGCTGCCACCCACGCCCGGCACCGCCAGCACCGTTTGCAACAGGGCATCCAGGTGCAGTTGCTGGACGAACCACTGGGCCACGCCGCCCTTGGCCAGCAGCAGGGTCCACGCGTAGGTCTTGACGATGTAGCTGGCCCACATCGGCATCATCACGGCGATGTAGAAAAACGCCTTGGTCTTGCCGCTGGTGTAGCACGCCATGTAGTAGGCGATGGGGAAGGCCAGCACGGCGCTGGCCAGCGACACCGCCACCGCCATGCACAAGGTGCGCAGAATGATGTCGAAGTTCGACGGGTTGAACAGCGCGGCGAAATTGCCCAGGGTCAGGTCCGGGGTCACCGCCATGGTGAAGTCGTCGAAGGTATAGAAGCCCTGCCACAGCAGGTTCAGCAGCGAACCCAGGTAAATTGCGCCGAACCAGGTCAGTGGCGGGATCAGCAGCAGGGCCAGGTACAGGTTGGGGCGCCGGTACAGCAGGTTGGACAGGCCGCGCAGTGTGCTCATGTCAGCGGCCCTCGGTTTCCTGCAGCACCGTCATGGCTTCGTGGGGCCAGTGTGCCTGTACCGGTTGCCCGGGTTGCCAGGCCTGTACCTGCGCCTGCCAGCGGTCGTTGGCCTGGCTCACCGCCAGTAGTTGGCCGCTGTCCAGTTGCAGCTCGTAGCGGGTGGCACTGCCCTGGTACTGGATGTCGCGCAGCAGGCCGCTGACCTGGACGTGCTGGCCGGCTGTGGCCGGGGCGCCGAGGCGGATGTGTTCAGGGCGGATGGAGAAGGGCGCCGGGCTGCCATTGAGCGCCATGGCCAATTCACCACGCAGCACATTGGAGGTGCCGACGAATTCGGCGACGAAGGTGGTCGCCGGCTGCATGTACAGGTTGCGCGGGGTGTCGACCTGCTCGATACGGCCGCGGTTGAACACTGCGACACGGTCGGACATCGACAGCGCTTCGGTCTGGTCGTGGGTGACGAATATGAAGGTGATGCCCAGCTGGCGCTGCAGCTTTTTCAGCTCGCCCTGCATCTGTTCGCGCAACTTCAGGTCCAGCGCGCCAAGCGGCTCGTCCAGCAGCAGTACCCGTGGCCGGTTGACCAGCGCGCGGGCCAGGGCCACGCGCTGGCGCTGGCCGCCGGACAACTGCGCCGGCTTGCGTGCGCCGTAGCCGGCCAGGGCCACCATCGCCAGGGCTTCTTCGGCCCGGCTGTGGCGTTCGGCCTTGGCCACGCCCTTTACCTTCAGGCCGTAGGCAATGTTGTCCAGCACGTTCATGTGCGGGAACAGGGCGTAGTCCTGGAATACGGTGTTGACGTCGCGCTGGTAGGGCGGTACGCCGGCAGCCTCGACGCCGTGGATGCGGATCGAACCGCTGGTGGGTTGCTCGAAGCCTGCAATCAGACGCAGGCAGGTGGTCTTGCCCGAACCAGAGGGGCCGAGCATGGAGAAGAATTCGCCATCGATGATGTCGATGCTGACCTGGTCGACGGCCTTGATCTCGCCGAAGGTGCGGGAAACCTGGGTGAACTGGACGGCTAGGGGCATGCATAGGCTCCGGACAACACGGTTTCTCCTGTACCGGCCTCTTCGCGGGTAAACCCGCTCCCACAGGTAAAGCGCCACCCTTGCAGGCGGTGATGAACCTGTGGGAGCGGGTTTACCCGCGAAGAGGCCGGTACAGGAGAAACCGTGTTGTCCGGAGCCT
>NZ_JAFGYI010000421.1:0-363 GCF_017490905.1 Pseudomonas sp. 32_A | reverse complement strand
ATACTAAACGAGTGTTCAGCAAGGCGGGATGGGCTGTTACAACTTCGCACAACTCGGTTTTTGTTGTTACACCGGGGGTTTTCGCCGTGGCATTTCATAGCCTGTGAGATCGCTCGGCGCTTCGCGGATGTTCGCCTGGGTATTTTCATTGCCTGTGAGACCGAGCGCCGCGCGGGCGGCGCTTCGCGAGTGCTTGCCGTTACATTTGCTGCGCTTGTGAGACCGAGCGCCGCCCGCGCGGCGCTTCGCGGGACAAGCCCGCTCCCACATTTGTTGCAACGTGCCGAACCTGTCAGGCCATGGTTGTCAGCCTTGTTGGCTTGACTCGGCTTCTCAGCTGGCACTGCTGCCGCTTCACCCGTC
>NZ_JAFGYI010000420.1:0-375 GCF_017490905.1 Pseudomonas sp. 32_A | reverse complement strand
CGTGCAAACGTTCGAGGTTCTGGTCAGGGCAGTTGTTTCTGGCGGCATGGAACAGGCCCAGGCCGGCTGCTATCCCTGTGGGAGCGGGTTTACCCGCGAAGCAGGCAACGCGGTGCATGGCACCGGCTTTGCCGGTGTACGCGGGTGAACCCGCTCCCACATTGAACCGTGCAAACGTTCGAGGTTCTGGTCAGGGCAGTTGTTTCTGGCGGCATGGAACAGGCCCAGGCCGGCTGCTATCCCTGTGGGAGCGGGTTTACCCGCGAAGCAGGCAACGCGGTGCATGGCACCGGCTTTGCCGGTGTACGCGGGTGAACCCGCTCCCACATTGAACCGTGCAAACGTTCGAGGTTCTGGTCAGGGCAGTTGTTTCTG
>NZ_JAFGYI010000419.1:0-380 GCF_017490905.1 Pseudomonas sp. 32_A | reverse complement strand
AGCCGTGAGCGCCGTCCGTGTGGCGTTTCGCGGGTGTTTGCCGATACACTTTCTGCGCCTGTTAGATTGAGCGCCGCCCGCGCGGCGCTTCGCGGGACAAGCCCGCTCCCACATTTGTTGCAACGTGGCCATGCCTGTGAGGCCATGGTTGTCAGCCTTGTTGGCATGACTGGATTTCGAGGTGGGCATTGATGCCGCCCCGCCCGTCTCAAGACATGCACCAAGGCAGGCAACCATGGCCTGACAAGTTCGGCACGTTGCAACAAATGTGGGAGCGGGCTTGTCCCGCGAAGCGCCGCGCGGGCGGCGCTCGGTCTAACAGGCGCAGAAAGTGTAACGGCAAACACCCGCGAAACGCCACACGGACGGCGCTCACGGCT
>NZ_JAFGYI010000418.1:0-382 GCF_017490905.1 Pseudomonas sp. 32_A | reverse complement strand
ATGGCACCGGCTGCGCCGGTGTTCGCGGCTAAAGCCGCTCCCACAGATACGGCGCATTCCTTCAGCTGATGGGGGAGCTCTGTGGGAGCGGGCATGCCCGCGAAGCAGGCGACGCGGTAGACACCGGCTGCGCCGGTGTTCGCGGCTAAAGCCGCTCCCACAGGTACGGTGCATCCCTTCAGCTGACGGGGGAGC
Organism: Pseudomonas sp. 32_A; assembly: GCF_017490905.1. Lineage (NCBI taxonomy): Bacteria > Pseudomonadati > Pseudomonadota > Gammaproteobacteria > Pseudomonadales > Pseudomonadaceae > Pseudomonas > Pseudomonas sp. 32_A. The sequence continues at coordinate 187 of NZ_JAFGYI010000418.1, read as the reverse complement.
TCTGTGGGAGCGGGCATGCCCGCGAAGCAGGCGACGCGGTAGATGGCACCGGCTGCGCCGGTGTTCGCGGCTAAAGCCGCTCCCACAGATACGGCGCATTCCTTCAGCTGATGGGGGAGCTCTGTGGGAGCGGGCATGCCCGCGAAGCAGGCGACGCGGTAGACACCGGCTGCGCCGGTGTTCGCGG
>NZ_JAFGYI010000417.1:0-387 GCF_017490905.1 Pseudomonas sp. 32_A | reverse complement strand
TCGCCCTGCGCGGCTATCTGGTCAATGCGATCAACCGGCACCAGCTGGAAAACGGCGTGCTGGCAGTGGTGCTCGACGACACCGTCGGGCTGATTCAGGAGTACAACCATCAGCGGCTGAACTGGGTGGTGAAACGCCAGGTGTGGCGGGAAGACCCCATGCGCGCCTATCAGCTGCAGACCTCGCAGATCCTGCAGATCATTCGTGCCACGCACAGGGAGTGGGCGGCGCAGGAGGTGCCGTCGCTGGAGCCAATGACTGGCGATGGGCCGCCAGCGTTCGTCGAGCCGACAGTCGAGCGGCAGCGGTTGGTCGAGCGTGCGCAGCAGGAGAGTGACGAGCGGCTTGAACAACGCTACCACGAGCCGCAGCGGGCCGCGTTCCAGG
>NZ_JAFGYI010000416.1:0-396 GCF_017490905.1 Pseudomonas sp. 32_A | reverse complement strand
CGCGGTAGGGCGGGCTGTCCGGGTCCTGCAGCCATTTCAACCAGAGCAGTTCGCTGGTGCCGGAAGCGGGAACATGCGGTTCAAGGCGGGGGACGACAGCTTCGGTAACGCCACCACCCAGGCACAGGGCCATGGTCTTGGCGTAGGCCACCCCGGACTCACGATCGTTACCGTCGTAGTCGTACGCCTCGGCCAGCTTGAACATGGGCGTATCGAACAAGGCAGCGTACGCCTTTGCGTCCTTGTCGATGTAGCGCTGAAACTCGCGCTCCTGCTGGTCGTATTCAGCCTGGAACGCGGCCCGCTGCGGCTCGTGGTAGCGTTGTTCAAGCCGCTCGTCACTCTCCTGCTGCGCACGCTCGACCAACCGCTGCCGCTCGACTGTCGGCTCGACGA
>NZ_JAFGYI010000415.1:0-400 GCF_017490905.1 Pseudomonas sp. 32_A | reverse complement strand
ATATCGCATATCCGAATTCGCTGGGCTGTCCATCTGGACATTCTGGCAACAGAATTTCTTGACGACCATAGAGCATTGGAACCACCTGATCCCATCCCGAACTCAGTAGTGAAACGATGCATCGCCGATGGTAGTGTGGGGTTTCCCCATGTGAGAGTAGGTCATCGTCAAGATTCATTTCGCAAAACCCCTATCTGCGCACGCAGGTAGGGGTTTTGTCTTTAAGTAGGAACTACAGAGATTTGCAGGCACGTCCGAGGGACGGTCCAGCACACAGAATTTCTTGACGACCATAGAGCATTGGAACCACCTGATCCCATCCCGAACTCAGCAGTGAAACGATGCATCGCCGATGGTAGTGTGGGGTTTCCCCATGTGAGAGTAGGTCATCGTCAAGATT
>NZ_JAFGYI010000414.1:0-428 GCF_017490905.1 Pseudomonas sp. 32_A | reverse complement strand
GGTCGAACGGCTTGATCAGATAGTCGTCGGCGCCGGCGTTCAGCCCCGCGATCCGGTTCGCGACCTGATCGAGCGCGGTCAGGATGATGACGGGCACCGTCGAGCCGCCCGCGCGCAGCTCGCGCAGGAAATCGAGCCCACGCCCGTCGGGCAGCAGTAGATCGAGCAGGATCAGATCGTAGGGCGCGACCGCGACGTGCCGCCGCGCGTGCGCGAGGCTCGCGACGCAATCGGTCGGATGCCCGTCCTTCTCGATCTGGGCGCGGACGGCCTCGCCGAGCCACGGATCGGCTTCGACGAGAAGCACTCTCATGCGCGTGTCCTGGTGAATGGCGTGGCGCGACTCTGCCACGCGAACCTGAAGCGAACATGAAGAAAAAACGACGGGTTCGCAAGCTTCGCTTCAGGTACCGAGCGCATTGTAGAAC
>NZ_JAFGYI010000413.1:0-428 GCF_017490905.1 Pseudomonas sp. 32_A | reverse complement strand
GGCAGTTTCAGCAGCGTGTCGGTCACGAGCCGCGCGGCCAGATAGCCCGCCTGCGAGAACGTGTCGCGCGGGTCCTTCCTGTCGCCGTACTTGTCCATCACCGCGAGCCAGTTCCGGTTGTCCGGCGTTTGCGCGTCGAGCGGCTGGAACTCGAGGTTCACGTCGAAATTGCCCTTCCAGTACGGGCCGATCGCCTTCGGCACGCCGAGGTCGTAGCCGGACGCCGCCGAGACGAAGTGAATCCGCCGGCCGAGGTTCTGCTGCTCGGCGGCCGACAGGATCGGCACCATCAGCCCTTTCGGCAGCCCGAGCAGGATCGCCTGCGGATTCTTCGACGCCGCCTGCAGCACGACCGACGTCGGATCGGCGGAGTCGGGGTCCATCACGATCGTGTCGACACTCACGCCGTTGCGCTTGCCCCAGAGCGC
>NZ_JAFGYI010000057.1:0-29360 GCF_017490905.1 Pseudomonas sp. 32_A | reverse complement strand
TCCTTCGCATACGCGCTGGAGGTAACGCCAATGGAGTCAGGCACCAACACGGCCGAAGCCGACAACACTGCACCGATAGCCAAAGCCAACAAGCATTTCCTGAGCATCATGATCCTCCGCTTGGAGTAACACCGGGTTGCACTACGCACCCTGTGATTTGCGGCCCCCCATGGGGCGACCTGCTAGCCAGTGCGGCCTTCCATCTGCAGCGGTGAACGAGATCCTTCAGGGCCTTGCCGGCCAAATATTTCAGGATGTTTCCTGATTTTTTAGCGTAGCCACGCCGCTGCGCTTGTCACCGACCGGTCATCAGAATGGCTGGCCCGCCAAAAGCCACTGCACCATGGCCTGGCGAGCCGGACTGCTCAGGATGCCGCGCGGGGCATCAGCTCATACGGGTGCTTCCACCCTGGCAACGCCTGGATTCGCGCCTTCCAGGCCTCGATGTGGCTGAACTGCGCCAACGCAATGCCAGTGTCCTCAGGCATGAACACATACCCGGCCAACGACAGGTCAGCGATAGTCAGCCGGCCACCGACCATGAACGGCGTCTTCGCCAGGTGCGCGTCGACAATACGGTAGGCCGCCACGGCACGTTCACGCAGGAACCGGGTCACATCCGTTTCACCGGTTTTCTTCAGGCAGAAAAGAAAGCGCAGCGCCGCGTAGTAACTGGTGAACTTGTGGTTGTCGAACAGCATCCAGCGCCAGATCTCGCGCTTTTCGTCTTCGTCGCGGGGGCCGAACTGCCCGGTTTTTTCCGCAAGGTAATCGAGGATCAGCGCAGACTGGGTGAAAGATTTGCCGGCGTGTTCCAGCACCGGCACCTCGCCCTGCTCGTTCACTTCGTCGCGCCAGGCTTGTTCGCGTGTCTGGCCATTGAAGAAGTCGACGAACACCGGCTGCCAGTCCTGACCAGTGAGCTCAAGCATCAGGGCAGCTTTGTAGGCGTTACCGGATTCGGCGAAACAATGCAGTTTGTAGTCGGGCATGAGTGAGAACCTTCAGTGTCCATTGAATGATTGGGCCATCAGCCCGAGCAGATCACGCCTGGCTCGCCAGGGTCAATGGTCCCTGTGGGAGCTTGCTTGCCGACGATGGCTGCAAAACAGCCCCGGCAATCTCCAGCGTGAACAAGGGAACTACCACCCCATCTGCGCTTTCTTAAACACTGAGTGGTTCCAATTACTTGCGTTTCACGCTACTGGAGAACACAACATGCGCCACCTACTCCTCGCCCCTGCGCTGCTGCTCCTGCTGCCTGCCGGTGCTGCCCTGGCTGACGTCGACGCAGGCGACGTCGCAACCTCGGCCGGTGTTTCCGCCTCGCTCTACTCGACCTTCAAGGACGACAAACGGATCATCCCGGCGCGTGACGAGCTTTCGGCCTACGTCGCCAGCGGTGGTGCAATCCGTGGCGCCTATGTGGAGTCGGCGCTGGAACAAGCCCGCAAGGACAACCCTGGCCTGCAGGCCAATGATGAAGAGCTGGCCCGGGCCCTCCTCTCGCAGGATGACCGCATAGCCGATCATTGATTGAGGTAAGCCTGCACCGGCCTCTTCGCGGGTAAACCCGCTCCCACAGGGGACCGCACCGGGCTTGAAGTCGGTGCGGTTCCTGTGGGAGCGGGTTTACCCGCGAAAGGGCCGGCACAGATAAAACCTCAACCCCAGCCATCCATGCGCATGGTAGCCCTTACCAGCCGCTGCTCTTCCTGCTCTATCTCCCGCAAACTGTCGCGGATCCCGTTGATATGTTCGCGCGCCGCGCGCTGCGCCTGCTCGGGCAGCTGCTCCATCACCGCCTGATACAACCGCGCATGCTGGCGGTCGATCTGGCGCTTCTGCGCCGGCCGGCAGTAGAGGTTGTTGACCGAGGCGAACACTGTGCTCAAGGTCAGGTCACTGAGCGATTGCAAGGTATGCACCAGGACCGGGTTGTGCGACGCCTCGCTGATGGCCCGGTGAAAGGCATGGTCGCGACGGGCATGTTCACGGGCATCTGCCAATTCAGGGGCTTCGTGCGCAGCCAGCATTTCCTCATAGCGCCGACGAATCAGCAAACGGTCGACCTCGGTGGCCCGCAACGCCGCCAGACGCGCCGATTCGGCCTCCAGTAACGCCCGCACTTCCAGCAGGTCGAACAGCGTGCGCGGCTGCGAGCTGAACAGGTGCATCAACGGCGTGGCGCCCGCCTGGCCCGTCAGGTCGGCCACGAACGAGCCCCGCCCCTGCTCGGTGTCGATGATGCCGCGCCCACGCAGGATACGCAGGCCCTCACGCAGCGCCGAGCGCGAGCAGCCCAGCTTTTCCACCAGGCGTCGCTCCGACGGCAGGGCCTGGCCCACCTTGAGCACGCCGTCGACGATCAGCCGCTCGACCCGTTCGGCCACCTGATCGGCGACCTTGGCCTTCCCTTCAGTACCCACTTCGCACCCTCCTGCTGGTAGGACCACCTAAACCACCTGCCTCAATCTAGCCGGGCAAAGGCGTCAATAACCAGTGCCCGCCGCAAAAACTGGTAGGACCAGTCAACCCCCCACTCGACCCCGGTCGCGACCACGCGCAGGCTGCAGGGGTGAGCGCTTTGCCAACAACAACAAATACCGTTGCCGAGTGAGCCGATGAATATCCTGTACGACGAACGTGTCGATGGCGCGCTGCCCGATGTGGACCGGGGCGCCCTGCTGCAAGCGCTGCGCGCTGACCTGCCGGACCTCGAGATCCTGCACCGCGAGGAAGACCTCAAGCCTTATGAGTGCGACGGCCTCTCGGCCTACCGCACGGTGCCGCTGCTGGTGGTGCTGCCCGAGCGCCTGGAGCAGGTGCAGACGCTGCTCAGGCTCTGCCACCAGCGTGGCGTGCCGGTGGTGGCACGCGGCGCCGGTACCGGCCTGTCGGGCGGCGCCCTGCCACTGGCCAAAGGTATCCTGCTGGTGATGGCGCGCTTCAATCGCATTCTCGAGGTCAACCCGCAAGGCCGCTTCGCCCGTGTGCAGCCCGGCGTGCGCAACCTGGCCATCTCCCAGGCGGCCGCGCCCCACGGCCTGTACTACGCGCCGGACCCGTCCTCGCAGATTGCCTGCTCCATCGGCGGCAATGTCGCCGAGAACGCCGGCGGCGTGCACTGCCTGAAGTACGGCCTGACCGTGCACAACCTGCTCAAGGTGGAAATCCTCACGGTCGAGGGCGAACGCCTGACCCTCGGCAGCGATGCCTTGGACAGCCCCGGTTTCGACCTGCTGGCACTGTTCACCGGCTCCGAAGGCATGCTCGGCATCGTCACCGAAGTCACCGTCAAGCTGCTGCCCAAGCCCCAGGTGGCGCGGGTGCTGCTGGCCAGCTTCGACAGCGTCGAGGACGCCGGCCGGGCAGTGGCCGAAATCATCGCTGCCGGGATCATCCCCGGCGGCCTGGAGATGATGGACAACCTGGCGATCCGCGCCGCCGAGGACTTCATCCATGCCGGCTACCCGGTGGACGCGGCGGCCATCCTGCTGTGCGAGCTGGATGGCGTCGAGGCCGATGTACACGACGACTGCGAACGGGTCGCCGCCGTGCTGGGCCAGGCCGGTGCGCGTGATGTGCGGCTGGCCTGCGACGAGGCCGAGCGCGTGCGCTTCTGGGCTGGGCGCAAGAACGCCTTCCCTGCGGTGGGGCGCATCTCGCCAGACTACTACTGCATGGACGGCACCATCCCGCGCCGCGAACTGCCGCGGGTGCTCAAGGGCATCAGCGAACTGTCCGACGAATACGGCCTGCGCGTGGCCAACGTGTTCCATGCCGGCGACGGCAACATGCACCCGCTGATCCTGTTCGATGCCAACCTGCCAGGCGAGCTGGAACGTGCCGAAGCCATCGGCGGCAAGATCCTCGAACTGTGCGTGGCCGTGGGCGGCAGCATCACCGGCGAGCACGGCGTGGGGCGCGAGAAGATCAACCAGATGTGCGCACAGTTCAACAGCGACGAAATCACCCTGTTTCATGCGGTGAAGGCCGCCTTCGACCCACAGGGCCTGCTCAACCCCGGCAAGAACATCCCTACCCTGCACCGCTGCGCCGAATTCGGCGCCATGCACGTGCACCATGGGCAATTGCCCTTCCCCGAACTGGAGCGTTTCTGATGAGCATGGACCGCGACATCAGCCAGGCCCTGCTGGAGCAGGTAAACCAGGCGCTGAACCAGGCCACGCCACTGCGTATCCAGGGCGGCAACAGCAAGGCCATGCTCGGCTGCCCGGTGGCCGGCGAGGTGCTCGACACCCGCAGCCACCGTGGCATCGTCAGCTACGACCCGACCGAACTGGTGCTGACTGCCCGCGCCGGTACGCCGCTGCGCGAGATCGAGGCGGCGCTGCACGAAGCTGGCCAGATGCTGCCCTGCGAACCACCGCACCTGGGCCCCGACGCTACGCTGGGTGGCATGGTCGCGGCGGGGCTGTCGGGCCCAAGGCGGCCGTGGGCCGGGTCGGTGCGCGACTATGTGCTGGGCACGCGGGTGATCACCGGCCACGGCAAACTGTTGCGCTTTGGTGGCGAAGTGATGAAGAACGTTGCCGGCTATGACGTGTCGCGGCTGATGGCTGGCAGCTTCGGCTGCCTCGGGTTGCTGACCGAGGTATCGCTGAAAGTGCTGCCACGCCCGCGCCAGTGTCTCAGCCTGCGCCTGCCGATGGGCCGCCACCAGGCGTTGGCGGAGCTGGCCGAATGGGGCCAGCAGCCGCTGCCGATCAGCGCGGCCTGCCATGACGGCGATGCGCTGTACCTGCGCCTGGAAGGCGGCGAAGGCTCGGTGCAGTCGGCACGCCAGCGCCTGGGTGGCGAAGCGCTGGACAGCCGCTTCTGGAGCGACCTGCGCGAGCAGCGCCTGGCGTTCTTTGCCGGCCCCGCGCCGCTGTGGCGCTTGTCTGTGCCCAACACCACCGGCGAGCTGGACCTGCCCGGCCAGCAGCTGATCGACTGGGGTGGCGCGCAGCGCTGGCTGAAGTCCACGGCACCGGCGCAGGACATTCGCGAGCGGGTCGCCAGGGTCGGTGGCCACGCCACCTGCCATGCCCCTGGCGCTGCCAGCAGCCCACCGCTTTGCGCTTTGCTGATGCGCTACCACCGTGCGCTCAAGCAGCAACTCGACCCCCAGGGGGTATTCAACCCTGGCCGCCTGTACCCGGACCTGTGAGGCCAGACCATGCAAACCAACCTGAGCGAAACCGCCCGGCAACTGGCCCGCGCCGACGAGGCCGAAAGCATCCTGCGCTCCTGCGTGCACTGTGGTTTCTGCACTGCCACATGCCCCACCTACCAGCTGCTGGGCGATGAACTGGACGGCCCACGCGGACGCATCTACCTGATCAAGCAGATGCTCGAAGGCGCGCCGATCACCGCCAGCACCCAGTTGCACCTGGATCGCTGCCTGACCTGCCGCAACTGTGAAACCACCTGCCCTTCCGGGGTGAAGTACCATGACCTGCTGGACATCGGCCGTGGCTTTGTCGAACAGCAGGTGCCACGGCCGCTCGGCCAGCGCCTGCTGCGCCAGGGCCTGCGAGCAGTGGTGCCACGCCCCGCGCTGTTCAAGGTCCTGACCCGAAGCGGCCAGGCCCTGCGCCCGCTGTTGCCGGCCACGCTCAAGCGCAAGCTGCCGGCGCGGGTCACCGCCCCCGGCCAACGCCCCGCACCGCGCCATGCGCGTCGGGTGTTGATGCTGGAAGGCTGCGTGCAACCGGCCCTGTCGCCCAACACCAATGCCGCCGCCGCACGCCTGCTGGACCGCCTGGGCATCAGCGTGGTGCCGGTTCAGCAGGCCGGCTGCTGTGGCGCGGTGGATTACCACCTCAATGCCCAGGAGCAAGGCCTGCAACGGGCGCGGCGCAATATCGATGCCTGGTGGCCTGCCATCGAAGCCGGCGCCGAGGCCATCGTGCAAACCGCCAGCGGCTGCGGCGCGTTCGTGCGTGACTACGGCCATCTGCTGGAAAAGGACCCGCGCTACGCCGCCAAGGCCGCACGGGTCAGCGCCCTGTCCCGCGACCTGGTGGAGGTGCTGCGCGACGAGCCGGTCGAGCAACTGGGCCTGTGCGCCGAACAGCGCCTGGCCTTCCATTGCCCATGCACCCTGCAGCACGCGCTGAAGCTGGGGGGTGCGGTGGAGGCGTTGCTGACACGCCTGGGCTTTACCTTGACCCCGGTGCCGGACGGCCACCTGTGCTGCGGCTCGGCCGGCACCTATTCGCTGACCCAGCCTGAGCTGTCGCTACAACTGCGCGACAACCGCCTCAACGCCCTGGAAAGCGGCAAACCGCAAGTCATCGCCACCGCCAACATCGGCTGCCAGGCCCACCTCGACGGGGCCGGGCGCACACCGGTGCGGCACTGGATCGAAATCGTCGAAGCAGCCTTGAACCCGGAGAACCACCATGCATAGCAAGCCCGTTATCGGCCAGGCCGAAGTCGCCCGCGTGCTGACCGCCGCCCGCCAGCAAGCCCAGGCGCAACAATGGAACGTGACCATCGCCGTGGTCGACGACGGCGGCCACCCGCTGGCCCTGGAGCGCCTGGACGGCTGCGCGCCGGCCAGTGCCTACATCGCGATGGAAAAGGCCCGCACCGCCGCGCTGGGGCGCAAGGAGACGCGGGATTACGAGGAAATGGTCAATGGTGGCCGTACCGCTTTCGTCACCGCGCCGCTGCTGACCAGCCTTGAAGGTGGCGTGCCACTGCGGGTGGATGGGCAGGTGGTGGGGGCGATCGGCGTGTCCGGGGTCAAGTCCGAGCAGGATGCCCAGGTGGCCAAGGCCGGGGCGGCTGCGCTCTGAATCCTGCACCGGCCTCTTCGCGGGTAAACCCGCTCCCACAGGTGCTGCACAGGCCTCGGGCTTTGTGAAAGCCCTGTGGGAGCAGGTGGTCCCACAGTACTGCGCGGGTCTCAGGCCCTGTGGAAGCCCTGTGGGAGCGGGTTCACCCGCGAAGAGGCCGGCAAAAGCAACAGTTATCCAGAAGACTGAACATCGAGCGAACAGACAATGCCAAACCATCCACTCCAGATCGCCCCCACCCTGCAACGCTTCATCGAAGACGAAGTCCTCCCCGGCACCGGCATCGAAGCCCGCACCTTCTGGCAAGGCTTCAGCGCCCTGGTCCACGACCTCGCGCCGCAGAACCGCGCCCTGCTCGCCGAACGCGAGCGCCTGCAGGCGGAGCTGGACAACTGGCACCGCCAGCACCCCGGCCCGATCCGTGACATGGCCGCGTACCAGCAGTTCCTGCAACACATCGGCTACCTGGTAGAGCCCCCGGCCAGCGTGCAGGTCAGCACCCGCAACGTCGACCGCGAGATCGCCGTGCAGGCCGGCCCGCAACTGGTGGTGCCACTGAGCAATGCCCGTTACGCCCTCAACGCCGCCAACGCCCGCTGGGGCTCGCTGTACGACGCCCTGTACGGCACCGATGCCATCGCCGAGACCGATGGCGCCGAACGTGGCCAGGGCTACAACCCGCGACGCGGCGCCAGGGTGATCGCGTATGGCCGGCAGTTTCTCGACACCGCTGCCCCGCTCGACGGTGCGTCGCACAACGATGCCAAGGCCTACGCGATCAACCAGGGCACGCTGCAGGTAACCCTGGCCGACGGCCGCCAGGCAGGGCTCAGGCACCCCGCGCAACTGCGTGGTTACCAGGGTGAGCCGAACACGCCAACAGCAATCCTGCTGCAGCATCACCAGCTGCATTTCGAAATCCAGGTCGACCCGGCCAACGCCATCGGCCAGCAGGACCCGGCCGGGGTCAAGGACATCCTGCTGGAGGCTGCGCTCACCACCATCATCGACTGCGAAGACTCGGTAGCCGCCGTGGATGCCGACGACAAGGTCAACGTCTACCGCAACTGGCTCGGCCTGATGAAAGGCAACCTCAGCGAACAGGTCAGCAAGGGCGGCAAAACCTTCGACCGCACCCTGGCCGAAGACCGTCACTACCACGGCGCAGACGGCCAACCACTGACCCTGCCAGGCCGCTCGCTGCTGTTCATCCGCAACGTCGGCCACCTGATGACCAACCCGGCCATCCACGACCGCGATGGCCGGGAAATCCCGGAAGGCATCCTCGATGCTGTGGTCACCAGCCTGATCGGCCTGCATGACCTCAAGCGCCGTGGCAACTCCCGCGAGGGCAGCCTGTACATCGTCAAGCCGAAGATGCACGGGCCGGCCGAGGTGGCCTTTGCCGACCAGCTGTTCGGCCGCGTCGAAGCCCTGTTGGGCCTGCCCGCACACACGCTGAAGATGGGCATCATGGACGAGGAACGGCGTACCAGCGTCAACCTCAAGGCCTGCATCGCCAGCGCCGCGTCACGGGTGGTGTTCATCAACACCGGCTTCCTCGACCGCACCGGCGACGAGATGCACACAGCCATGCAAGCCGGTGCCATGCTGCGCAAGGGCGACATGAAAGGCAGTGCCTGGATCCAGGCCTACGAGCGCAGCAACGTACTGGTGGGGCTGGCCTGTGGCCTGCGCGGCAGGGCGCAGATCGGCAAGGGCATGTGGGCCATGCCCGACCTGATGGCGGCCATGCTCGAACAGAAAATCGCCCAGCCCAGGGCCGGTGCCAACACGGCCTGGGTGCCCTCGCCCACCGCCGCGACGCTGCATGCGCTGCACTACCACCAGGTGGATGTGGCGGCCGTGCAGCAAACGCTGGAACAGATAGACCTGAATGCCCAGCGCGCCGAGTTGCTGCATGGCCTGCTCAGTGTCCCGGTCAGCCCCGAGCGGGCCTGGAGCGCAGCCGACATCCAGGCCGAACTGGACAACAACTGCCAGGGTATCCTCGGTTACGTGGTGCGCTGGGTCGAGCAAGGGGTCGGCTGTTCCAAGGTGCCGGATATCCATGACGTGGGCCTGATGGAAGACCGCGCGACCCTGCGGATTTCGGCGCAGCACATTGCCAACTGGCTGCACCACGGTGTGGTCGATGCCGACCAGGTCGAGGCGACCTTGCAGCGCATGGCCCGCGTGGTCGACCAGCAGAATGTCGGGGACCCGGCGTACCGGCCGATGGCCGCCGGTTTCGAGGCATCGCATGCTTTCCGCGCGGCGCGGGAGCTGGTGTTCAAGGGGCGTCAGCAGCCCAGTGGCTACACCGAACCGTTGCTGCATGGCTGGCGTTTGCGCTTCAAGCAGGAAGTCGGCCGCTGATGCCGACAGGGGCCGCTATGCGGCCCGATCGCCGGCAAGCCAGATCCCATTCGTACTGCACAGGCCTCAGGCCTGGTGTGATACCTGTGGGAGCCGGCTTGCCGGCGATGAGGCCGGGGCAGGTGTAATCAACTTTGCGGATCGACCACCACCGGCTCGCCTATCGCATAAAAATGCCCGCCCGCCACATAGTGCAGGCTGCGCCACTGCGGGTCGGCATGCTCGTAGGCCCAGTGGCCATCACGGAACACCCGGTCATCGGCCCAGGCCGCTACCACCTCGCCAATGAACAGGTCGTAAGTGTTCTGATTGTGCGGCTCGTCGATCACCCGGCACATCAACCAGGCCGAGCAGCCCTCCACCAATGGCGCTGCATGCCCCTCGACCCGCGCCAGCTGCACACCAATGTTGGCGAGCTTGTCGGGCTGGTCGAACAGGCTGCGGGTACCCACCTGATGGGTCAGCTGCGCCTGCGCCGCGGTTGGCACCTGGATCACGAACCAGCCACTGCCCTCCACCAACTGCCGGGTGCGGGCGGTCTTGTCGAGCACCACGGTCACCTTGGGTGGGTCGAAATCCAGCGCACAGGCCCAGGCAGCTGCCATCACATTGTCCACCCCTTCGTGGCTGGCCGACACCAGCACCGTCGGCCCGTGGTTCAGCAGGCGATAGGCCTTTTGCAGGTCGACGGCTTGGAAATGGCTGTTCATGACAATCCTCGGCAAGGCGGATAGCGGGCGGCAGATTGTGCCGCAGGCGCCGTCCTCCCGCCAGCTTGGGTGTCATTCCGGTATCTTCAGAAAAGCCCTACGCACCGCTCGGATGCGTCCTACTTGTTGCCCCTGCCTACTGAAAACATGATCGGCACTGGATGACGCAAGGTCGCGATCCAGAGGAGGCTCCGCATGCACCTGTACTCCCGCCCCACCGCCGAATTGCGCAGTACCCTGCGCGAACTGCTGGCCCATGACATCAGCAACCCGGAACAAGACCCCCACTTGTCGGGGGTGATGTTCTTCTGCGCCACCGATGAACGCTCCCGGCAACTGATCGAGCGTATCGAGTTGCTGGCCAGCGAGGTGTTCTTCGACCCGAAAGGGCGAGCCATTAGCGAGCATATGAAAGCGGCTGCAGTGGAAGGCGTGCGCATCAAGCGCAACCGCAAGGCGCCGGCGGACGAGACGGTGATACGTATCGCGCTGGCGGACAAGGGCTACATCACGGTGAGTACTGCCCGGATCTGAGCATCAGCTTGCGGTCTAGCTCTTGTAGGAGCGACCTTGTGTCGCGAAAGGGCTGCGCAGCAGCCCCGGGAATTCAGCCTGAACGCAGATATCGCCGGGGCTGCTACGCAGCCCTTTCGCGACACAAGGCCGCTCCTACAAAGCCAATCCGCTATCCTGAGCACTTCCCCGCTCCGGACCGCTCCATGGAACTGCACATTCGCCTGGAAGGCCGCAAAGGCCTGGCCGACCAGCTTTACCAGCAACTGCGCGCCGGTATCGACAGCGGCCACCTGGCCGCCGGCACCCAACTGCCGCCCAGCCGCCTGCTGGCAGAGCAGTTGGGCGTGTCGCGCAAGACCGTCGCCGAGGCCTATTCCCGGCTGACCTACGACAACCTGCTGAGCGGCGTGGTCGGCCGGGGCACCTTCATCACCCCGCGCCAGCCGCTGCGCAGCAGCGAATCGACCACCACTCCCCTGGCCGGTGCCGCGTCGCTCGAGCGCTGGCAGCAGCGCGCCACCGTGCTGAGCCAACGCCAGCTGGAGGCTCCCTCGCGTTACGACTTCATCGGCGGGGCCTCGAGCAAGGCGCAGTTCCCGTTCGACCAGTGGCGCAGTTGCCTGAACCATGCCCTGCGCTGCAGCCAGCGCCACCCCGAGCGGCAGTTCCCGGCCCAGGGCCTGCCAGAGCTGCGCGAGGCCATCGCCCATCACATCGCCTACGCCCGCGGCGTGCACTGCAGCGCCGCCGACCTGCTGGTGTGCAACGGTGCCCAGCAGGCTCTGGACCTGATCGCCCGGGTACTGGTCGAGCCAGGTTGCCAGGTGGCCATGGAAGACCCCGGCTACCCGCCGGCTCGGCAACTGTTCCTGGCCCTGGGCGCGCGACTGCAATCGGTACCGGTAGACGATGAAGGGCTGTGCGTGGAACAGATCGCCGACGGCACCCGGCTGATCTACGTGACGCCCTCGCACCAGTTCCCGCTGGGCATGCCGATGAGCGAGCCACGCCGGCACGCCCTGCTGGCACGGGCCGCCGAGCTGGGTGCTTTGATCATCGAAGACGACTACGACTGCGAGTTCCGCTACCACGAGCCAGCCGCAGACGCGTTGCAGCGCCTCGACCGCCATGGCCTGGTGGCCTATGTGGGGACCTTTTCCAAGACCTTGCTGCCCGAGCTGCGCCTGGGCTACGCCATACTGCCGCCCGCCGTGCTGAAGGCCGCCTGCGTGGCCAAGCACCTCAGCGACTGGCACAGCCCGACCCTGTTGCAGTGGGCACTGGCGCGCTTTCTCGGCGAAGGCCACCTGAACAAGCACATCCGCCGTTGCCACGAGGTCTACAGCGCCCGTCGCGAACGCATCCTCGCGCGATTGGGTGGCGACCTGGCACCGTGGTTCAGCGCCATCCCCGCCAGCGCCGGCTTCCACCTCAGCGCCCTGGCCAAACCTGGGGTCGATGTCGAGCTGCTGGCCAACCTCGCACGCAAGGTGGAGGTCGGCCTGTACTCGCTGGCGCCGTTCTTCAGCGAAGCGCCAGTGCGCCCTGGGCTGTTGCTGGGCTTCGGCGCCATCGAGCTGCTGGACATCGACCCGGCGCTGGACCGGGTGCGCGACACCCTGCAGCGCCTCAGTTGACCGGCGCGGCCTTGCCCGCCGTTACCGGGCGGGCAATCGCCGCAGCATAACCGCGTGGGTTGAAGCACGCGGTAACCACCAGCATCGCCACCACGGTCACGGTCAGCAGCGTCCAGGAGGCCTGGAAATCACCGCTCGCGTCGCGCAACCAGCCAGTAATGTACGGCACGATGCCGGTGATGATGAAGCCGATGCCCTGTACGAACGCCGCCAGGCTGCCAGCCTCGGCAGGCGTTTTCAGGTGCTCCAGGGTCAGCGTCAGGCTCTGGCTGAAGCAGGCACCCAGGCCGAAACCGATCATCGCCACCCACAGCCCTGCGGCCAGCGTGGGTGCCAGCAGCAGGCCGAGGAAACCCGCCAGCTGGATCGCCAGGGCCAGCCACAGGCCCGGGCGCCGGTCTGCCCAGCGCCGCAGCAATAGCGGCAAGCCCAGTGCGCCGGCCACCTGGAAGATGGTCATCAGGCCAACCAGGTCGGCGCCGCCCTGGGCGCTGCCGCCATGCTCGATGTGATAGGCCGGCAACCAGGCCACCATGCTGGTGTAACCTCCATTGATCAAGCCGAAGTACAGCGCCAGCAACCAAGCCCTGCGCGTACCGAACCAGTGCCCGCCGGTGGCACCGGCCAGCTTCGGCGCCTCCTGGCGTGGCCGCAGCACGGCCCAGGCCAGCACCGCCAGCACTGCCGGGATCGCCCACAGGCCCAGGCCGACCTGCCAGTGGCCGAAGTAGCCACTGATGTGTGGCCCGAGCACGGCGGCCAGGCCGCCGCCGCTCATCAGCGCTGCCGAATACAGGCCCATCGCCCCCGCCAGGCGGCCGGGGAACCAGCGGTTGACCAGCCCCGGCATCATGCCCTGCACTACCGCCACCCCCAGGCCGGCGACCACCGCACTGGCAATCAGCGCCCAGGCGCTGTCCAGTTGCAGGCGCCACAGGCAAGCCAGGGCAATGGCTGACAGGCCAGCGAGCATGCCGCCATGCTCACTGATCCAGCGCCGCAACCAGGGTTGCAGCAAGGGCACCAGGCCCATGCACAGCACCGGCAACGCCGTCAGCAACGCCGCCTGCTGGTAACCCAGGCCAGTGCTGGCGCGCATGGGTTCGAGCAACGGGCCGATGCTGGTCAGTATCGGCCGCAGGTTCAGTGCCAGCAGCATGACCAGCAACAGGTTCAATGCCGCTCTCATTGTGCGTTGGCCTGTTTCCATTCAAGGTACAGACCGGCCTCGCCGCTGGGCTTCAAGGCGCGCAACGGCAGGCTCTGCTGCTGAGGCGGGCGAGCCATCTGTGCATATACCGCCGCAGTGGACAAGCCGTAGGGTTCGCCCTCGGCGTTGTCGTAGGCAAACCAGGCCCGCTCGATGCCGCACAGGTGCATGGCCGCCAGGCACATCGGGCACGGGTGGCCGGTGGCGTAGATCTCGGCGCCATCCAGGCGCGCCTGGCCCAGGGCGTGGCTGGCCTTGCGGATGGCCTGCATCTCGGCGTGGGCGGTGGGGTCCTGGGTGCTGTGAATCTCGTTGACCGCACGCGCCAGCACCTGCCCCTGGTACACCAGCACAGCGCCGAAGGGCCGGCCACCGGCCTTGATGTTGGCGCGGGCCAGGTCGAGCGCTTCGCGCATGTAGCGTTCTTCGGACATGAATCGGTTCTCCTGTTGCAAGACCTGGTCATTATCCGGCCTTGGGCGGCCTGGCAGAAATGAAGAGATTGGATGCCTGTCAGTGGCCTCCAGAATGGTCGATTGGCCTCCCGCTTATGCGCGCGATTGGCTATCGGGCAGGCCAACGGGCGGCGCTACAGTAGCGCCATCCCCACCCCACACCCTTTGGAGACAGCCATGCACAACCGTATCGAATGGGCCAAGCACGCCCCCGAGGCCTACAAAGCCATGGTCGGCCTGGAGCAGGCCCTGGCCAAGAGCGGCCTGGAGAATTCCCTGCTGGAACTGGTGCGCCTGCGAGCTTCGCAGATCAACGGCTGCGCCTATTGCGTCAACCTGCACGCCAACGATGCGCGCAAGGCCGGTGAGACCGAGGCACGCCTGCAGACACTGTGCGTCTGGCAGGACACCGCCTACTTCACCCCGCGCGAGCGTGCTGCGCTAGCCTGGGTGGAAAGCCTGACTCGGCTGCCCGAGCACGGTGCGCCGCAGGGAGAATATGAAGCCTTGCAGGCACACTTCGAGCCGGCCGAGGTGGCCAACCTGACCCTGGCAATTGCCACCATCAATGCCTGGAACCGCTTTGGGGTCGGGTTTGCCATGGTGCCGGCCTGATCACTCTTGACTGCCTGTGCCGGCCTCTTCGCGGGTGAACCCGCTCCCACAGGACCCCCACGGAATCTGAAAGTTGCGCTGTACCTGTGGGAGCGGGTTTACCCGCGAAGAGGCCGGTACAGGCAACAGCTCAACGCCCGGCCAACCGCGCCCGGTAGCTGCCGGGGCTCTGCCCGGTCCACTTCTTGAACGCCCGGTGAAACGCACTGGGCTCCTGAAACCCCGTCTGCTCGGCAATCTCGGCAATGCTCAGCTCACCTTCGCGCAGCCGCTCGAAGGCCATTGCCCGGCGCACCTCATCCTTGATCTGCTGGTAAGAACGCCCCTCCCGCTCCAGCTGCCGACGGAAAGTACTGGCACTGACCCCCTGCTGCTGCGCCAACGCCGCCAGCGTCGGCCACTGCCCATAGCGCCGCGCCCGCAGGTGTCGGTACACCTCGGCCACCAGCCCGTTCTGGTTGCGAAAGCGAATCACCAGCCCCTGCGGCGCGCTGCGCAGGAAGATCTTCAAGGCCGCCAGGTCCTGCACCACCGGCAGGCGCAGGTAGGCGCTGTCGAACTCCACCTCGGTGCGCCCGCTGCCCAGGCGCAGGTCCGGCCCCCACAGCAGCAGGTCGTCCTCCTGGGCCGGGCGCGATACCGCCAACTCGGTGCGGTCGATGGCAATCCGCCGCCCGGCCAGCCAGCACAGCATGCCGATCATCAGCACCAGGTAGGTTTCCTCGGCATACACCCGGGTCAGCGGGTCGGCGATGCTCGACTGCACGCTGATCAGCGCCCGCCCGCCACGCACCGTCAGGCTGCCGCGCAAATCGCGCAGGAACAAGCCAAAACCGCCCATGCACTGGCGCAAGGCCTTTTCCAGGTTCGGCTCCAGGATCAGGCCCCGGCAGATCAGCGCGAAACTGCCCGGCGGCATGCCGTGGCTGTCGAGGCGGAAGAACTCGTCGTCCAGGCGCTGGATCAGCGCCAGCCACAGCTGGGCGAAGGCCTTGGCCGGCACACGGGCCTGGGGCTGCTGGAGCAGTTGCGGGTCGATGCCCACCGCACGCAGCTGCGCATCGCGTTCGGCGGGGCAGTCGCGCAGGGCGTGGAGCATGGCATTGAGGAAGTACACGGCGACCGAATCGCTATCGCGCATGGCGGTTTTCGCTGTCTATGCTGAGTGGCAAAAAGTGCCAGGTTGTCTGAACAGTTCCGGCATAGGCTGCAACAGTGCCTTTGCCTAGACTCGGTCCCACTCCGGGATCGCCGGCCATTCTCGCAGAGCCTGGCCCGGTCCCGCCATGCCTTCGCAATCGGAGCCCCTATGAGCAGCGCAGAAATCTACGTCGTCAGTGCCGTCCGTTCAGCCATTGGTGGCTTTGGCGGTTCCCTCAAGGACCTGCCGCTGGCCGACCTGGCCAGCGCCATCACCCGTGCCGCCATTGAGCGCTCGGGCGTGGCCGCCGAGCAAATCGGCCACTTGGTGATGGGCACGGTGATCCCCACCGAACCGCGTGACGCCTACCTGGCCCGCGTAGCGGCAATGAACGCCGGCATTCCCAAGGAAACCCCGGCATTCAACGTCAACCGCCTGTGCGGCTCGGGCCTGCAGGCCATTGTCTCGGCGGCCCAATGCCTGCTGCTGGGCGACACAGATGTAGCCGTGGCGGCGGGCGCCGAATCCATGAGCCGTGGCCCGTACCTGCTGCCGCAGGCCCGCTGGGGCGCCCGCATGGGTGACCTGCAAGGCATCGACTACACCGTCGGTGTGCTGCAGGACCCGTTCGAACATTTCCATATGGGCATCACTGCCGAGAATGTTGCGGCCAAGCACGGCATTACTCGCGAAATGCAGGACGAACTGGCCCTGACCAGCCAGCGCCGCGCTGCCCGCGCCATTGCCGAAGGCCGCTTCGCCAGCCAGATCGTTCCGCTGGAACTGAAAACCCGCAAGGGCAGCGTGCAGTTCAGCACTGACGAGCATGTACGTGGCGAGGTGACCGCCGAACAGCTGGCAGGGATGAAGGCGGTGTTCAAGAAAGACGGCACCGTTACCGCCGGCAACGCCAGTGGCATCAATGACGGCGCTGGCGGCCTGGTACTGGCCAGTGGTGATGCGGTGCGCCGCCTGGGCCTGAAGCCGCTGGCACGCCTGGTGGGCTATGCCCACGCCGGCGTCGAGCCTGGACTGATGGGCCTGGGCCCGATCCCGGCCACCCGCAAGGTGCTGGAGAAGACCGGCCTGAAGGTGCAGGACCTGGATGTGATCGAGTCCAACGAAGCGTTCGCCGCCCAGGCCTGCGCAGTGGCCCGCGAACTGGGCTTCGACCCGGAAAAGGTCAACCCCAACGGCTCGGGCATTTCCCTGGGTCACCCGGTGGGCGCCACCGGCGCGATCATCGCCACCAAGGCCATCCATGAGCTGCAGCGCATCCAGGGCCGCTACGCCCTGGCCACCATGTGCATCGGCGGCGGCCAAGGCATCGCCGTAGTCTTCGAGCGCGTCTGAGGAAACCTGACACATGAGCATTGAACAGATTGCCGTGATCGGCGCTGGCACCATGGGCAACGGCATTGCCCAGGTATGCGCGGTGGCCGGCTACCAGGTGCTGCTGGTGGACGTTTCCGACGCGGCGCTGGAGCGCGGCGTGGCCACCTTGAGCAAGAACCTCGAGCGCCAGGTCAGCAAAGGCACCCTCGATGCGAACAAGGCTGCGGCCGCGAAAACGCGTATCCGCACCAGCACCGACTACACCCAGCTCAGCGGCGCGCAGCTGGTGATCGAGGCCGCGACCGAAAACCTGCAGCTCAAGCAGCGCATCCTGCAGCAGGTAGCCGCCAACGTCGCCGCCGACTGCCTGATCGCCACCAACACCTCGTCGCTGTCGGTCACCCAGCTGGCGGCCAGCATCGAGCACCCCGAGCGCTTCATTGGCGTGCACTTCTTCAACCCGGTGCCGATGATGGCGCTGGTCGAGATCATCCGCGGCCTGCAGACCAGCGACAGCACCTATGCCCAGGCACTGGTGGTGACCGAAAAGGTCGGCAAGACCCCGATCACCGCCGGCAACCGCCCGGGCTTCGTGGTCAATCGCATCCTGGTGCCGATGATCAACGAAGCGATCTTCGTGCGCCAGGAAGGCCTGGCCAGTGCCGAGGACATCGACACCGGCATGCGCCTGGGCTGCAACCAGCCGATCGGCCCGCTGGCCCTGGCCGACCTGATCGGCCTGGACACCCTGCTGGCGATCATGGAGGCCTTCCATGAAGGCTTCAACGACAGCAAGTACCGCCCTGCCACGCTGCTCAAGGAAATGGTCGCGGCCGGTTGGCTGGGGCGCAAGAGCGGCCGCGGTTTCTTCACCTATTGAGGAGCGAACACCATGCCCCCGGTCAATGCCGCGATGCGCTGTGCCAACTTTGAAGAGCGGCGTGACCGGGCCATGGCGCTGTTTGCCGAAAAGGGCTTCGGTCAGGTCAGCATGCGTGAGCTGGCGGCCCATGTGGGGCTTACCGCGGGCTCGCTGTACCACCACTTTCCCAGCAAGCAGGACTTGCTGTACGACCTGATCGAGGAGTTGTACGAGGAGTTGCAGGCCACCCTGGACCAAGGCCGCCGGGCCATGGCTCGCGGGGCGTCGGCGTTGAGTTGCCTGATTGCCGCGCACTGGCAGCTGCATGCCGAGCGGCCCATGCAGTTTCGCCTGGCGGAGCGTGACTTCTGTTGCCTGAACGACGACCAGCAGGCGCGCCTGGCCTTGTTGCGCAAGCGCTATGAGGCGGGGTTGCTGAGGTTGATCGCACCGCAGGCGAAGTTGCAGGGGGAAGCCCTGGTGGCCACGGCGCATGTGGTAGCGACGCTGCTGAACCAGTTGCCGGGGTTGCTGAAGGCCTTGCCCGAGGAACAAGGGCTGGGGTTGATGGAAAGCATGCTGGTGGGTGGGCTGGAGCGGACCCTGCGCTAGCCTGTTCCGGCCCTTTCGCGGGTAAACCCGCTCCCACAGGAACAGTGCAAGTCTCAAGGTTTGCACAGCTCTTGTGGGAGCGGGTTTACCCGCGAAAGGGCCGGTGCAGGCTAGCGCAGAAGTGCCTGGATCTGCTCGTGCAAGGTATCCAGATCGAACGGCTTGGCCAGGATCGGCGCCCGGCGGGTGATCGGGCTGCCGGACTCGAGGATCTCCGCCGGGTAGCCGCTGATGAAGATCACCTTCAGGTCCGGCCGCAACTTCACCGCCGGCTCGGCAATGTCCACCCCGGAAATCCCGCCCGGCAAGCGGAAGTCAGTGACCATCAGGTCGAGGTGCGGCTTGCTTGCCAGGATCGCGAACGCCTGCTCGCCATCCTCGGCCACCAGCACGTGGTAGCCCTCGCCTGCCAGGTAATCACGAAGGATCATGCGAATCGCCGGTTCGTCCTCGACCACCAGCACTACATCTTGTGCATCTTCACTCATGTCAACGCCTTGAAATATTTACAGCTGGCCATCAGACCCCAGGTTCATGCAGAGGTTGCCCGCGCCTGGTCGTTTTGTTGTTCGCAGGTTGCCAGTGGCAATTGCAAGGTGAAGGTGGCGCCTTTGCCCTCTTCACTTTCCACCAATATGCGCCCGCCATGGGCCTGGACGATCTGCTCCGATATGTACAGCCCCAGGCCCAACCCACCACTGGCCTGCTGGGTGGCGACCCGCTCGAATTGCTGGAAGATGCGCTGCTGGTTGGCCGCGCAGATACCGATGCCATGGTCCTGCACCTGCACGCAGGCCAGGCCGTCCTGCTCGAACACCCGCACCTGCACCGGTTTGCGCTCCCCATAACGCAAGGCATTGGACAACAGGTTGGCCAGCACTTGCTCGATGCGAAACTCGTCCCACTCGCCCTGCAGCGGCTCGCAGCGTTGCAACTCGATCTGGGTGTCCAGTGCACTGGCCTGGGCGGCAAAGTTCTCCACCAGGCCACGTACCAGCAGGCCAAGGTCGAACGCCTTGGGCCGCAGGGACAGTTTGCCGGTGCGGATGCGCGATACATCGAGCATGTCTTCGACCAGGCGGATCAGGCTGTTGATCTGCCGCTCGTCGCGCTCGACCATGGCCTGCAGCTTGTCGCCGCTGAAGGCGGCAAGGTTGCCGCGTGCCAGGTGCAGCTTGCGCAGCTGGGTTTCCAGGATCAGGCCATTGAGCGGAGTGCGCACTTCGTGGGACACGATCGACATGAAGTCGTCGCGCATGCGCACGGCATGCTCCAGTTCACTGCGCGCCGCTTGCAGCTGGGCCAGTAGCTGTTCCTGCTCCTGGCGGCTGCGCTCCAGGGCCTGCAACTGGCGGTCGAGCACTTTGCGCTGGCGGTACAGGTCGACGAACACCGACACCTTGCTCTTCACCGCCAAGGTGTCGAGCGGCTTGTGCAGAAAGTCCACCGCGCCGCTTTCATAACCCTTGAACGCGTAGTTCATCTCGCGTCCGGCGGCAGTGACGAACACGATGGGGATGTTGCGGGTCTTTTCCGTGCCGCGCATCAGCTCGGCCAGTTCGAAACCGTTCATGCCCGGCATCTGCACATCGAGGATGGCCAGGGCGAACTCGTGCTCGAGCAACAGCGACAACGCTGCCTCGGCCGACTGGGCCTGATGCACCTCGCGGTCTTGGCCCTGGATCAGGGCGTCGAGGGCCAGCAGGTTTTCTGGCAGGTCGTCGACGATCAGCAGTTTGGCGATGGTGTGGCTTAGCATGCGCTGTGTTCCAGGGCCGCGAGCAATTGCTCGATGCCACTCAGAGAAAGAATATGGTCGGGCTGGTGCAGGGCCAGGGCGGCCTCCGGCATCAGCGCCACCTGTGCGTCGCGAGGGTCCTGGACCACGGTCCGGCCCCCATTGTGCTTGATATAGGCCAGGCCTTCGGCGCCATCCTCATTGGCCCCGGTGAGCAGCATGCCCAACAGGCCGGCACCATAGGCATCGGCGGCCGACATGAACAGGTAGTCAATCGCCGGCCGGGAAAAGTGCACCGGCGGCTCCTGGCTCAACGACAGGGTCAGGTCACGCTCCACCGACAAGTGATAACCCGGCCCGGCCACGTAGATCTGCCCGGCGCGCAGCGGCTGCTTGTCACGGGCCTCGCACACTGGCCGCTGCAGGCGGCGCTGCAGCACCTCGGCCAGCTGGCTGTGGCGGTCATCCGGCAGGTGCAGCACGCATATCACCGGAATGCCGAGGCCGGCCGGCAACGCGCCCAGCACGCTGAACAGCGCCGTAACGCCGCCCGCCGAGGCGCCGATCACCACCGCGTGCACGCCTTTCATGACTTGCGGTAGATCCGTTCGGGCTTGACCAGCGGCTCGAAGCGCTCGCTGTAAGCGGAAAAGTCCACCGACTCCTTGCTGCCCAGCACCAGGAAGCCGCGGTGGCAAAGGGATTCGTGAAACAGGCCCAGGGCCCGGTCCTGCAGTTCCTTGTTGAAGTAGATGAGCACGTTGCGGCACGACACCAGCTGGGTTTCGGAAAACACGCTGTCGGTGGCCAGGCTGTGGTCGGCGAAGGTCACGTTGTCACGCAAGGTGCTGTCCATGATGGCGTTGCCGTAGGCCGCCGTGTAGTACTCGGCAAAGTCCCGCCGGCCACCGGCAATGCGATAGTTTTCGGCGTATTCGCGCATGCTCTGCATCGAGTAGATGCCCTGCTTGGCCTTGTCCAGCGAATGCGGGTTGATGTCGGTGGCGTAGATGATGGTGCGCTCCAGCAGGCCCTCCTCGCGCAGCAGGATGGCCATCGAATACACCTCCTCGCCCGTGCTGCAGCCGGCAATCCACACCTTGATCGACGGCCAGGTACGCAGCAGCGGCACCACTTCGTTGCGCAGCGCCAGGTAGTGCCCCGGGTCGCGGAACATCTCGCTGACCGGGATCGTCAGGTACTGCAGCAACTGCATGAACATGCCAGGGTCGTGCAGCACGCGCTCCTGCAGCGCCGACACCGTGAGGCAGTCGAACTGACGCAGCGCATGCAGGATCCGGCGCTTGATCGACGCTCCGGAATAATTGCGGAAATCGTAGCTGTACTTGAGGTAGATGGCCTCGATCAGCAGGCGGATTTCGATATCGGTGTTACGTTCGCTAGTCAAATTCGCTCCAGTTGCGGCAGCCACACTCGGATCAGCGAGAACAAGCGGTCCAGGTCGATCGGTTTGGCCAGGTAGTCGTTGGCGCCGGCCTGCAGGCAACGCTGCTGGTCATCCTTCATCGCCTTGGCGGTCACGGCGATGATCGGCAGCTTGCGCCAGCGGGCTTGCTGGCGGATCAGCCGGGTGGCCTCGAAGCCGTCCATTTCCGGCATCATCACGTCCATCAGCACCAGGTCGATGTCGTCATGCTGCTCCAGGCGCTCGATGGCCTCGCGCCCATTGCGGCCGATTTCGACGATCGCGCCCTTGTGCTCCAGCGCGCTGGTCAGGGCGAAGATGTTGCGTACATCGTCGTCCACCAGCAACACCTTGCGGCCTTCGAATACCTTGTCGCGGCTGCGCGCGGTCTTGAGCATGCGCTGGCGTTCGTTGGACAGCTGCGACTCGACCTTGTGCAGGAACAGCGTCACTTCGTCGAGCAAGCGCTCCGGCGAGCGGGCGCCCTTGATGATGATCGAGCGCGAGTACTTGAGCAGGTCGGCTTCTTCTTCGCGGGTCAGGTTGCGCCCGGTATACACGATCACCGGCGGGAAAGCCCGGATGTCTTCGGCAGTCATGCGCTTGAGCAGCTCGTTGCCGAGCATGTCCGGCAGCTTGAGGTCGATGATCATGCAGTCGTAGATATTCTCGCGCAGTAACGCCAGGGCATCCTGGGCCATGGCCACGGCGGTGATCTCGACATCGTCGTCACCGATCAGGCGGGCGATGCTTTCGCGCTGCAGGTCGTCGTCCTCCACCAGCAGGATGTGCTTGAGCTTCTGAGTCAACTTGGCTTCCAGGCGGGCGAACACTTCCTTGAGTTCTTCGCGGCTGGTGGGCTTGACCGCGTAGCCGACGGCGCCCATGTGCATGGCCGCCTCGACCCGGTCTTCCACGGAAATGATGTGCACCGGGATGTGCCGGGTATTGGCCTGTTCCTTCAGGCGCTGCAGCACGGTCAGGCCGGAATGGTCAGGCAGGCGCATGTCCAGCAGGATCGCATCGGGGATGTACTGGACGGCCAGCTCGAAGCCTTCGTCGGCGCCCTGCGCCACCAGGCAGCTGTAACCCAGTTCGTGAGCCAGGTCGAAGAGGATGCGGGCGAAATTCGGTTCGTCCTCGATCACCAGGATGCAGCGGTTGCCGAACGGCGCTTGCTCGCGGTCGTCGGCAAACGCCGGCTGCGGCCGTTTCGGCGCTGCGGCCACCGGCACCTGCGGCGCGGGTGGCAAGGTATCGACGGCCGGGCGCAGGCTGAGCGGTTCGATGTCCTGCCCCACGCGCTCATAGCGCTCCGGCAGGATCAGGCTGAATACGCTGCCCTGGCCGGGGCTGCTGTCGACGCTGATCTGTCCGCCCAGCAGGTGCGCCAGGTCGCGGGAAATGGACAGCCCCAGGCCGGTGCCGCCATAGCGGCGGTTGCTGGTGCCATCGACCTGGTGGAAGGCGCCGAAGATCGCCTCCTGCTGGTCGACAGCAATGCCGATACCGGTATCGCGCACGGCAAAGACGATGCCGTGGTCGGGCTGGTAGCCGATGTTCAGGCTGACCTGGCCGCGCTCGGTGAACTTGATGGCGTTGGACAGCAGGTTCTTGAGAATCTGCTCCA
Organism: Pseudomonas sp. 32_A; assembly: GCF_017490905.1. Lineage (NCBI taxonomy): Bacteria > Pseudomonadati > Pseudomonadota > Gammaproteobacteria > Pseudomonadales > Pseudomonadaceae > Pseudomonas > Pseudomonas sp. 32_A. The sequence continues at coordinate 6,282 of NZ_JAFGYI010000057.1, read as the reverse complement.
GGCGCTGGCGGTCGGTGAACAGCGTGGCCGGCACCTGCGCCTCGGTGGTCACCTCGAAGGCCAGGCCCTTGTGCCCGGCCAGCGGCTCGAACATGCCGCGCAGGCCTTCGACCAGGCGTTCCACCTGGGTGTTTTCGGGGCGCACTTCGAGCTTGCCGGCTTCTACCTTGGCGATGTCGAGAATGTCGTTGATCAGGTTGAGCAGGTCGTTGCCGGCCGAGTAGATGGATTCGGCGAACTTGACCTGCTCGTCGCTGAGGTTGCCCTCGCCGTTCTCCGCCAGCAGCTTGGCCAGGATCAGCGAACTGTTCAGCGGCGTGCGTAGCTCGTGGGACATGTTGGCGAGGAATTCGGACTTGTACTTGCTCGAACGCTGCAGCTCATCGGCGCGCGCCTGCAGTTCGTCCTGGGCATGCAGCAGCTCGTCGTTCTTGCGGTCCAGCGCTTCGGTGCGCTCGGACAGCTGCTCGTTGGTCTGCTCCAGTTCCGCCTGCTGGGTTTCCAGGTGGGCCTGGGACTCCTTGAGCACGCGGGATTGTTCTTCGAGCTCTTCGTTGGCGGTTTTCAGCTCTTCCTGCTGCACTTGCAGCTCTTCGTTCAGTTGCTGGGTCTCGGCCAGCACTTCCTGCAGGCGCTGCCGGTAGCGGGCGCTTTCGATGGAAATGCCGAGGTTGCCACCGACCTGCTGCAGCAGTTCCTCGTCACGCTGCTGCAACGGCCGCAGGAAGCCCAGCTCGACGATGCCGTTTATCTGCCCGTCGTCGCGGGCTGGCATCAGCAAGGCACTGCGCGGCTGGCCGCGGCCCAGGCCAGAACTGAAGTGGAAGTAGCCTTCCGGCAAGTCGTCCAGGCGCAGCAGCCGCCCTTCGCGCACGGCCTGGGCCAACAGGCCCTCGTGGTCGCCCAGCACCTGCTGGCGAGCCTGCTCCTCGGCATCCAGGCCATAGCTGGCCACGCGCACCAGGCGGCCGTGCTCGTCACGCACATACACCGCGCCCACCACGCTGCCCAGGTAAGCGCCGAAGAAGCGCAGGATATTGTCACCGAGCATGGGCAGGGTCAGCTGCCCCAGCACCTGTTCGGCCAGCTGGGTCTGGCCGTTGCGCAGCCAGGCCTGGTGCTCGAGGACCTCGGCCGCGCGCTGCTGGGCCTGGAAATTTTCATCATAGGTAGTCGACAGCGCCACCAGGTCGCGCCGCCCGAGGTAGGCCAGCAAAGCGCTGAGGCCAACAATGAACAGCACGAAGGCCGACATGACCGTGACGGTCACACTGTTGACCCTCTCGTTGCGCGTCATGCGCAACTGTTGTTCGCTGCTGATCAGGTTGTCGAACTCCTTGCGGATCTCGTCGGTCAGGCGCTTGCCGCGGCCGTTGCCGACCAGGGCGCGGTAATCACCCTCGTTGCGGCGCAGCTCGATCATCTGGCTGCCAAAGGCATTCCAGGCCTGCTGCAAGGCGATCAGGCGGTCGATACGTTCGACCTGTTGCGGATTGTCGCCAACCATGCCGCGCAGGCTCTGCAGGCTGTCGATAATGCGCGGTTTGGCCACCTCGTAAGGGTCGAGGAAACGCTCGTCGCCGGTGATCAGGAAGCCGCGCATGCCGGTTTCCATGTCGATCGACAGTTTGACCGTTTCGTTGGCATTGCCGATCACCCGGTCGGTGTGCTCGACCCATTGCAAGGCGGAAAGCAGGTAGTTGATCACCGCGACGAAGGCCACGGCCCCCAGCAGGCCTACCCCCAGTGGCAGGCCAACGTTGCGGCTCAACAGCTTGCGGAAGCTTCGCTGGTCCATCGAGGCTGCTTGAATCATGTGAAAACGCCCGAGCTAAAAAGTCCATTGAAAAGTGTGGCGGATCAGTCTTTGTCATTATCTGCCACTGCGCCGTCCTGTTAAGCGAGTCTAACCAGCTTTGCCGGGTCTGGCAGGGCATTTAGCCAGTATTTGAAGGTAGCGTGCGCCAATCGTTCCATCTGATTGCAGGGCCCGGTATCCTCGGGAACTTCTGCTGCCATCCGGAGCACAGATTAAAGACATTCATTCGTACAGGATCCGAACCATGCACCTTCTGGTAGTCGAAGACGACGACATCGTACGCATGCTGATGGTCGAAGTGCTCGACGAACTGGGCTACAAGGTCATCGAGGCAGAGCATGCCAGTGCGGCGCTGCGCATTCTCGAGGACCCGGGCCAGCAGCTGGCGCTGATGGTGACCGACGTGGGGCTGCCGGACATGCGCGGCGAAGAGCTGGCGGGCAAGGCGCGCGAACTGCGGCCGCTGTTGCCGGTGCTGTTCGCCAGTGGCTATGCCGAGAGTTTCGATGTGCCGGAGGGCATGCACCTGATCGGCAAGCCGTTCAGTATCGACCAGTTGCGGGAGAAGGTGCAGGCCATTCTGGGTAGCCCATGAAATCGGTGACGCCTGCTTCGCGGGTAAACCCGCTCCCACAGGGAACGCGCAGCCCTGAAGCTGGCGCTGTACCTGTGGGAGCGGGTTTACCCGCGAAGGGGCCGGAACAGGCTGTACACCTCACAGCTCCCGGCGCAACAGGTAGCTATCCATGATCCACCCCTTGCGCGCCCGCTCCCGCTCACGCACTTCGAGTATCTGTGCCTTCACCGCCTGCAACGGCCCGGCAATCAGCACCTCATCCGCGGTGCCCAGGTAAGCACCCCAGTAGATCATCAGCGCCGGGTCATCAAGCCGCGCAAACGCGCACTGTCCGTCGAGCATCACCAGCACATTGTCGATTTGCCCCTGCCCGGCCAGGCGCCGCCCTGGCAAGACGGTCAGCGGCTCACCGACACGATTGAGCGGCACCTGATGACGCGCTGCCAACGCCTGCACGCTGCTGATGCCCGGAATTACCTGCAGGCGCAGCGCTACACCACGCTCACGGACCAGGCCAAGGATGCGCAGCGTGCTGTCGTACAGCGTCGGCTCGCCCCACAGCAGAAAGGCGCCGGTTTCACCGTCGCCGACCTCCTGCTCGATCAGTTGGGCATACAGCGCAGCACGCTGCCGGTGCCAGTCCTGCAACGCGCCCAGGTAATCATCCGCCTGGCCATCGCGAGCAGGGTCGGCCACCTGCACCAGGCGGTAGCCGCCCTCGGGCCGGTAGCGTTGCACAATGGCCTTGCGCAGGCGCACCAGTTCGTCCTTGTCGCCGCCTTTGTCGAGCACGAAGAACACGCTGGCCTGGCGCAGCGCATCGACCGCCTCGTAGGTGACCTGGCGCGGGTCACCCGGGCCGATGCCGATCAACAACAGGTCTTTCATTGCCCTGCCCTGTGCGGGAACCAGCAGCCATTGTCAGGTGGCTGCCGATATTTGGCAAAGCAACCCGTCAGAAGATGGAGAAGTTGTAGCTGACAATGACCCGCGTCTCATCCATGTCACGCGCCCACTTTTCATAGTTGCTGCGGTAAGTGGAATTACGCAGGCGCACGCTGACGTCCTTGAACGTGCCACTTTGCACCTGGTACTTGAACTCGGTGTCGCGTTCCCACTCCTTACCTTCGGCCGTGCTGCCCGGCACCTTGATATTGTCACCGTTGATGTATCGGGTGAAGAAGGTCAGCCCGGGCACACCCAGGGCCTTGAAGTCGTAGTCATAACGCACCTGCCAGGAGCGCTCCTGGGCAGCGGCAAAGTCGTTGACCTGGGCATAGTTGACCAGGTACGGGTTGCTGCCATCCAGGTACGGCATGGCACTGTCGCCATACATGCGCTGCCAGCCGGCACTGAGCTTGTGGCCACCCAGGCTGTAGCCGAGCATGCCGCTGAAGGCGCGATGGTCGATTTCGCCAGCTCGGGCATTGCCGATGTCATCACTCTTGATCAAGCGCAGGTCTGCCGACAGGGTGCCCAACGCCAATGGCTGGCTGGCCACCATGCCGAGGAAGTGCTGGCGGTAGATGTTCTCCAGCTTGGCCACCTGGTACTGGGCGCTGAAGCGCTCGTTGAAACGGTAATCGACACCGGCCAGGTCAAAGTGGTCAGCCTCGATATCGCAGGCATAGCGCTTGTTCTTGCAATGCACGCGAATGTCCTGGCGGTCAGTGGAATCCCGTGCGGTGTACTTGTCCAGGCGGGCCAGGGTGAACTTCAGGTCGCGCACTTCTTCGGAAGTGAGCATGGCGCCATGGAACATGGTCGGCAGCAGGCGGCCATCGTTGTACTTGAGCAGCGGCACATCCGGCATCATCGAACCGTACTTGAGCACGGTATTGGAAACCTTGGCCTTGGCCGCCAGGCCCATCTTCGCGTACTGGTCCGCCGAGTGGCGCGGGTCGTGGCCGGAAGACGGCAACAGGCCGCTGTTACTGTCCGCCGGGCTGGAGTCAAGTTTGAAACCGAACATGCCCAGCGCATCCACGCCAAAACCTACCGGTCCCTGGGTATAACCCGACTGCACATTGAGGATGAAACCTTGTGCCCATTCTTCGCGCTTGGACGCACCCTGGCTGGAACTGCTGTGGCCGTCACGAAAATCCCGGTTGAAATAGACATTGCGTGCTTCGACCTTTGCACTGCTGTCTTCAAGAAAACCGGCGGCCTGGGCATTGACGCCGGCACACAACAGGAACAGGCCGGCAACACGACGCCCGGGGGCGAGGGGGAAAGGGGCAAACATGGGAGAAAACATCCAGAATAAGGCGAGTAAACAACCTGTGGCACGGGTTGGCCACGGTACTGCGAGGGGGCCGAACAATAGCCGGCCATCATCTGAAATTATCGCGCGATGGCTCTGGCACGGGCCATTGGACCATGGTCTAAGCGCGCCGCAAGGCAACCTCGGAAAAACCGGACAATACCGCACGCAAAACTAGGAAAGTTCCCGGCTTACTTACAAAAAGTTTGCAGTTTACCCAATACCCGCGAATGACTACACTCGATATCAGCGAACAGCGGAACCCACCCGCGTGGCCGGCGTTTTTATTCTTCTTCAATGTTCGTCACGCCCTGCCACGACCGACGTACAGGAGTGATTACAGTGTCCAGACTTGCAGAGTTTCGTGCTGCCGAAAAAGCGCTCCAGGAACAGATGGCGCAACTGGAAGCGTTGAAAAAGGATGCCGGCCTCAAACGCGAAATCGAATTCGAGCAGAAACTAGTCGGCCTGATGAAAAGCTACGACAAGAGCCTGCGCGATATCATCGCCATCCTCGACCCGAAGGCAGTGACCCGGGTTTCCAGCGCAGCACCCAAGCAACAGCGCCGCGCGCGCGTGGTGAAGGTTTACACCAACCCGCACACCGGCGAGCGGATCGAGACCAAAGGCGGCAACCACCGTGGGCTCAAGGCCTGGAAAGAACAATACGGAGCCGCCACGGTAGAAAGCTGGGTACGCTGATGAAACGTCCACACGTACTTCACACTTTTTTCACAAGGGCTGGCTCAGTATCGAGACAGCTAAAGGACTAGCGACCCCATCACGCGCCCGCACATGCGGGCCTCTAATTCCAGCGCCCTGCCTCGTGCAGGGCGCTTTCATTTGCGCAATCGGCACACTGCCGTATCATGGCCAGCCTGTCTGTTTTGCCGGTGCCCTGCGCCCGGCCCCGTCTCAGGAGTTCCCATGAGCCTGCACGATCTGCAAACCCTGCCTGGCGTCACCGCCCAACCGGACACCGCCACCGCCCAGTTCGTTTTCAACCACACCATGCTGCGGGTCAAGAACATCGAGAAGTCCCTGGACTTCTACACCCGCGTGCTGGGCTTCCGCCTGGTGGACAAGCGCGACTTCCCCGAAGCTGCCTTCAGCCTGTACTTCCTGGCCCTGGTCGACCCGGCGCAGATCCCGGCCGATGACAGCGAACGCCACCAGTGGATGAAGTCGATCCCCGGTGTGCTGGAGCTGACCCACAACCACGGCACCGAGAACGATGCCGACTTCACCTACCACAACGGCAACACCGACCCGCGCGGCTTTGGCCACATCTGCATCTCGGTACCGGACGTACGCGCCGCCTGCGCGCGCTTCGAGGCCCTGGATGTGCCGTTCCAGAAGCGCCTGCAGGACGGGCGCATGAACCACCTGGCCTTCGTCAAGGACCCGGACGGCTACTGGGTCGAAGTCATCCAGCCGACCGAGCTCAAAGGCTGAGCGTCATCGCGGCTCGCTCGTCGGGCCGGGAACTCCCGGCCCCTTGCTGTGGTATATGAAGGTAACTGCTTCACATGCCACAGCGAGGTAAGGACGATGCAATCTCTTCACTGTGAATATCGCAAGCACACCATCACCGCCAGCGTGATGCCCCACCCCGATTCCCCC
>NZ_JAFGYI010000412.1:0-428 GCF_017490905.1 Pseudomonas sp. 32_A | reverse complement strand
CTTTTCAGAGTTCCTCATGGACGAGTACCGCAATGGTGAACTCGACACTTCGCAATTCCGTCCGATCGACATCACGGTTCCTTATCACCAGCCCTGCCAGGTCAAGAGCCAGGGCATGGGATTCCCGGCAGTTCAGCTTATGGAGCTCATTCCGGGTGTCAAGGTGCTGGAGTCTAACGAGCCGTGCTGTGGTATCGCCGGTACCTACGGTCTGAAGGCCGAGCGCTATGAGGTCGCCCAGAAGATCGGTGCGGGTGTGTTCAGGCACATGCAGGATCACAACGAGGGCGTTGGAGTGTGTGATACCGAGACGTGCCGTTGGCAGATTTCCATGTCCTCGGGTGTCAAGATCGTGCATCCGGTGTGGCTGCTGCACCACTCGCTCGGACTGTCGAACAACCTGCTCGACTGATCAAAGCCTGCTGAAC
>NZ_JAFGYI010000411.1:0-428 GCF_017490905.1 Pseudomonas sp. 32_A | reverse complement strand
CCGGAAGAAAGCGACGCGGGCCTCGCGCTTCCGATCGCACCCTCGGGCTGGCTCGCACCTTCGTTCACAGACGGAGGCTGGCCGGAACTCATCAGATGTCTCTCAGTAAATTGTTCGGTACATCTTTCGTTGGCGTTATCCGAAACTCAATATGAATTTTCCTATCGCCGCTGCGAAGATGTTTGATATACCAAAACAAATAAACAGGTTGACATGCAGATTTGAACGCTTAAATGGATAAAAAATGCCGGAAACCGTTTCCAATGCGTGACGGGTTTTCTAGTCTGAATTTCGGTGTTTCGATATGGTGAACGGTGGGCAGGGCTGGATTGAAGACGGGTGACGATCCGGCGGCGGCCGTACGGGCGCTGGAAGCGATTCCAAAAATCGAATAAATACTCGACTCGCGAGCCGATCTGCTTTTTTCG
>NZ_JAFGYI010000410.1:0-428 GCF_017490905.1 Pseudomonas sp. 32_A | reverse complement strand
GCATTGACGCTTACACCCGATTCGATGAATGCAATTACCTCCTTGAGGCGCTGCACCAGCCAGTGTGTGGGCACTTGTCCCAGCCATGGCACCCCACTATCCTTGTATTTCGCATATTGGGGCAAGCTCATTCCGCCAACTCCTCAAGCATCCTCATGATGTTGGCCGACACCGCCTTCAATTCTTCGTCAATCGTATGCAGGTCGCGCGGGGGCTCGAACACGTAGAAATGCCGATTGAACGGAATCTCATAGCCGACCTTGTTCTTCTGTTCGTCTATCCAGGCGTCCGGCGCGTGCGGAAGCACCTCCCGCTCGAAATAGACGCCGATATCATCGGAGAGCGGCACATTCTCGGTATCACGCAGCGAACTATCCGCTTGCGGCTTCCCCTTCTGCTTGCCCTTGACGCCCAGGACGACCTTACCC
>NZ_JAFGYI010000409.1:0-429 GCF_017490905.1 Pseudomonas sp. 32_A | reverse complement strand
GTTACTTATAGTCAATGAGTTATCAATCAGGTAACAGCTAACGTCCGAGAGTGGGCGAGAACTTTTCAATCCTCTCAACAACGGCGCCGCCGCCGTTCATCGCTCATGTCGCCCGGAGCGCCTTTTTCGATAAAGCGTGACCTGTGCAGCCTGCGATAGCGCGCTGTCTCGCCGTCGCCGCAACAACAGCATCGGCCGCAGGCTTCAATGAGAGGATTGTAGATGCAAACTCTGTAGATGTAAACTCTGTCGACGTTTCGGCTGTAGATACAAACACCGCGTTCCGCAATGCTCTGGCTCCATGAACGAAAAGTTAAAGCCTGGGCAAGCGGCGCTCCGGAATCGTCTTTCCAGAAATTTGAAAAGAATCCGCGCGGCGCAAAACATTTCGCAAGAGGAACTTGGCGACCGCGCCGGGTTGCACCGCAC
>NZ_JAFGYI010000408.1:0-429 GCF_017490905.1 Pseudomonas sp. 32_A | reverse complement strand
GAATATAGCGGCACGATCGGCCTGCCGCTGCCGTCGACCGAGATCGCGATTCGCGACGACGCGGGCGACGACGTGCCGCTCGGCCAGCCGGGCGAGATCTGTATCCGCGGCCCGCAGGTGATGGCGGGCTACTGGAACCGCCCGGACGAAACCGCGAAGGTGATGATGCCGGACGGGTTCTTCAAGACGGGCGACGTTGGCGTGATGGACGCGCGCGGCTACGTGAAGATCGTCGATCGGAAGAAGGACATGATCCTCGTGTCGGGTTTCAACGTCTATCCGAACGAGGTCGAGGACGTCGTCGCGTCGCACCCGGGCGTGTTCGAGGTCGCGGCGGTCGGCGTGCCCGACGAGCATTCGGGCGAGGCGGTGAAGCTCTTCGTCGTCAAGAAGGACCCGGCGCTCACCGACAAGGACCTGCTTGCATAC
>NZ_JAFGYI010000407.1:0-429 GCF_017490905.1 Pseudomonas sp. 32_A | reverse complement strand
CTCGTATTCATAGTCGAACGACGCCGTGCGCGTGCCCGTCGCCTCGATCCGGCCTTCGTTGACGAACACGAGCAACTGGTCCGGCGAGGCGTTGAGCTGCGGCAACGCGGCGACGAGCGCGGCGCGTAGGCTGCTCGGCTTATTCATGGCCGTCCGTCCGCCGCACGCGTGCCTGACACGTCGCGATCATGTCGACTTCGGACGCGCAGCGCGCCCACGCCGCGCGCGCGACGTGCAGCGCGTCGCTGAGTTCACCGTTGGTTCGCGGCGCCATCGCCGGCATCGTGCACGGCGTCACCGCCGCGCATTCGTTGAGCGAAATCGTCGGCGCCGTTGAGGGCGGGGCTTGCGTGCAGGCGCACAACATCGTCAGGCAGAGCGCCAGCAGCCCAAGCGCGCACGGCGGCGTTTTCATCGATCAGTCTCCGC